>JALHOR010000083.1 GCA_022842885.1 Anaerolineae bacterium
AATGGCTTGTGGCGCAGTCGCTCGATTGAATAATTCTTGCGCTTCCGCCGACATGCCTGTTTCAGCAGCGTCTTCACGCTGCACGATATTTCGGCGTTGCGGTGTGCGTTGTATCTGCTGTTCGCTCGATGTATCACCTAAGTCGGCATCTTCGCGCTGAATGGTTTGTGGCGCAGTCGCTCGATTGAACAATTCTTGTGCTTCTGACGACATGCCTGTTTCACCAGCGTCTTCACGCTGCACGATATTCCGGCGTTGTGGTGTACGCTGTATCGGTTGTTCGCCCGATGTGTCGCCTAAATCAGCATCTTCGCGCTGCACAATATTTCGACGTTGTGGTGTGCGTTGTATCGGCTGTTCGCTCGATAGGTCGCCTAAATCAGCATCTTCGCGCTGAAGGGTTTGTGGCGCGGTCGCGCGATTGAATAATTCTTGTGCTTCCGCCGACATGCCTGTTTCACCAGCATCTTCACGCTGCACGATATTCCGGCGTTGTGGTGTACGCTGTATCGGTTGTTCGCCCGATGTGTCGCCTAAATCAGCATCTTCGCGCTGCACGATGTTTCTGCGTTGCGATGTGCGTTGTATCGGCTGTTCGCTCGATAGGTCGCCCAAGTCAGCGTCTTCGCGCTGCACGATATTCTGGCGTTGCGATGTGCGTTGTATCGGCTGTTCGCTCGAAGTATCGCCCAAATCAGCATCTTCACGCTGAATGGCTTGAGGTGCTGTCGCTCGATTGAATAATTCTTGCGCTTCTGCTGACATGCCTGTTTTAGTAGCATCTTCGCGCTGCACGATATTTCGGCGTTGCGATGTGCGTTGTATCGGCTGTTCGCCCAAGTCCGCATCTTCACGCTGAAGGGTTTGTGGCGCGGTCGCGCGATTGAACAACTCTTGTGCTTCCGCTGACATGCCTGTTTCAGCATCGTTTTCGCGCTGCACGATATTCTGGCGTTGTGCCTTGCGTTGTATCGGCTGTTCGCTCGAAGTATCGCCCAAGTCAGCATCATTTTCGTGCTGCACGATATTTCGGCGTTGTGCCTTGCGTTGTATTGGCTGTTCGCTCGAAGTATCACCTAAGTCAGCGTCTTCGCGTTGAATGGCTTGTGGCGCGGTCGCTCGATTGAATAATTCTTGCGCTTCCGCCGACATGCCCGTTTCAGCAGCATCTTCACGCTGCACGATATTTCGGCGCTGTGGCGTGCGTTGTATCTGTTCTTCGCCCAAGTCCGCATCTTCGCGCTGAACGGCTTGGGGCGCGGTCGCTCGATTGAATAATTCTTGCGCTTCTGCCGACATGCCTGTTTCACCAACATCTTCGCGCTGCACGATATTTCGGCGTTGTGGCGTGCGTTGTATCGGTTCTTCGCCCGAAGTGTCACCTAAATCAGCGTCTTCACGCTGCACAATATTTCGGCGTTGCGATGTGCGTTGTATCGGTTGTTCGCTCGAAGTATCGCCCAAATCAGCATCTTCACGCTGAATGGCTTGAGGTGCTGTCGCTCGATTGAATAATTCTTGCGCTTCTGCCGACATGCCTGTTTCAGCAGCATCTTCGCGCTGCACAATATTTCGGCGTTGTGACGTGCGTTGTATCGGTTCTTCGCCCGATGTATCACCTAAATCAGCGTCTTCACGCTGCACAATATTTCGGCGTTGCGCTTTGCGTTGTATCGGCTCTTCGCTCGAAGTATCGCCAAAGTCAGCATCTTCACGCTGGATGGCTTGGGGCGCGGTCGCGCGATTGAACAACTCTTGCGCTTCTGTCGACATGCCTGTTTCAGCATCGTTTTCACGCTGAACGATATTTCGGCGTTGTGGTGTACGCTGTATCCGTTCTTCGCTCGATGCGTCGCCTAAATCAGCATCTTCACGCTGAACGATATTTCGGCGTTGTGGCGTGCGTTGTATCGGTTGTTCGCTCGAAGTATCGCCAAAGTCAGCATCTTCACGCTGGATGGCTTGGGGCGCGGTCGCTCGATTGAATAATTCTTGCGCTTCCGCCGACATGCCTGTTTCAGCATCTTCACGCTGCACGATATTTCGGCGTTGTGGCGTGCGTTGTATCGGTTCTTCGCCCAATTCAGCGTCTTCACGCTGCACAATATTTCGGCGCTGTGGTGTACGTTGTATCGGCTGTTCGCCCGATGCGTCGCCTAAATCAGCCTCTTCGCGCCGCACAATGTTTCGACGTTGCGATTTGCGTTGTATCGGTTGTTCGCTCGATGAGTCGCCAAAGTCGGCATCTTCACGCTGCACTGATTGCGGTGCGGTGGCACGTTCAAACAAGGCACGGACTTCATCGGACATACCGGCATTTTCATCAGGAGGCGCATTGGTCAATGGCAGCGATAACGATGAGTCATCATCACTTTCACTTGGCGCGGGAGCAGTACTTGTTTCAGAAGATGTTGAAGACCGGTCAGATTGACGCTGCATCGGCGGTGTATCCGCATCCTGTTGTAACGGCGTTGTCACCATATAATCGAAAGAAGCCCGCCGCCGTTTGCCTGCTGGTCGCCCGGTTTCGCCACCTTCGCTTGGGTTACGTGTAGGTTGAATCTCTGGGCGTTTACCACGCCGTGCCTCATGCGCCCGCAAAATACGCAGCAACGCATCATCCGTGTCGCTGGCGGTCGGTGTCACATCCACCTGCGATTGGGGTTCATCGGCAAACATCGGTTCCGATGCCACAATGGGTTGCGGTGTTGGTGGTGCAGGCGGAACAGGTGTAACTCTAGTGGAGGCTTCTGGCGCTGTTGAGGCATCTGGTGAGCGCCACACCAGTGGTTCTTCTGAATTTTTTTGCCACGACGGAGATAAATCCGGTGCAGGTGAACTGGGGATATTCGTTTCAGGCGTGCCATATGTCCGAAGCAGACGACGGGCAAAATTCCGCATTCGGAGACCAGATGGTATAAATCGGCGTGCATTATCGTCTGCCATACGCAACCCCACTTTTCCCCACTATTGCTGTTCGGGTTTTAACAGGGATGACAAATTGCCCATCCCCGACAATTTTCACGTTTAAGCCTAGCATAGCAGCGTCTATCAATCTCTGGACTGCTTCATCAGACGACAATAAGTTCGGTATAATTAAAAGTCAGTTCTTCAATTGCCACAGCATTCTCACCCGAATTAAGTTTGGGACCAGACCATTTGATTGGCATGGCATCCCGAAAAGCAACCACCATTATCGGAATCAAATCCTGTTCCAAAACAACGACAGCAACTTCTCGTTTGGCTTTTTTAAAATCACCCTTGAGCATTTGCAAATACCACTGCATCAAAACATTCCCACGCACCAACCCATGTTTGAGCGTAACAGTGCCATTTTTGATGCGTAACGGCAGTTTATGGGTGTAATTGTATAAACCACCTTCTTTGATTTCATCGCCTGTCTCCACCTCTAGGCTCGGTAGCGTACATTCGCTAAACGCTGCCAACGGAATACCATCTACCAAGACCTGAAAGTGACAGGTGGTATAGGCTTCAAACTGCTCATAAATCGCAGCGGCGACCCGGATTGCTCCCAACATGGTTACGCTCTCCCTGCGGGCTTGCTACGCCGTTCTTGTTCGCGGCGCAGTTCTTCCCGCCATAACTGCCAAACTCGTTCCGCTACACGCCGAATAGTGTCATCAGAAAATCGTTCTTTATTGGCATCATTTTTTTCTGGCATACGGCTTCAAACTATCCCTTATAAGTGTCTTGTCTGCGGTTATTTCAGCAAGCGGCGGTTCATCTCGTTCACTTGGGCGACCCACCGGGCGCGTTCTGCGTGGGTCATATTCATGATTTCCTGATGACTCCAACCGAGTGCTGCGGCTATGAACGCTACCTCCTCATGCAGACGGGCGAGGGGGTAGGTTAAAATTCCCCCGGCAATGGCATCTCCACCTCAAACTCATGCCCACAATTGGGGCAGACCGCTTGCACCAGCGGAATTTCAGCATCGTTCAACTGACGATACAAATTTTGCAGATAGGCTATATCTGCCGCGAATAGACCTTCAATCACAGCGGGCGTCACGGCGGACAAAGTTCCCAAGCGCGTAATCACTTGTGCCAACAAGACAATCACCAGATACGCCTCGTTATTGCGAACCCGCGGATCACGCAGGGGAGTAATTTCATCCAGGGCAGTTGCCAGCCGCATTGTCCCATGTTGATGTAGGACACCGCGTTCATCCAGATACCCTTTGGGCAGAACAAATTCGAATGTGGTTTGCAACATCCCGGATACTACTCCCCTAGGTGAGCGTTATTTCACGCGCTTGATGCCTTCATGAACAAGAGTAACTTCTTCAACGCCGATGCTGTTGTCATCGGATTTCAGGCTCGGACCAGAAATTTTTGAGGGCCAGCCCTTCACAAAGTCCCACTGTGCCACCAAGTTCAAATTTTGGTCATACATCAAAATACTGCCATCCAACCGAGCTTCATCCACTTTGCCCTGTTCAACCTGTTTGCGCCAATCCCACATATCCATATTGGCAGTGATGCCGCGTTTCATGGTGACATCGCCCCACTTCAAGCGACCCGGCACTTTACGGACGATGGTTTCTTTGGCACCGGTTGCCATAATTTTGTGGTCAATGACTTCACTTTCTGACCCCAAACCTGAGCATTCGGTAAAATAACCAGTTAATTTTCCAACCACAATTTCAAAATGGGCGCTCACTAAGGGATCGCCGCTGATCGCATCTTTAGTTGCTGCCATAGTAGATGTCTCCTTAACACTGGCAAAAATGAACCCAAATTCTGTAACAACTCATGCCACTTGTGTACAGGCGAACTTGCGTCCGCCTGTACCCCCACGAAACAACACTTACGATCAGCCCGGTTGCCATTGGCTGACACGGAAGATGACGAACTCGGCGGGTTTAACCGGCGCAATACCGATTTCAACCACCAATTGACCCAAATCGCGGGCTTCCGGCGGATTGGTTTCCTCATCACATTTCACATAGAACGCGGCTTCGGGGTTATTGCCAAAGAGCGCCCCAGTACGCCAGACATTCCGCAAGAAGGACGACACATCGCGGGTGACGCGCCCCCACAAGAACGGGTCATTCGGTTCAAAAACAACCCATTGGGTGCCATTTTCGATACTTTCTTCAATCATGTTAAACAGGCGACGCACGTTAATATAGCGCCACGACGGGTCGCTGCTGAGGGTGCGAGCGCCCCAAATACGAATGCCACGACCGGGGAACGAGCGAACCGCATTAATCCCAATTGGGTTCAGCAGGTCATGTTCGCCTTTGGTGATGTTAATTTCCAAGCCCAAGGTGGCACGCATCAATTCATTAGCAGGCGCTTTGTGGACGCCGCGGGTGGCATCGGTGCGGGCATAAACACCAGCCACATGCCCCGACGGCGGTATCAAACGGGTACGCCCGTTGTTGCCAGTCATATCGGCAATTTCAATCCATGGATAATAAAGCGCGGCGCGGGTGGTATCGTAATTGACCGTCAAACGCCATTCTTTAATTTCTGAAGGACTCATGCCGGGCGGGCAATCAATGATGGCGAAGCAATAACGCACCAATTCGCAGTAATCAATAATGGCTTGTTGGACTGCCTGCACGCCCTTCATATCAATTTCTTTGGCTTCGTATGCCGACATCAAATCCGGCACACACACCATCGTCACATCATCCAACGCTTCCAAACCACCCAAGCCAGTACGATTCGCCGAACTGCCCTGATAATCCGCCAGCGAGACTTTCTTTTCGTCCACCGCACCACCTGCCAACGCATATGCGCCATCGGCAGGCATCAAATCGCCCTTGCCCGCTACTTCAACGGTAATAAGTTTGGATTTAGTATCTAATACGGTCTGAACGTTATTGTCGCCTTTGGCAAGGGTCAGGTCAGTATGCGTTTCGGCAGTTTGACCATTCACTTTGACGACCACATTGAAGCTGTTAGGGGCAATGGCTTTGGCATCAGCACCTTCTGCCGGGGCAGGTGGTGTCACGGTTTTAACTTCAACTTCGATGTTGTTACCGGAAGTGCCAGAATCCTTGGCTTTAAAGCTCAACGCAGCCCGTTTTTTATCGGTAGACGCTGGGATTTCCGCTGCGGCGGCTTTACCCGTGCCGGGTGCCGATGCACCGAGGGTCTTGATGCTAACGACATAACAAATGCTGCCACCATTAGCAAAATAACCATATACAGAATCTGGTAAATAAGCGCCTTTTACAAAACCACCAAATCGGGCGACATACTGGCTCCAGTTGGTGACGAGGGTGGGTTTACCCAACAACGACACGCTTTCACCATGTTTTAATTCGGAGGCTTTTTCGGTATAACCGATGAAAGCGGCGACGGCGGTACCGACGGCTTCAATCGGCTTAGTACCCTTATCAACTTCCTCCATGTATACGCCGGGAGAGAGATAACTTGGCATTGTGTGTCTCCTTTAGCTGCCTATAAACACTGCTTATGAAGATTATATCGGAAAAACATAGTTTGTGGTCAAGCACCTCCTGAATTAATCCGATTTGATACCATTTTCATCCGATGAGTCGGATTTATTAGCGGATGCAATAATCGCTTCAGCATCCAACAAGGTGAGTTCTTTATCAGGCGGATTTTCCGCAAAGCCCACACGGGCGCGAGCTTCCAGCACCAACGGCGTGTCTATTGCCGGGAAGACTTCCATTTCCAGCGTGGCAACAACAGTAAAGCCGACCCGCATCACGTTATTCAGCACGCCCCACAAATCCACGAGATTCACGGGATGATCTGAGGGGGTTGCCACCAACAGCGGAATATCAAACTGCAAATAGCGCAAACTGCCTTCGCCATCGCGGGCTTTGATGCTGGTGGTACGCTTCAACGCAGCGAGCGCCCGCCACAACAATTGATGTTCGTCTTCTATTTTTCGCGCCCAAGCCGTGACCAAATAGGTCAAATCAAAGCGGCGCAACGGCATTTTGACATCGGCACGCTGACCATTCACCGTCACTTGGCGTTCTGTAGCGCGTAACTTCAGGTTTTCGCGCACGTCAAAGCACCAGCAGTTAATGGTCGGTTTGCTCAGGCGTGACGACCATTCGCCATCGGGGGCATCAAAAGCAATATCCACATCGGATTTAGGGATTTTGCCTTCGGTATAAATAATTTTTTCTAAGGTCTTGTCAAAATCATGTAACATGATTGCCCTCCTTGATGTTGAGAGGAGCGCGATATACGCGCTACTACATAATGGGCATTTTTAAGAAAATTTTGTTCCAACTATCACATTGCTTACCGCCAACAACTAAGAGATTGTTTTAGATTTGTCATTTACCGCAATTTTGAACCACAGAGACACTGAGAACACCGAGATTTCACTGAGAGAGAAGATAAAAACGAATTATGATATTAATAAAAGAGACTCCAACAGCTAAAAACTAATCCAACAACCGCCCCATTTTCTGATGTTCACGGCGCACCGCATGGCGGATATGCTGCATCGTAATCACATTCCCATCTGCCGCCGCAAGATACGCCGATGCTAACGCTGCGTTCCGAATATTGCCACCAGCCAAACGATACTGATGAGCAATCTCGGTGAAACTTACATCGTTACCAAGGGGGGCGGGCGGTGGAAAATGCACTTGCCAAATGCGTTCCCGATATTCCGGTTCAGGGAATGGGAAATCAATCATAAAATCCAAGCGGCGTGTAAACGCCTCATCCAAATTTTGGCGCAAATTGGTTGCTAAAATCGCAATGCCATCATAGCCTTCGATTTGTTGCAGCAGATAGGCAATTTCGACGTTGGCATAGCGGTCACGCGCATCTTTGACTTCGGAACGTTTGCCAAAGAGGGCATCGGCTTCGTCAAAAAATAAGATGGCATTGCTAGAACGCGCTTCTTCAAAAATAGCACTCAGGTTTTTCTCGGTCTCGCCAATGTACTTGCTGACGACTGCCGATAAATCCACCCGATACAATACCAAACCGAGCATATGGGCGATGACTTCTGCTGCCATTGTTTTGCCTGTACCACTGTCGCCAGCGAACAAAGCACTGACACGGGCAACAGGGGCAACTTTTTTATTAAAGCCCCACTCTTGCATCACGCGATGGGCGTAGAGTGACCGGTCTACAATTTCACCGAGTTGCTTTAATGGGTCTGGTGGCAAAATCAAATCATTCCATTCATAGCGCGGAATGATGCGTCCGGCAAGCTGCCCTAAGCGCAAGCTAGCGTGTGCCTGCGCCCCAGCCAGTAAATCAGCATATCCAGTTTCGCGCCCATTGGAGGCAGCCATATCGGCGGCAGTGCTGATAGCGCGGGCAATCTGGCGCTGCGTGAATCGAAATTTTTGCGCCAATTCTTGCGCGACACTGCCATTCACGTTGATTTCGTAAAATTGCAGCACTTTTGTCCAAGTATCAAGCCGTTCTGGATAAGCAGGCGTATCAAACTGGACGCGCAGAATGCGCCGCGTGCGGAACATATCGCGGGCTTCCCAATCGCTTTTACCCGCTAAAAAGACCGGACGCGGATAATCTAAAATAGCGTTCCATAAGGCAGGCACTGGTTGGGAACTATGGTCTTCCAAAGCAGCATCCCATTTTTCCAACAGCAGCACCGCATCTGCCAAATAGGCTTCGCGCAGTGCCAAGCGCCATGCTAGATTAAAATCAATCTCCAATTCGCGTAGCAGTGCCAAATCAGCCGTTACCAGCGGCATCCCAGCGGCGACACACCACTGCATGACGGTTTCGCGGCGGGCAGTGTGGTCATTGCCGCGCAGGTAAAACATGATATTGTCATCACTCGGTGCAGGCAGCGGATTCGGTACGGGTAGAATATCGGCATCGGTTTCGATTTTAACGGCATGTTTCAGCCGCGTATCCGGTTGGGTTTCACCCAGCAAATAGGCAACAATGCGGTGGTCAGCCCGGACATAGTGCGCCAAAAATGGGGCATCGCTACGATTTGAATCAGGAACACATTCAACCAAATGAAACCGGCGTAGGGGATTTTCCAGCGACAAGCGTTCCCAGACGGTGAAGCGTCCCGTTAAATCGGTCGCCAGCACATTCATCAATAAATTGACAGTGGGGCGGCGCTGCGAGACATCATCGTGCAAAAAGGCGAATAAACGCTCATAACGGCGGTCAAGTTCTGGGGCAAGGCAAAGCAATAAAATATAACTATCCAACAGCGACAAATCAAACAAGCGCACAAGATGTTGAAACAGCACATCATCGCCAGTTTCAATCGGCGGCAGAAAAGCATTATCTGCGCCATCATCATTCCACAAACTGACCAACGGCGGGCGGTCTAATAAATTTTCGATTTCGTCTTCGGAAATAATTAGCCCACGCAAAGCATCGGCGGGATTATGCTCTGCCGACTGCGCCCGCTGGACAGCCGCCCGAATCAAATTATCAATGCGGGCGAGAGAGGTTTGTAGATAACGAAGGCTATCTAAATTCATAAAAGGCTTTTATCAATATGGTATAGTTTCAAGAGATAGTTTCAGTATAAAGGCAGAAGTACTCTTGGGCAAGCATCCTAATCATAAATTAAAACAAAATTCAATCAGTTTTTAACAGTCATTGTAACTAAATCGTTATATTCGAGTAGGTAAACCCTATAGGGCTTATTCTTTTTGAAATGCCATTTCCACTTCCAAACGCGCATAGGTTTCTTGACCACCGGGTCCAAAACTGATGACATCACCCGAAGTTAAACGCAGCACACCCCCAGTCACGCGGGTATGATTCAAAAACAGGGGTACATCTGAACTATCTTCAGCGCGAAGCCACCAGCTATTATCGGCAGCCCGGTAAATTAGCCGAGCTTGATGATACGGCAAGGCATTCAAAACAAGCGGGGCTATTTGCCCTGCCAACACATCGTATAAATCTACATCCAGCAGCGCGTCGCGGGGGAAGGCTTGCCGCCGACAGCCAATAATTTTTTCTTCATCTTGTGTGCCTGTGGGCAGTGTAAAAACCGAATTAGGCGTTAATACGGAGCGCAGAGTTAAAACTTGTTGGGTAAACCCGCTGCCGACCGTCGCATATAAAAACATATCAGCACCCGGATTCAGCATGTCCAGCGTGGTTTCTGGCGCAATCAGCCGCAGCAAATACAGGCGCGTCGCCGCACTCAGCGGCAATTGTTCATGCTGTGCCAAGCCGTTCACCAATTGGCTCAGTTGCACACTGCCCGAAGCCCGCAAGGTATAACTGGCGCTTTCTATGCCGGTTTGCAGCCGCAAACGATGAGAGCCAGTTTCAAATGGGAAGGCATCCTCAGTATTGGGCCCATCTTCGACATGCAGCGTTAATTCCCCGATAGGGCGGTCATGCGGCGGATAATCATAATTGCCGGGTGGCGGAAAAAACCGGACGCGGCGCGTGCCTTCCAACGGCAAACGGTCTGCACTTAATTCAAATTCGTCAATCATCACACGAGTATCGCCCGGACGAGTGGCAAACCAAGTGCGCGTATTTTCCTCAAAGTGCAACCACAAACAACCACGAGAGGCATAGGGTAGCAAATGCGGCGCGATAAAATGGCGCACATCCACATCCGGCAATAATTCCCGTGCATCATCCGGTTTGCCTACCAAAACACCTTTTTTGCCACGAATCACAATATCGGTTTCGCCGCGTTTGAAGCGCAAAATCTTATCGCCAGATTTGTTCTCATCAGGCAGCACAGCGGCACGAGAGGGTTGCAAAAACAATGCCAATCGATCGCCTGTTTGCAGCCCGGCATCTTGCAAACGGCGGGCAGAAGCGAGAGGATACGCCATTTCCAGCGTATTGAGATGCACATTGGGATGATTGCGCTGGAGAAATGCCGCAATCTGGCGCATGGTCACGCGCCCACTCACCGGAAAGCTATAACTTTGGCTGGATTGCACTAATGTAGTGAGAAGTTTAAGCAGCGCCATAAAAAAATACGTTAATCTTCACGGAGGAGTTCTATGGTAAGAAGTTGTTCTTCGGCGGTTTCGGTTGTTGCTAACATAGGAATAAGAGTCGCCATCGTGAAAAATTCCGTTCTAATCGCAAATTTCCATGAGATGATATGATGCAGATTTAGAAATTAAATTGCCAATGCATTTTGGGCTTGGCACGCCAAACCCCTACAAAAACGACATGGTGTAGGGGCATGATATATCATGCCCTGTTTTGAAATTGATTTTTATAAATTCGTTTTCGTCATATCGGACACATCTTGCTGATTGCTGGAATGGAAGAAAATTTTGGCATTACCGATTTCGAGTTCGGTCACAGGTTCCAGTTCGCCTAAGAAAAAGCCATAATGCCGCCGCCCATCAATCCGTGCCAGCAAACGCGGCTTGCGGTTGGAATACCACCAACGTTTACGCCGCCACATGATGACGCCATGTTCCCGCGAGACATTGGTATCATCGCCCAAGTTGACATCGTTGCCCGTCCCGCGCCCCAAAGTCACGGTCTTTTTGGTCAGCACATGGGTTTGTTTCATACCTTCGCGTCGCACAGTGATAGACATCAGGCGGTCACTCAAATCATGGTTATCCGGGTTATTGATGAGCCGCCGAACACGCGCCCGCCCTACCTGCCGGAATAACAAAATATTGATGATAAAGAGCGCCACCGAAAGCGCGATAGCCGCCAATGTTACCGGGTCAATGAGGTTGCCAGCAATGATCAAGCCGGGGGCGGCTGGCACAACAACCGCCGGGTTAACAGTCGCATTGCTTGTAGGTGTACCACCGATGAATGTGGTGTTATTCGCAACTGTAGGCTGTACCAATGGCGCAGACGGGGTATAGGCAAAAGTGATAATCTCGCTCACTGCCAGCGGCGGCGCTAACGGCGTAGTAGCCGGCACAAAAGCATTAATCTGCAATTCTGCACCGCTATTGATACCGGGGAACAATCGCTCGACTTCTGTCCGCAAATTATCTACGGTCATGATAGCGCGTCCATCGGCTTTTATGGCGACTGCACCTTGCCCCAATGGATAAATTAAGGTCGGATTCAACAAGGCATTAATCGTAAAACGCACTGGTGGCAAACTAGCGTCGAAGCGCGTAATCACGGCTTCAAACTGAATCGGATTGCTCAAATCGGACAAGGTGCCGGAAATGATGTTCAGTTCAAGCGCCTGCTGCGTGGCAATCGTCACGCGCCTATCGGTGGTTGCTAGAATATTGTCATTGGTATCACGTAATTCTGCCGAGAGGCTATACGTTCCCGGCGGAAAATCCGATGGATTAAAGGTAAACGTCGTACTATCGGAATTTTGTACTGGCTCATCATTGACTCGGAACACAACACTGGTTTGCTCAATGGTTAAATCGGATTGGATTGTAACGCCAATATTGAGGGGGGCGGCAGTCGTGGTATCCGTGACACCGGGCAAGAAGGCAATGCTGTGATTTAACTGCGGCAGTGGACAAACAATCTGGTCGTTAAGAATCAACCCGCTATCTAATTGTACCGTTAGCCCAAATAACACTTCACCATTGGCATCGGGCGTTTGTCCTTGCATATCCACCACAATGCGAATTTCGCTGTTGAGCGTATCCACCAGCGAATCCAGACGGTCAGCGACGGCTAAACCTGCAATTTCGTTATTGGAACGAGCGCCTTCATCGTAAATCCAAGCATAGCCTTGGGATGTTGTAGCAAGCGCAATCAATTCGTCATCATCAGGCTCATCGTAAAGATGAATGCCAAGTGGATAAAGCTGCACTTTGGCATTGCGGGCGCGAGTGCCAATTTCAGCGGCAGAAGGTTGATCGGTGCTGCCTTCGCGCCGCCCTGAATCAGTGATGACCACCACCACTTGGCGCGTATCTTGCTGCAAACTCAATTGATTCACGGCTTCTTGAATCACTTCATACAAACGGTTATCGCCAAAACTCGGCTCAAGGTCAAGCATATTTTCGTTGATAAGGCGATTTTTATCGGTATAAAACGGCGTAATCGGCGCGATAGTACCGCCAAAAGTAATTAACGCCACCGCATCGCTGACTTCTAATTGGGGAGCAAGTTGCGTGCTAATTGCCCGCACCACATTCTGCAACGGCATCGTATCGGTAATATCCAACACAATAATCATTCGCAGCGGTTCGCGGCGGGTCGCTTGAGTCACATTTACGCGCTGAGGCGGAATCGTCTGTGCTGTCGCCGCGGAAGCCACCACCAATGTATAGCGTTCTGGCGGCATGGGCAAACCATTCGCATCATGCAGCGTGGCATAAATAAGCGCGGTATTGGTACCCGTTTGATAATCGCAGCGATACGCCAAAAAACCTTCCTGCTGCGATGTACGTGAACGAACTGTTTGCGCCGAAAGACCGGAGGTCAACAATCCCAACAGGAAAATCAATACTATCCACCGGGAAATAAATGTGCCACGTTTCATTGTTGCTCCGCCTGTTGGTATACAAACATCGGGTATACAAACGCCGATTCACTGTCATTAAAGAGAGTATGTGTAGGTAACATCGCCAAAGCCATCGTATCGTTCTCTTGTTGGGGAAAATTATAAGACAAACTGGTGTCTAGGGTGCTGGTGGGCGGCGGTGCTAAGGTACTGGTGGGTACCAGTGAAGGTGTCAGCGTTGGCGTGATGGACGGCGTAATTGTATAGGTTGCCGTGGGGCGTGGGGTGCGCGTGGGCAGCAGCGTTGGCGTGATGGGCGACGGGGTGATATTTGCCTGAGCTTGCGCCGCCGACGATAACGCCAATTGATTGCCCAAAAATAAACCAATGCCAACGGCAACCAATAATACAACCAGTGCCATCACAAAGCGGGCTAACCATGCACCGCGATTGCGATTGCGCGTCGTGGGTTTGGGAAGCGGTTTTAAGCGCAGTGACCAGCGCGGGTCAAATCCGGTGTAAACACGCGGCGAAGCAATCGGACGCCACGAGTCACGGGGTTCACGACGCTGTACCACCCCCAAAGCAATGATGCTAATGTTATCGCTGTTATAATATTTTTCGTTGGCAACCGTCATAAGATGCTCTGGCAAGCGTGACATAGTATGAGTCGTCAGCAATGCCGCCAATTCATCATCCGGGATTTTGTTCATGCCATCCGTACACAGCAGCAAGCGGTCACCCGGTTGCAAGCGCAGTGCCAGCAAATCCGGTTCAATATCATCCGCTTTGCCAATCGCCCGCGATAAAACACTGCGATTCACTGGGCGGCGGGATTGCCGTTTGGCACTCGCATCTACCTCAACAAACGCAGTTTCCGTTTGTTCGATGGTGCTGTCTTCTTTTTCCGGTTGCCACGCTTCGGTCGTCGAATGGTCTTTCGTCACTTGGCGCAATGTACCACCACTATAGTGATACACCCGCGAATCGCCAATATGGGCGATAAAGGCATCCCAGCCTTTAATGACGACAGTGGTGAGTGTTGTTCCCGCCGTCGCATATTCGGATTGGCGCGAATATTGGCGCACAGCATGGTTAATATTTTTGAATGCCTCACGATAAATAGCGTACCAATCCAAATCATATTTAACATTTTTATGAAACGTTGCCAACAAATATTGGATAGCAAATTCGCTGATAATTTCGCCGGCTTCACCGCCGCCCACACCGTCCGCTAGGGCAAACAAATAGCCGTAAGTATGCTGGAAAATGCCGATAGCATCTTCGTTATATGGGCGCACGGGTCCAGCACTGGTTATCCAACCAGCATCAAACCGTGCTACTGGCGGCAGTGCTTCTCCCCGGAATAATTCGCAGGTGTATTCATCATTGTCAATCTGAACGATGGTTTCGGGAAGCACAGGCGCAAATTTTTTGACCTTCACCTCAACCGTATCTACAAGAATTTTGCTGTTGCCTTCTAGGTATTCCAACAGCACGGGTGCGCCGTAGCGTTGGGCATTAATCTGGGTGAATTGCAACAGCACTTGGGGATGTGTGCCGCCCGCAAACTCATTAATAATCGAATCACTGCGCCCAACACTGGTACCAATATGAACGATGGTGCGCTGCTGAGTCCCTTTATGAATCAAATGAATCTGGGAATACGCCGCTTTTTCAACTTGAATCGCGTGCATGTATTCCAGTTCTTCATATTCAGCATCCGCGGCTTTGTCTTCCCGCGAGATTTTGAAGGCTTGGAGATAAGAACCAATGCCGGGAATTTTTACAGCCGTATTGCCAAATAATACCTGTACCCGCCGCCAAGTCGCTTGCACTCCGGTCACAGGCAAGCGGAAATTGCGCCAAGGTTGCGAAAACGCAATCCGCAGCCGCCGAATATTATTCATCACACGGTCAAAGCCGACCGCTTGGGATAGATAATAAAAAGGCGCACTGATGAGCCGCGAAATGGTATAAATCACATTGGTAATCAGGCGTATCGGATCCATTGAACTTTCCGTTTGTTCCTGACTAACATCAAACTAGCGAGCGATGCCAGCGCGTGGTTTGGGTAGTGTTATTCGGTAAAAGAGTCCATCTCTATCCGCAAATTTTGCGAGTAGGGCGAAGCAAGTTTCAACCCTACGAAAACGTCTATTTTTGGATAGGTTCTGAGTATTGGGGTGTATTGTGACACTTTTCTAAGCGTTACACAAGTGAAGGGCAAGAATATGTCTTATGATTTTAGGGATTAATAGTGTCTGGGGAGACCGAGGAGAAAATTTGTCAATTCTCCCCTCGGCTCTTTGGAATTTGGCTATCCCCGGACTATCAGCAGACTTATTTCTCAATGATGATATATTCTTGCTGGACATACATTCGCACATTATCCGGCACATCATCATGGATATGGGTACCGGGTCCAACTTCGGCATTTTCACCAATTTTTACGCCGGGCATAGTCATCACATCCACACCCAAGAAAGCATTCGTTCCGATAATAGCGCCCAATTTATCGCGCCCCGTATCCAACCGATTGCCTTTGACACTACTTTTGACATTATGTTTATCAATACGTAGATTAGCGGTGGTACAGCCCGCGCTAAAATTGACGTTGGGCGCGAAAACGCTGTCTAATACGCGGCAAGCGTGCATTTGACACCCATCCGCCACATAACTGCGGGCGACTTCGGTGGTGAACCCGATGTTGCAATGGTCTAAGACCATCGAATGACGTACCAAGGCATTGTTGCCCACGATTGTTCGGTTGCCAATATACGCCGGTCCCACGATGGCAGCCCCGGGGAAAATGCGGGCACCTTCGCCGATATACACATCGCCCGTAATGGTCGCCATTGGCGAAATGAAGGCGCTGGAAGATATTTCTTGCCCTTTCAGCCGCTTCAAAAAAGTATCCATAATATCCAAGACGTGCCAAGGATATTTTAGCGCATCCCAGCGCCCGTTATAACCAACCATGCGAAACGGATTTTGCTTCATGAGGGCGTCCATTGCCCGTTCATAATGATCATCTGCCGGGTTACTGCAGGCATATTCTGCCCGCAGTGCATCAAATAATCGCTGGCTGCTGGCGTGACAATGCGCGACAAAACTGACATAATTAGATGGGCGTTTTTCCGGGGCTGGTTTTTCGATAATGCCGCTGATGAAGCCTTGCGAATCGACCATCAGATACCCACCCGGAAAATATTCAGTGCGTTCTATTCCGGCGAGATACGTCATACTAGGGTCGGCACGAAACTGGTTTAAAATATCAACATGTAGGCGGTCTTCAACCACATCATGCACTTGGTTCACATAAATTGGGCTGTCTTGCGGCAGCACTTCGGCGGCGCGTAACAGCGCATCCCCCATGCCTTTTGGTTCCGGTTGTGTCACTACCTGAATATGCATATGGTCAGGCAACGGGCTGACGAGGGTTTGAATGGCATTTTGGCTGTGCGGATTGGCAACGATGACGGCACGCGCAAAACCAAGCGATTCGTACATGCGAAGTTGGCTAAGGAGCAGCGGTTCATTGCCAAAGCGCAGCAGCGATTTTTCGTGCAGGGGCCACATGCGCGAGGATGCACCGCCCGCCAAGATAATTAACGTGGGGGTATTCACCATAAGGCTTGTCTCCATGGGTTAGGGGGATAAATCTATTCTTGATGAACCAAAATCAGGCTTCACTGACTTGCAACTTTGTACTGTCCATTGTCAACTTTTATTATCACATTCACAGTACCAAAAAATGCCCAAGAGATTATAAGCAAAATGACAGGTTGCAATAGAGACAATCTTCGTTGCACACAACCCCCACAATCGTTATCATAACCTATAGAGATACTTGCGAAAGGCGAACATCGTGACAACAGAAGTGATCATCGTCGGGGCTGGGCTGTCTGGGCTGATGGCAGCACGGCGGCTGCATGAACAAGGGGTAACGGTCAAACTGTTGGATAAAGGTACTGGGGTGGGCGGGCGCTTGGCAACGCGGCGCATCGGCAATGGCAACGCGGATCATGGTGCCCAATTTTTTACCGCCCGCACGTCCACTTTCCAAGCACAAATAGAGGCTTGGCTTGCCGCTGGCATTGTTCGCATTTGGGGCTATGGCTGGAGCGATGGCAGCCTGAAACGAACCGCCGGAGATGGTCATCCTCGTTATGTCGCTACGCAAGGAATGAACGCGCTCGCAAAACATTTGGCAGAGGGCTTGCCCCATATCTATACCGGGGTTGAAGTTGAATTTGTTGAAAAAACCGAAAAAGGGTGGCGTTTAACCAGTAAAGAGGGTATCTCGCACGAGAGTGATGTTTTATTGATGACAGCGCCTGTCCCTCAATCGCTCAATTTATTGAGTGATAGCTCGATTCCTTTAAAACCCCAAGACCGCACCGCCCTAGAAATCATTGAATATGGACCCTGCTTGTGTGGGATGTTCGTTATCAGTGGTGGTGTGGATTTGCCCGAACCGGGGGCTATCCAAAATTTTGAAAAACCAGTCTATTGGATTGCCGATAACCAAAGCAAAGGGATTTCGCCTGATGAATGCATTGTCACGCTGCATGTCGAAGCGCGATATAGCCGCCAGCATTACGATGACCCCGATGACATCACCTTGGCATATTTGAAAGAAATCCTCACACCCTATCTTAAGCCCGGCGCGACCATTCAAGAAGCACAACTTAAAAAATGGCGCTATTCTGTCCCGCTGACGACTCATCCAAAAGATTGGTTTGAAGTCAAAGAATTAGGCTTGTTTTTCGCTGGGGATGCCTTTGGGGGGCGTGGGCGTATGGAAGGGGCTTATATGTCTGGTTTGGCGGCGGGCGATGCCATTTTACAATTATTAGGTCGGATTTAACGCTATTCGTCACCAGCCTGACAACTTACACATACGGGATACAACGCTATCAACGTTTTACATGAGGATATGCTGGCTCGATGACGATGCCTTTCCAAGAAATTGAACATCTGGCACAACATGTATGGCGCTTTCCGCAAGGCTTAAATCCGGCGATTCCGCAGCCCAATGTGGGCATTATTCGGGATACACATCGCACAATTTTGGTGGATGCTGGCAACGGACTGCGCCATGCGCGTATGCTTCAGGGCGAATTGATTGCCAGCGGGTTTCCCCCGGTGGGCATGATTATTTACACACATCATCATTGGGATCATGTATTTGGTGCGATGATGTTCCCATCAGCGACCATCATCGCTCATGATTTATGCGCCCTACAACTGAAACAGATGGCAAGTCGCACTTGGAATGCTGCTTCGCTGCGGGATGAGGCACAGCGCAATCCTCAGGTACAAGCCCGTAATCATGCTATGTTGCAAGCCACAGATGATTGGCGTGATTTTCGGATTTACCAACCGCACATCACATTTTCTAGTCGGCTCACGTTGCATTTACACAACGGGATACAGTTAGAATTACAGCACCTTGGCGGCAATCATGCTGCCGACTCTATCACCGTAGCAGTGCCAGATGCCGGTATCATGTTCCTAGGCGATAGTCTGTATCCACCAACTGCTTATGACCAAACCGAGACCGCAACCACAACCACAATCCCAGTGGAAAATCTCATCTCCGACCAATATCAGGGCTATGTGGAAGGACATGATAATCCCGTCACTTACAACAGCTTACAAGCAAGAATTGCGAGTGACTACCCCTCTCATCATAACAACACCCATTAAAACCACCGCTGAATTGGCTGCGATTTAACAAAATTTGAACATTTTTATCCATCTAAAACGTATTGTGATTAATGCGGTCTCGCGTACACATGGATAATCCTGATGAATCCAAATTCTATTCGCACTTTCTATATCTTAATGGCGACCCAAGTTCTGTCTATTTTGGGCAGCGGCATGACCAGTTTTGCCATTGGCGTTTGGGTCTTTACGCAAACTGGGGACACAACCCCTCTCATGTTAGTGGCGATTTTTGCCACCGTCCCCATGATGCTATTAACGGGCATTGGGGGTGTCATCGCCGACCGAATAAATCGGCGCTGGCTAATTATTTTGGGGGATGCGGGACAAGCCGTGCCAACCCTCTTATTGATGCTGGCATTCGCTACTGGCACTTTCCAATTGTGGATGCTGTACGCCGCGACCTTGGTTCAAACCCTGTTTGTGTTGGTTCAGCAGCCTGCTATAGAAGCCTCTATCACAATGTTAGTACCAGATGATCAGCGTGACCGCGCCAACGCGATTCGCCAAATTTCCGCGCCTGCCGCTGGCTTACTCGCACCGGCATTGGCAGGGGTGTTATATGGCATCGTTGGGGTGGCAGGGGTTTTGCTGATTGACCTCATCACTTTTGCAGTTGCGGCGTTGGTTGTGATGCAGGTACATATCCCGCAACCGCGTAAAAGCCATGAAGGTGCCAAACATCAGGGGTCAATGTGGCAAGAACTCAAAGGTGCCTTTGCCTTTGTCTATGTTCGGCGCGGCATGTTTATCACGATTTTGTATGCTACATTTTTGAACTTCATCACGGGTGGCGCATTTAATCTGCTCACACCCTACATTATCCTCATCACCGGGGAAGAAACATTTGCAGGCATCATTGGGGGTGTTTTCAGCGCCGGGTTAGTGGCAGGCGGCTTGGCAACGATGGTGTGGCAAGGCACAAAAACTCGGATGCACACCATTATGCCCGGACTCACTTGGGCAGGCATTGGCTTGATATTATTTGGCATGGCTCGCACGCCGCTGGCATTAATCATCATCGCTTTTCTCATGACGCTGCCTTATAAAATGACCAACGCCCTCATTCATTCCATTTTGCAGAAAAAGATACCCCCGGATATGCAGGGGCGCGTTTTTGCGATGGTTATGCAATTGGCAGTATTTGCCATGCCCTTATCATTTCTCATTACGGGACCACTCGTAGATAATGTGCTTGAGCCAGCCGTGAATCAAGCAGCATGGTGGTCAATCGTTGCGCCCTTGGTTGGGAATGAACCGGGCGCAGGCATTGGCTTATATTTCATTATCTGTGGCGCGTTGACCGCGGTGGTGACTTTGGCGGTGTATGCCTTGCCGATTGTGCGCCATATGGAAACTGATATGCCCGATTTTGTTGCTGACAATGAAAAATCTCCCCATGAAACACCCATTGGAGAATTGGTGCTAGAAACAACATAACAATTTGAGATTGGCAAAATAAAAACAGGACACATTTTGCGTCCTGTTTTTGGTTTATCTTAGTGTCAAAATTATGCCGGGTCTTCGGCAGGTGCGGCTAATCTGGCATCCAGCGAATGAATACCGGTTGCGCCATCGGGGCGTACTGGCGCTACGGTTTCAATCTGGGGTGTGCCATCGGTTTCCACGCAACGTACTTCAAAAGTATGGCTGCCTTCAGTAAATTCCCAATCATAACGCCAGATGTTCCAGCTACGGTCAGACATGGCAGAGCGAAGCTGCGCCGGACGCCATTCGCCACCATCTACGCGCACTTCTACGGCAGAAATACCGCGTGCGCCTGCCCATGCAATGCCACCAATTGGCACGACAGAAGCGCCGTTTTGTTCATAGATAGCATCCGTAGAAACAATATCAATGACCGATGTTGCCCGCACCATCGCTTCTTTTGACCAGCCACGCCGCACCCAATAGCCCTCTTCCCACGCACTGACCACTTCAATTCCGGTAATCCATTTGGGTTGTTTCATGCCAAAGCGGTCAGGAATGTGAATTCGTAATGGGAAACCATTGCGTAAAGGCAGAGGTTGGTCATCAAAAGAATATGCCAACATGATACGTTCATCCGACCGAATCAAATCCAACATCACAAATTCATCAAAATTATCTGCACCCGTGATTTTGAGGGCAACAGCATCTTCCGTCGGTTGAATCTGGTCAAGAATGTATTGCAGCGAAACACCCGTCCATTTGATGGTACTAATCAATGTGCCGCCAACGCGGTTCGAGATGCATGACATGGTGAGGTAATCCGTGCGCGAAGGCATGGCGCGAATTTCATCCAATGTCCAGTTGACTTCATTTGCCACCAAACCCGTAATCGGCAATGTCCAAGTGGCTTCATCAATCGCCGGTAAGCGCCCAGACAAAATATCAATGCGATAATGGTCTGCCAGCGGGGTATATTCAGGACGTGTACCGGGGGCAGCAACCACCGGGTCATTGGCATTCGGCAAAGGATTGCCGCTACCATCCGTGAGCGCACCATCAGCAGAAGCAACCGCAGTAGGTGCGGGTGTTGCATTTTGATTGTTCAGGAATGACCCCAAACCCGCGCCAATAACCGTCATCGTCGCTGTTGCGCCGCCCACCTGAACTAAAAATTGGCGGCGATTAATGGGTTCAACAGCCGCTTCAACGGTTGTACCATCAGCCTTTGTTTTGATAATCCGCGCTCCAGCAAGTTCGCTGTAAATCCAACCAAGGGCTGCACCCCAAGCGGCAAATACCAGCAGCAACCACACCAATTGAATCGGAGTATCGGCAGTGGCGGAAATATTGACGCTGAAACTCATAGCAATTAACGGCAGCGAGAAAATCAACCCAGCAATCACGCCCGGCACATAGGCATTTTCTGTGCGCCGCAGCCGATTCATCACGGCAAAAAAGATGACGGCAATCACAATGCCCAACGTCACAAACAGCGTTAGCGCCATCATGCGTTCAGCGATTTTGGCATTCGAGTCCAAATCACCGCCCAAACCCAACGCAATCATGGTATCTACCATCGTATCAATGCCGAAGGTAATGACCGACCCCGGCAAATTACGTGCTACCCAATCGAACACATCAAACGGCACAAACGGCAAGCCGGCAAAGGCTTCACCCACATACAACAGCGCAATTAACGGCAGGGTCAGCAAAATGCCAACGATACCGCCATGCAGCAGTTTTGGTTTTTGGGCATGAATATCCATAACAATGTCCTTTTTTTAAATCAATCAGCATCACGATAATCACAAATTCTTGCTATTTGATTAACGACAAGAAAGAAACGATGGTTTTCATGGACTAGCAACAAGGGATATACTAAATGAACTATACTGAATTGCTATCCTTTTACAAAATTTACGGCGAGGGCTTGCCTGATGATAGTTGTGGATGCACATCAAGATATTGCTTATAACGCGCTCGGTTATCAACGCGATTATCGCATCAGCGCCTTGGAACACCGCCGCCATGAAAATAATCCGGCGTATGCGGCGACAATTGGACTGCCCGATGCGCTAGTGGGGCGCGTTGGACTGATTTTTGCCACACTGTTTGTCGAACCACCGAGCCAATCGCTGCCTAAAACACAAGTGGATTTCACCTACCGAACTCCCAAAGAAGCCTATCAAAAAGCCCTGACGCAGTTGGACTATTATCAACGCCTTGCCGACGAAGATGCCCGCATTGGCTTGGTGCGGAATACTGCCGAACTAGATAGCATTCTCGCCACTTGGGAAGAAGGCAAAGACATCACTCAGCGCAAACAAGGCTTGGTGATTCTGATGGAAGGCGCAGACCCGATTCTTGAGCCGAAACAATTGGAAGAATGGATAGAACGCGGCGTGCGAATTGTCGGGCTGGCGTGGGGGGCAACGCGCTATTCCGGTGGCACAGGTGCGCCCGGCGGCTTGACCACGCTAGGACGCGAATTATTAGAAATCATGGCAAGTTTTAACACGCTCTTGGATTTATCCCATGCTGCCGAAAAAGCCTTTCTGGAATCATTAGATGCTTATCCGGGGCATGTCATTGCCAGCCACAGCAACCCGCGTAAATTTCGCAATTCAGACCGCCACCTATCGGATGAGATGATTCAACGCTTGGCAGAACGTGATGGGGTGATGGGGATTGTGTTATACAATCGTTTTCTGAACAATGATTGGGGAACTGGCGACCCAAAAAATAAAGTCACGCTTGCCACTGTTGCCGATGCTATTGACCACATCTGCCAATTGACGGGCAGTGCTACCCATGTGGGGATTGGCAGCGATATGGATGGTGGTTTTGGCTCTGCCAGCATCCCGGCGGAACTGGATACTGTGACGGATTTGCTCAAAATTGCGACTGTATTGCGCGGACGCGGTTACGCTGAAGCCGATATAGAGGCAGTTATGGGCGGCAATATGCTGCGTAAATTGCGCCAAGTCTTATAAAAAGGAACCTCTCATGAAAATTGCGATTGCTGCTGACCATGCTGGCTTTGAATTAAAACAGCATCTTATCCCTTATCTGCGCGATAGAGGGCATCAGGTCGTAGATTTGGGCGTAGAGTCTGCTGAAAAACGCAGCGATTACCCCGATGTTGCCCGCGTCGTTGGCGAAGCTGTCACCGATGGCAGAGCCGAGCGCGGCATTTTGATTTGTGGCAGCGGCGTCGGGGCATGTATCGCTGCCAATAAGATGACCGGCGTCTATGCTGCCATTTGCCATGATACTTACAGCGCAGCGCAAGGCGTGGAACATGACAATATGAATGTGTTGTGTTTGGGCGGGCGCATTGTGGGCATTTTGCTAGCAGAAACACTGGTGAATGCCTTTTTGGGCGCGGAGTTCCAATCTGGCACAGACCGCTACGTCAAACGCTTTGAAAAAGTCCAAGCGATGGAACAAACATAGAACAATAGAAATTCACGGTAAAATAATCATCGGAGGGATAGCATGGCAATGGAACGACGCATTTCTGAGATGACCGAATCGGAATTTATTCAACTTTTGCGGCGCATTATCCGTGAAGAACAAATCAAGCCTGAATCCGAACCCAAATTTGCGACTTTGCCTGAACAGTACAATCCGCTGGAAGATAAAACTATCGGGTTTATGCCGGGTCCGCCAGATTTTGGGGAACGTGCTGAGGAAATACTGGAGAATGATATAACACAGTATGGTTGGACGCTAAAGCGAGACGAAGAATGATCGTTATTGCCGATACCAGTTTTGTTGTTTCTGGATTTTTTTCTAATGATAGTCGTCATAAAGATTGCGTAAAAGTTTATCAACAACAAGAGTTGATCTATTTACCGCAAAGTACCCTAGCCGAAGTTATGTATTTGCTTGGTAAGGGTGGTGGCAATCTTGCTGTAGCGAGTTTCCTAGACAATATTTTTGCTGGCAAATCTAAATATCAATTAATCCCTTTGGAATTAGTTGATTTACAAAGAACCACATCACTTTTAACAATACCTTCGCCAATTATGCGGCAACTTGATCTGAATAACGAGTTCGGATCGAGCCTAAACGAAAGAGCCGTTGGCGAATCCGGGCAATTAAATTAGGTTCGGGTAAATCGGGAA
>JALHOR010000084.1 GCA_022842885.1 Anaerolineae bacterium
CCTTTTCGCTCAAGTTCAAAACGAGTGATTTTCCGTAGGGTCGAGGCATGCCTCGACCCTACAACAATGTACTTTCACATAATCTAAACATAAGCCAACCTTTTATAACTCGTTCTGACATAACGAAAATTATTCATGCAATTGCCCCTTTTTCTTTGCCAAATCCCTTGCCTAAAGCCAAAATTCGCGTTATAGTATTTTTTGTCGGCAAGTGACGATAATGTTTTCCAGAACAGGGTATCGCCGTTTTGCCGTCGCCCAACTCAATAGGGGCATCAGCCTTCATCATCTTTGGCAAGATAGCTGATGCAACATCAAGAAATACAGCTTACGCTGTGTTTCGATGGGCATTGTACGCTACTTTAGTGTTGAGAATGGAGGTCAGGTTTGGAGAAGTTCATAGCTTGATTTTTTCCCGCACAGATGGTTCTTCGTGCGTCCGATGCTACAAACGGGGTGTTATGGGCAGTGGACGCACACCAAAAAATCTTACCACTTGGGACAAAGGGATGAGTTCCTGCTCATCTCTTTTTTTATTCACCAAATAGAAAGATTAAACGCCGCCCCGCAGAACAACACAGGCTTTACAGGAAAAATGATGCTAATGATGAAAATTGACATTTTGACTGACAAACTAACAGCATCGAGTTTTTGGACTCAGCACTTAGTCCTCAGCACTCAGCACTATTTTCAAAGGCATCCTAAAGACACACAACGAAATTATACCGTCACATATAAGGCGCGGCTGGTATTCAGCATCAGCAAGCCTTGCTGATAGGGAAACAAGCGATTGCCCTGCTGGATAACTCTTTCGGTTTGCAGGAAAGTGGTTTTCACACGAGTATTGACCATCTCGCGCACAATGCCCTTATCCGTCGCCAACAGCAGCGCATGTTTGCCAGCAGCCGGCGCATCCAAGGGAGTATACAACGCCACATCTTTGGTGATAAACGCATGATACGCTTTGCCGGAAAAATCCACTTCATCCACACGCACCTGCTCCACCCCCTGCTGCTGCGTCAAGCGCAAGACAGTGATGCCATAATCGGTAAAGCGCACGGCAGTTTCGATTACAAATTCATCGGCAGCCAGCGGCGGCAATTTTAAATCCACTCGTTTTTGTTTGTGTAGCAACCAATAGGTGTAATTATCCAACACACGGAAAAAACCAAAGACATTATCACCATCGGGCGAAACACGCAACCACGTTTGGTCTTCGCTGATGGCGGTCACGGCTTGTTCCAACAGTTGCCCATAACGGAACTGCCCGCGCATCAAATAACCATTTGCCAAACGATAAACAGCATCGCCCCCGCCGCCAAACACGCGCTCGCCATTCCCAAAACGCCCTGTAGTGGTTTTGAGCAGCGGCACAATTTTTTCACCCGATGTATCCACGATTAACAACTCTGGGCTATCCGGCTCGGTAGACACGACCAGTAAATCACCCACAAAGGCATAATCGGCGTGCGGCATGGCATCGAACAATTTCATCTTTTTGGTAATCGTGTCGCCTTCCAACACATACAGCATGGCTTTCCCCTGCTCATGGGCAATGAAACGTCCCCCAGAGGGCGTGATATGCCACGCGACAAAACTGCCGGGTGTCGTAAAAAGTGTGCGGACGTTGGTGGCGGCGGCGGTTGGAATCACTGCTGAACAATGCGGGCAGCGTTTGCGATGCGACGGATATAACTCATGGCACGACGGGCATTCCATGAGCGTATGCACGTAATCTATCAGAATTGCTAACGGAAATGCGCCGCGTTTTCCTTGCGAAAACCAGTGGTCAAACACCTGTCCCAAATCATCGCTCAAAATATCAGGGGTATAAGCAATGCGCGGATATAATACTTCGGGATGTAACACGCTAATGCGCTGCATCGCCCGATACGGCAGCAAGCCCACCACCGGATGCACACCACCATAAGGATGCGTCAATAAGAGCGATTTGAACAATAACACCGCGAAAGAATACCAATCATTATCCGTCGTAAAATGCGGTTGCGCTGCTAAATTCAAGTTATAAAGCAAGGGGTCTAAAAAGGCTTCTGTCCCCACCATGCAGGGATGATTATCAAACTGGAATGAATCGACATCAATATAGACCATCTCGTCGCCACGATACATCACGTTCAGGTCGTTCAAATCGCCGACAACCATGCCAGCGTGGTGAATATCTGCGAGTGTTTGCGCGGCGTGGATAAACAAACGCGCCACATCGCGGGTGGTGAGTCCGGTCATGGCACGATGTTTTTTAGAAGCAAGCTGCCGGACTTCAACATAGCCGGTATCCAGCAAACGCATGGTAAAACCGAGCGCCTGCTTGCTGCGGCTGTCCAGCACGAGATTTTGCGGGGCAATCACGGTATTGGGCAGCGATTTGGTTTTGGGCAGCATCGCCCGAATTTTTTTATCGCGCACCGCATCGGGCGTGCGATAGAGTTTTAGGGCTTGCCCATTGTATTTGAAGATGGTGGCTTCGCCCCCCATGCCAATGACATCGCGGTTATCCAGTTTGACTTTCTTGCCATCAATCACGACTTGCGTCATAAATTCTGTCTCTCAATCGTCACAATAGTAGCATCATCGCGGAAACGTTTTTCTTGATTCGACCAATAAATGAGCTTGCGTTGTAAGCCGCGTGGGTGCGCTTGATTCCATGCTTGCGGCAGCAATTCAGGTTCAAACCCATCGGATGCAATCGCTATACGCTGCCAATCGTCCGGCAAAAATTGCGTCTCAAAACCGTGCGTCAGTTCATAATCTTCCGGCAACGCATTCTGAATCAGATGATAGGCGATATACGCTGGCTGATTGTGTTGGTCAATACAGCGCACATGGTCATCCACAGCAATCATGCCATCCCCGGCAGTGAACACAAAACTGGTGGTCGGGGTAATCACGCAGCCCACAATCGTGAATAACAAATGATGGTGGACGAAGGTCACTTTATCGCGTGGGCTGCTGACTTCAGCGACTTTGCCTAAATACGTCACCGTGCGCTCATGCAACAGCGAAGGCAAATCTTTGGCACAAAAACCAGTTTCCAGCAACCGTGCCGCTTCTTCTGCCAAATAATTGGCACCCAACTTTGCGCCGACTTCCGAATGGTCGCCTTCGCTGCATCCATCGCAGACAATCGCCACGATATAATCATGGGTCGCTGCCAGCGCGATACCATCCTGACAATTGGCTTGCCGCGCTGTATGGTCGCGCCCAACGATTTGCCCGCTGCGGATTTGCAGATTTTGCATAAAAAAATGTCCTGACTGGTCTTCCAGCATTGCTGACGAGTTAAACACTATACGTTACTGGCAATAAAATCGTCGTGGTATAAAGATGATATTATGGTTAGCCGACTATGCATGAGACAACTTATTTAAACCACAAAGTCACGAAGAACACGAAGGCTTTGGCGTCAGTTCTCGGTGGTCTCGGTGCGCTCTGTGGTTCAGGATAAGTGCCAATGACAAATCAAAATTCCAGCTAAAAGCTAAAAGCTAAAAGCCAATAGCTAATAGCCAATCGCTATCTCACGGATTGAAGAAGTTGTTATTGCCGGGCTTGATTTGCCCCATGCTGGTACGAATCACGCTGCCAGAAATCATGTTGAGGGCATTGCGGATTTCGCTGGCAGTATTCTTGATGGTGAGGATTTGGTCGAAGCCCATGCTGTTGGCAATCTGGCGGAAGGCGTTGGGGTCGCCCAAACCCAGAAATGCTAGCGTGTAAAATTCTTGCGCGATTAAATCCCTAGCAACCGTATTCACAGCCGCCGCCGTATGTTTCGATACATTATCCGCACCATCGCTGACCACCACCACGATTGAGCGCGTGCGAATGCCGTTATTGCGTAAATCTTGCCCGTATGCCACTAGCCCGGTGAAGCCATCCAATACCGCGTCATAAAGCGCCGTTGCCCCATCCGGTTGATATTGAGCCGGAGTCAAATCTTTAACGTTATCAATCGGTGTATACCCAAACAGCAGTTGCGGCTGATTATCAAAAACCCACGCGCTCATGAGGATGCTGTCACGGGCTTTGCTATCGGATAAAGCACGGGTCATCTGATTAAAGGCATCAATCACATCATCGCGCACGCCCGACATGGAGCCGCTATTATCCATGATGACAACCAACAGCGTTAAATCGTCGGTGTTCAAATCGTCAATTTGCGCCCCCACACACCCAAGCGCCGTTTGCCCATCCAGATTTTGTACCAATAAATCTACCGATTGATGGCTCATGCCACTATTTTTGCTATCCCGAAAAAGCGCCTTGAGGTCGCTGCTGCTGCTCATAATCCCTACTCCTGATTCTTTAGCGATTAGCTATTAGCTGTGGTTCTCTGATTTGGGTGGTTTGATGCAATTCAATAAAATAATCGGGCAATGTGTAGGGGCGACCCGATGTGGTCGCCCACAGGTGGGAGCGCACATAGGCGCTCCCTTACAGTGACCCAATTTAATTTTTCGCTCAAGTTCAAAATGTGTAAAAATTCGATGATCGTAGGGGAGGGTTTCTAAACCCTCCCCTACAAAAACACATTTTCTGGACATAAGCGCAATTTTTAATCTGCATTAAATCACCAGCATTTTTCAACGGGTGTATTGCCACACGCCCTACTTTTAGCTTCGCCCAAGTTCAAAACGAGTGATTTTCCGTAGGGACACGGTATACTATGTCCCTAAAAATAAGCACTTTTCACACAATCTGAATATGAGCCTTTAACTTTCTACTTTTAACTTTTAACTCCCTGCAGGGACTAAAAACTCAGCACTTTCTTCTTCTTACTTAGCCCTCTATTCAACCAATCGGGTCAGTCGCTTTCACCAAGCGCATCCCCTTCGCCACAAATTGATTGATGGCAGCTTCGGTGGCTTTTTCAAAACCGGGGATAGACGAAGTGCAATCATCCAGAAAACGCAATTTGCGGATAATATCGGGCTGCGCGGCAAAATGGCGCATGACAGAATTCATCGTCTCTAAAACGCAGTGACTCCGCGCTTGCCCTGCCACATAAATCAAGTCAAATTTGGCAATCATATCCAAAAAGCGTGTATTCAAGCCGCCCTCTGGGTGTTTGCTGTATTTCACTTCCGGCTCAACGACACTGTAAAATTCAGTGTGGGCAATCGTGCCTTTGGTCAAATAGGTCGGTTGTGCCATGCGGGCGCCGCTGTGGTACATGACCGCTTCCGAAAGGGCTGGCACTAAAGCGCGTCCCGTCGTGCCTTCCATACAATGGAAGGGCCAAATCATCAGTTGTTTTTTGCCATCACGTTCTAATTCTTCCAAATAGCGAATTGACCACACAGGTTCGGTGACGGGCTGCCAAATGCCTTGCCGCACATCATCAGCAGTAATCACAGTGAACGGTGCGGGATGTTCGCCTTGACGGTTCTTCCACCAGCTAGGATAAAAAATCTGAAACGGGGTATGGGTATCAAGCGAGGCGGCGATTTGGGTGATTTGATGCACATTGCGGTAAATCCATTCCAGCGTGCGGCGGGTATCCTCCACAGCGCCGGGAACGGTCAATCTGCCTGTCGGTGCCGGGAAAACAAAATCCACTTGCACATCAATCAGCCACGCCAACACGCGCGGGCTATCTTGGCTGGCAGGCGCTTTAAATTCTGCCAAACCGCGCTCATAAGCATTTTGGAAATCGGGTTCATAAATTTGTCCAACACGGTTCGCATTATAAATTGCTGGATAAGCCGCCATAATGTTGTTGCTCCTGTGATTGCATAGTTCGTTATACCTTGAGGATAGGACATTATTCCTAAATTGGTCTGAAAATTATCTGGAAAGATATTTCAAAACGAATCAACAACCTTTAGATTGGGTTTCTTAGCCATTAGGCTGTCGTTGAATTTACTGCCGTTTTGCCCTATCAAGATTATCTTACGCCAGAAAATTTATTTTGATGACTATCAGCACAGCAAACCGCCCAATGAAAGCACCGAAATCCATTGCCCAAGCCACGCACACGCCGCAATTTATGCTAAGATGATAAAAACCGATGACTACTACGAGGAATAGCGTGCGATGGCATCTCCTCTGACCAAAATTCGTATGACCGCCGAGGCTTATTTTCAACGACCCGAAAGCAATTTGCCGATACAATTGATAGATGGAGACTTGCTTGAAATGACTTCCCCATTAACCGACCATCAAGATATGGTGGGTGAAATTTTTTACCTCTTCAAATTCATCCAAAAAACCAAAGGCGGCGGCAAACCCTACGTTGCGCCCATGGATGTGTGGTTTGATGAGGTTAATGTGCCGCAACCAGATGTATTTTGGGTATCAGACGGGGGCAAGTGTGTTTTACGCGACAAGCGATTGTATGGCGCACCGGATTTGATTGTGGAAGTCTTATCCCCCGGCACAATGCGATTGGACAAACGCGAAAAATTTCATCTGTATGAAAAACACGGTGTCAGCGAATATTGGCTTGTGCATCCTACGGAGGCATACATTGAAGTGTGGGTATTGGAAACCGGCAAATTTAAATTGCTAGATATTTTCGCTCCCGAAGACACATTTGCTTCGCCTGTGTTGGGTTATACTATTGAATTGAAATTGTTGTTCACACCTGTTATATAAACTCTGGGCGCACTAACCGAAGGGACAACCACTGTGACTACGCTCTTGGAAGCAATGAAAAATTTCTTCGACGCGGATGATTGGAATTATACCGAAGTTGAAGATGAGCCGGTTTTGATGATGGGTTTTTCTGGCAAGAATGGCAATTTTCATTGTTATGCCAAAGCCCGCGAAGACCAGCAGCAATTTTTGTTTTATTCGGTGTGTGCTATCAAAGCCCCGGAAGACCGCTTATTAAAAGTAGCAGAATTTATCACGCGGGCGAATTACGGCACGGTTATCGGCAATTTTGAACTCGACTTTAGTGATGGTGAAATTCGTTATAAAACGGCGATTGATGTTGAAGGCGAATCGCTGACGTTTAACTTAGCACGCAACACCATTTATCCCAATGTGATTACGATGGATCGTTACCTAGAAGGCTTGATGAAATGTATTTACGGGGATGATTCGGCGGCGCGGTTGATTGCTGAGATTGAAGAAGGAGATTAACGATGATTGCGGCGGTGCAAACCAAGATGACAGCAATCGAATATTTTCAGCTACCAGAAACGCTCGTGTCCACACAGCTAATCAACGGAGAGTTCTTAGAAATGCCAGCGCCATCGCTCAGTCATCAGGATATTGTTTTGAATGTAGCTGTTTTTTTGCGGGAACTCTCTAAAATCATTGGTGGTAAAGTCTGGATTGCGCCCGTTGATGTGCGTTTGGATGAAGTGAATGTGCCGCAACCCGATGTTGTTTGGCTTGCTGATAATAACCCGCAGTGTATTATCATCGAAAGAAAATATTTGCAGGGCGCACCCGATTTAATTGTCGAAGTATTATCACCGGGGACAGCACTCTTGGATAAACGCGAAAAATTCCGGCTCTATGAAAAATATGGCGTGCGCGAATATTGGCTGCTGCATCCCACCGAACATTATGCCGAGATTTGGCAGTTACAGGCAGCAAAATTTGTCTTGGCGGGCGTTTTTGGCGCAGAGGATACCTTTGCTCACTCTATTCTGGGGCAACCAGTGGCAATGACTGCCATTTTTGGCGAAGTCCCCAAACCAGAATCTTAAGTTGAATTGCAGCATTGGCAAGTTAGAATTATGATAGTAAGTGTTTGTAATTTATTGAGCGCGTCAGCTAAAAGGGGCATTTTATGGCAGGACAGCCTTTAGTGATTACGATTGTGGGCGTTCCCAATCTTCCGAATGTGACCGAAGTCAATATTCGTTCTATTCCAACAACCATTAATAACGCATCGGTGGTGGCTAAACTCCGCTTGGGAACTACGGGATTGATTGCGCTGGATGTTCAGATTGACCAAGGGAACATCAATTTAAATGGCAAGGTGTATCAGTGGTTTCAAATCCCGTTGCCCAATGGTGGCACGGGTTGGGTACGCGATGATTTGATTAATGTTGTGGGCGATGGGTCGCGGTTTGGGTATGGCGTCGTTCCTACTGCTACCGTGCCATTTTTCCTCACACGCGGCGCACCAGCGGCTGCTGCCCCTGTGGCGGCTGCTGCCCCTGTGGCGGCGGTTCAACCTGTGGCGGCGGTTCAACCTGTGGCGGCAGTTCAGCCCGTAGCCGCTGTTCAGCCTGTAGCAGCAGTTCAACCCGTGGCGGCTGCTCAGCCCGTAGCAGCAGTTCAGCCTGTGGCGGCTGTTCAACCTGTGGCGGCTGTTCAATCTGTAGCCGCAGTTCAACCTGTGGCGGCAGTTCAACCTATGAGCAGCGAAGTCGTGATGACTCCCGTTGCGGCTGCCCCTGCCCCGGCACCTGTGGCTGCCCCCGTCGTCCAATCGGGACCGCCCAAAGTGATTTGCATGATGAAAGGCGGCTGCAATGTGCGCCAAGCCGCCGATAAAAACGGCGCGGTGGTCACACGCCTGAATTACAAAGATACTGCCGATATTTTGGATGCCCAACAAGGCGCGAATAACGATTATTTCAAATGGCTCAAAATATCTGTTCAGGGGCAGCAAGGCTGGGTACGCGAAGATTTAGTCCGGCTGACAGGCACATTTGGCAAATTTGGTGTTGCTGCCGAAGATTTATATCCTAATCCTGCCCAAGATTCATGGTGGTCACGCGATTTCGACCCGACGGGCGCTGTATCGGGGATTCCGCATGGCGGTTGGGATCATGCCGGGAATGTGGGCGTTCCCATGATGGCGGGCCCACTCGGCGGTTATGTCACCAAAGATATGTTCTGCCAAAAGTGCGGGACAGCGGGCATCAGCGCGGTTGAGCAAGCCGGATTTGCTATTGGCGACCAGCGGCTTATACAAGACCCCGGTTGGAATTATGGTTACGGGCATTATGTTATCGTGCGCTACGACAATAATCTGCTACCCGAATCAGTCAAACAGTGGCTCAACGCGAATAATTTGGCGAATGCCCATGCCTTTGTGATGTACGCCCATTTGCATGAAATCAAAGTCAAAACCGGGCAAACTGTCACGCCGGGGCAAGTGATTGGCACATTGGGCAACAGCGGCATGTCCCAAGGGGCGCATTTGCATTTGGAACTGCGTTTCGGTACCAATCCCAACGCCCAATGGCCCGAAATAAAATCGGGCTTGGTCACACCGGCGCGTTTGTTCCTGCGCTAAGGCAGCATTTGATGGATGTGATGCAAGTGTTTTTGAAAGTCAAACCAGAGCATATAGACGCTTTTAAGGCGGCATGTTTGGCAATTGCCACCAGCAGCCGCCAAGAACCCGGCAATCTCCGGTTTGAGGTGTTTCAGCAGGCAGATGACCCCAGCCAATTTAGCCTGCTGGAGCAATATGAATCGCCGCAAGCATTGGCGGCACATTTCCAGAGCGAGCATTTTGCCCGCTGGCGTGATATTACGGGCAATCTGATTGTTGAAGGACGCAGTTATAAATATGCGCCATTGGTGTAGGGGGTCGAGGCGTGCCTCGACCCTACGGAAAATCACTCGTTTTGAACATGCGCGAGGATAAAATCGGATGAAAATTTTTTCACCAGAATGGGCGCAGGCTTACCAAACTGCTATTAACACCAACACAGCATATGCCGACTCATCGCAAAAATGGGAAGCGGGTAAACTGGCAATGGTGCTGCTGCGTGCTGATGGCGATAGCGCGGCAGTGTTACTCGATTTACTACATGGGGTTTGTCATGGGGTTATCAGCACGACGCTAGAAAACGCCACAACTGATGCTGCGTTTGTCATTGAAGGCGACGAAACCACTTGGCGCAATGTCTTAGATGGCAAGTTGCAACCATTGATGGGCATTATGACAGGTAAGCTCAAACTGAGCAAAGGCAGCCTTGCCAAACTGATGCCCTTTACCAAAGCCGCCACCGAATTAGTCAACAGCGCCCGCACTATTCCGGCTGAATTTTGACCATCACCCGCCGCCCAATCATGTATTCAAACGGGCGGCTACAAAGCATTGTTATCATATTCAATATAGGGAACCTCCAGTTCAAATGCCACATATGCCGGGTCGGGCAACGGCAAATTAAAAATGCGGCTGGCAAGAATTTCGCCAGCGGCAGGCGAACTCATGATGCCATGCCCCACATGCGCCACCGACATAAATAACCCATCCACACCGGGATACTGGTCAATAATCGCCCGTTCACTTTCATAAGGGGTGCGATTGCCCATCGCATCGCTGCGATACGCGACAGTAGCATCGCGGGCGACATAATACCCAATGTTATGACTGCCACGTAGATAACGGGGGTCGGCAAAGCCTTCGCCGGGGTGATGCTTGAACTGCCGCGCCAGCATCATTTGCGCCAACGACGGAAAACGCGGGTCTTTTAAGGTTTCGATGCGTTCCATAGGTTCGGTCAAATGCTCATGCACTGGCGCACCGGGCAATGCTTGTTTGGTATTCCAGCGATATTCCCAGCCAAAAATTGCCCCGTCTTTGGCTTCTGGGCGGACGTGTGCCGCCGGAGACGCGCCAATAAGCATCGGGGCATCTTCTGGGAAAGCCCCATGCCGCCAGAACGTCGTAAAACTTTGGCGCGGGTGCAGCACCAACGGCAGCGATAAACCAGAGGCTTTCGCTAATGGCAGCGACCATGCCCCGGCTGCAATAACGACAACGGGCGCATCAATAGTACCGTTAGCGGTGGTCACGCCCAAAACCCGATTATTTTCCATACGAATCGTAATATTTTGGACATCGGTCATTACGGTGACGGATGGACTGCTGCGAACATAGGCATAAATCAGCGCGTTAGAATCCAACCAGCCCGCAATCGGGTCATATTTCGCGGCAATCACGCTGCGCCCTAACCAAGGAAAACGATATGCCACATCATCGGCATCCAAATATTCCACATGGTGCAGCCCAATATGATGCAAATGGGCGACATCGCGTTTCAGCGTTTCGGCTTGGGCAGGCGTAAAACCACAAAATAAATAGCCGCGTTTTTTCACCGAGAGCGACAGTTTTGCACCATCGCCCAAATACTCATCGGCATTCATCAAGACGTGGACACTGCGTTCCATTTGTTTTGCAAAACACAGCGCGGGCCAACAAGTCCGAAAATTTTCCAGCGATGCTGTTGAACTACCCGCGCCCAGGCGGTCACGGGCTTCTAATAAAATGGTTTTGGTGCCGGGCATCGCACGTTCAATTGCCCAAACAGCGGCTGCACCTGCCGGTCCACCGCCAATGATAAGAATATCGGCTGTTGTTGTCATCATGCTTTGCCAAGAGAAAATGATTAAGTGCGCCAAAATTGTAACATATTGTCGGCTGCCCCACAGCATTCATGCTGCGTTTTGCGGATGATTTGTGGTTTAATGACACACGTTTTTATCAAGAGGTGATGTTTAGGTCATGATGAATGCTGATGCGTTGATGCGCGTTGACCATTTATGGAAACGCTATGGATTACCCCTGAAAGCCATGATGCAGCGGGGGCGGGATAAACTGCTGCGGCGGGAAGATACTGCGCCGGATGCATATGGTCCGTGGGCGTTAAAAGACATTAACTTCACGGTCAAGCCCGGCGAAACGTTGGGGATTATTGGGCGCAATGGCGCGGGCAAAAGTACCCTGCTCAAATTATTGGCAGGCGTAACGCAGCCCACGCGCGGGGAATTGACCGCCAACGGCAAAATTTTCCCCATGATTGAACTGACTGCCGGAATGCACATGGAACTCAGTGGGCATGAAAATATCCACATGTTGGCAGCCATCATGGGCATGACCCGTGAAGAAATCCAAGACAAAATTCCAGCAATTGCAGAATTTTCGGAATTAGGCGATTGGCTTAAGCGCCCGGTACGCCAATATTCTAGCGGGATGCTGGTACGGTTGGGATTTGCTGTCGCTATGAATGTGAATGCCGATGTGCTGCTAATTGACGAAGTGCTGGCGGTCGGTGATTTGACATTTAAGGTCAAATGTTACGATTATATGGAACGGTTGCGCCAATCGAACACAACTATTTTGTTTGTGTCGCACGCTATCCGCGAAGTGCAGCGCATTTGTGACCGGGCGCTGATGCTGAATGAAGGGCATGTCGTCGCGGAAGGCGATGCCGATTATGTGGCAGGCGAGTATTATAAACTCAGCCATGACCGCATTGTGGCAAACTTAGCCGCTTCCGGACGTGGGGCAACGCCGTATGTTGGCGAAAATACCGGGCAAGTGCGCGTCACTGGGCTAACTTTTTGGGATGCAGCGGGCAACGAAATCCAAGATGTAACTTACGATTGCCCCGTCACATTTCGGTTGCATCTAAATATTTTACAACCCATCCCAGCGCCCAGCATCACTCTCGGCATTCAAACCCCAGATATGACCAATGTGGCGCTGATGTGGTCAGTCACGCTGCCGGATATGCCGGAACTAACGCCCGGTCAATTGAATGTAGATTGCCAGTTTGAGCGTTTTCCGTTATTTCCGGGGGCATATTCGCTACGGGTGGTGGTCACAGCACATCATGGGTTATACAAGATGGATCAAATTGAGAATTTGCGCCATTTCTTCGTTTATCCCAATCAGCACGCCGGTATCATCCAAAATGATGGTGGCTTTTTGGCGCTGGATGCTAAATGGCACTGGCATATTCCCCAAGCTGATGCTGATCAACAGCCGAGTCTTGATAAGGCGGCAGTCATCAGCGAAGAATCATCTTAAATTGGAGATGTGTTTGAGCTACCGACTTGATTGGTTTGCACGCAGTCTAGCGGTATAATAGGAGCATATTCATTGAGGAATTAGCCGCTGTTGTACCTTGAAGAAATGAAAGAACCGTCGTCATGAACTACCGCGAATTGCTCACCCGGCTGGGTTTTACCGCCTTATCTGTCATAATGGCTCTGGGCGTGACGGGGATTTTAATTTTGGCATTGGGGGGCGACCCCATCGCTGTTTTTGAAACCACTTGGTCGGGCGCGTTTGGCGATATGAAACGGACTGCCAGTGTCTTTAACTTTTGGATACCGCTAACATTGGGTGCTATTGGCTTAATCATCACCTTCACGGCTGGCTTATGGAATATCGGCGTGGAAGGACAAATGATGATGGGCGCAGTTTTTGCCAGCTATGCCGCCCGCACTTTTGATTTGCCATCCCCCTTATTAATTGCGGTGGCTATCGCTATGGCGGGCTTCGGTGGGATGCTGTGGGGCGTGTTGGTTGGCATCCTCAAAACACGCGCCGGTGTCCACGAAATTTTTGGCGGCGTGGCGCTGAATGCCTTGGCAAATACCTTTGCAATTTATCTGATTGCGGGACCGTGGCAGCCCCCAGAAGGTGGCAGCGCCCAATCTACGCCACCGTTTCCAGAAGCCTCCTGGTTGCCCGTTATCAGCGATGATTTCCCAGTGAATGTGTTGATGTTGGGTATCACCCTTGTCAGCATCTTCGTGGTAACAGGACTGCTCTATGGCACACGCTCTGGGTTACAACTGAAAGCAGTGGGCAAAAATCCACGCTCGGCGCTGCTGCTCGGCATCCCCACAGAACGCATGATGTTATTAGCGTGCGCGGGCTGTGGGCTGTTGGCAGGACTCGCCGGGTCGTATCGCGTGTTACATACGTATCAATCGTTGCGTCCGCTGGTTTCGGGGGGCATCGGTTTTTTGGGTTTGCTAATTGTGTTATTGGCGGCATTTCGTCCGGTGATAACGCCACTGCTGACCTTTGCTTTAGCGGCGATTATTGCAGGCAGCACCCGCGTTAAAGTGCTGCTGCAACTTGACCAATCGCTGGTGGGGGTTTTGCAAGGGCTGTTGGTGCTGGCAGTGTTATTGATGGCGGGCGTGCGCGAGCGATTCTCTGGCAAAGAAAAAAATACTTAACACCAATCGTAATGCCCTTTGTCATATGAAGTATGGTAATATTAAGGTGATGGTTATCCATTCTACTGGATTATATCTGTGAACATGGTACCTACCCCGCAATCCATTGATACACTCACCCAACAAGCTTTGCAACGGATGAAATCCGATATTCAGCAAGCCTCTGAATTGGGTTTAACGATTCAACAACAGTCCACCACGCTACGCCCACCCTATCGCAAAGGCGAAGGCTGCGGTTTGTTCTTGCAAGGTGTCGCCTCGTATTATCGTGCCGAATATGAAACCGCTAAAATCAGCCTGAGCCAAGCCTTACAAATTTTCCAAGATATTGAAGATATTGAATGGCAAACCACTTGCCTAACGCCACTTGGGGCGACATATCGGCAGTTGGGTGATTTACCATCAGCGTTGGTGATTCATCATGAACAGCTTGAAATTGCTCGTAGCGTGCAGAATGCCATCGCTGAAATGCGGGCGTTGAACGGCATTGCCAGCGTTTATCATCAGCTTGGCGAATATGAAGATGCGCTCGATTATTTAAAACAAGCACAAGCATTGTCGCAAACCCTGAACGATACCACCGCCGAAGCGGTCATTCTGGGCAATGTGTGCGATGAAGAATTGCATTTGGGACATTACCCCGAAGCGATTGATGCGGGTCTAAAAAGTTTGGCATTATTTGGGCAAGTTACTGCCAACCCAACCGAATTTCTCAACACATTTCGCAATCTGGGCATCACTTATCGGCGAATGGGCGATTTGGATACCGCCACTGAGTATTTGGAACAAGCCCACAAATTAGCCGAACTGCATCACCTCGAAAACTACTATCTGATAGTGATGCAGCAGCTAGGCGAAATTGCCTTCCAGCGCGGCGATACCAGCACCGCCAGTCGTTACTTGCATCAAGTCGTGGAACGCGCAAAAGCCAGCGGTGCTGAAAAAACAGTTTATGGCAGTTATCAAGTCTTGGCAGAGTTATATCGCAAAGAGGGCAAGTTCGAGACAGCGTTGCACTACATGGAGCAGTATTACGCCCTCAAGGAAGCGATTTTCAACAAAGAAAGTGACCAGCGCATCAAAGTTCTGGAACAGCATTTTCGGACGGAAGCCGCCCGCAAAGAAGCCGAGTTGTATCGCCAACGCACGCACGAACAGGAAAATCTGCGCGAACAGGAAAAAATAGCGTATGAGCGCCTAACCACTCTGAAGAATGAATTTATTCGCTCGGCAACCCATGACCTCAAAAATCCGATTTCGTCTATCAAACTGCTGCTGCACCTCATTGATAAACATGGGCAAACCAGCGATATTCGTGGGCGCGAATTATGGGAACGCTTGCTGAACCAAATTGATGTGATTCAAGCCTTGGTGGCAGATATGCTGGATTATGCCCGCCTAGAAACCGGCTATGCGTTAAATTTATCGTCGGAAAAATTGCATCCGGCGATTGCCGATTTGATGACGGAAGCCCACGCCATTGCCGAAAAACGGGGAGTACGGTTGGTGGTTCAGAATCAACTATCGGAAGAAGTGGCGCTGCTGCACGATTCCACCCGTTTGACACAAGCCTTTCGCGGCTTGCTGCGCTATGTCCTGACGCGGATGCCAGAACAAGAAACGCTGCATATCGAGATGATCGGGCAGCGCGAGGGCAAAATTGTTTTGCGTTTGCTTATCAATGGCTGGTATATTGATAAAGATGATTTGGATGGGTTATTTACGCCCTTTTTCCGGGCGCGGAGTTTTGATGATAAGCCATCACAAGGCTCAGGCTTGGGCTTGGCACTGGTCAAAGCCATTATCGAACAACACGGCGGGCAAATTACCGCCAACAGCCACCGGGAAACGGGCAGCCGCTTCCAAGTGGTTTTATCCGCAGAAGCCATGCAATCCGCAGGATAACGCTCATGGATGAAACGCTCCTCAATATCCTCAATACGATTGTTGCCAGCGCCACTCCCCTCGTCATTGCCAGCATGGGCGAGATGATCGCTGAACGCGCCGGCATGATTAATCTATCGTTGAATGGCAGTTTGTTGTTGGCAGCATTAGCGGGCTTCGCTACCGCCATCGCCAGTGATAGTATCATCGTGGGTGTTTTGGCAGGCATGGCAGTTGGGGCAGCCTTGGCATGGGTGATTGCCATCGGTGCGATTTATTTGCGGCGCGACCAAGTTGCCATCGGTTTTGTGCTAACGCTATTGGCGGCAGATTTAGCCCGTTTTATGGGAACGCCCTATAACAGCCTGCAAGGACCCACCGTGGAACGCTTGGCGCTACCTGTCTTAGCAGATATTCCGATAGTGGGCGCGGTCTTGTTTAATCATACGCTGTTCGTTTATTTTAGTTTTGCCTTGGTAATTTTTACGTGGGTGTGGTTGTTTAAAACGCGCCCCGGCTTGGCGCACCGTGCCACTGGCGAAAACCCGCAAGCGGCGTTTGCGCGGGGAACACAGGTCAATGGGCTGCGCTATGCCTATATGCTCATCGGTGGTGCGCTGATTGGCTTGGCAGGCACCGCCTATTCGCTGGATGTGAAAGCGGGCTGGGCAGCAAGTCCCGCGATGGATGGGGATGGTTGGATTGCCCTAGCAATTGTGATTTTTGCGGGTTGGCATCCCTTCCGGGTGGTTTTGGGGGCATATTTATTTGCTGGATTACGCGCTGCCGCTTCTGCCATCCAACGCAATCCCAACATCAATATTCCGTTGGTGCTGTTAAACGGACTGCCCTGGGTGCTGATGATTCTGACGTTGATGCTGGTGAGTACTGGGGCAATTGACCGCCTGATACGCTTGTTTCCGCAGACATTGCAAAATCGACTGCGGCAAGTGTTACGCAGCAATCCACCCGCGGCACTAGGGACACCGTTTGAGGCATAACAGTAAATTTTTTGCTCATCGTTACTGCCTAATGCTAGCCACAGCGGGTTAAACCGACGGGGTGTTACAGTTCGACCCGCTGCTAAAAATACTCTATCATAAGCAGCGCCCTAAAAGGCGAACATTTGGTCGAACATTTAGAACTATTTTCTACAATAAAATGCCCAATTCTCTAGCGCGTGCTACTGCCCCCGTGCGACTCGTGGCGTGCAGTTTGCTAAAAATCTGATTCACATACCATTTGACCGTGCCAAGCGTCAGCACCAACTTATCCGCAATGGCTTTATTGGATAAGCCATCAGCGATGAGATGCAAAATTTCGGTTTCGCGGTCTGTCAAAATACCATCCACCTCCCCCACACCCGGCATTGAGGGTGTAGGCAATGGTACATTCAACCAAGCGCGTACCGTTTCGTGTAAACTCGCATTTTCGGCGCGTGCCTGTGCCGCATGGAATACCGACGGCGATAACTGCTGTGCCACTTGCAGCAACATTTTCCGGGCGCGGTCTTTCACGATAAAACGACTGTAAACATTTTCCGCCAACAAAGCGCACACTTCGGCACAGATGGCAGACTGCCCGATTTCTCGCGCCACTTCAGCAACACTTATCAGCGCAATCGGCAGCAAATCTGGGCGAAGCGGGGTATTCAACGCCACTTGTAACGCCGTTTGGATGACTGTCCAAGCTGCAAGGCTGTTGCCCTGCTGCCCAAGTGCCATTCCCATCCCGGCATAAGCCGTCACCAACACCCAATTATCGCCCAACGTTTTGCCCTCATGCAGTGCCACTTCAAAATTCTGGTGGGCAGCTACCGCGTCTTGCTGTGCATATTTGATATAGCCCAACGTAAAATGAGAATGAACGGTTGTCCATCGGTCGTGCATTGCATGCGAAGTTGCCAAGGCTTTTTCGGCTTCGTTTTCGGCATCCTGCAAATTGCCTTCATGATAATGACACAAGGCATACAAAATATGAATCGAGGCGGCTGCCCAACGCAACTTATATTGTTGGGACATTTTCCACGGTACGGTTAATAACGACCGGGCGCGGTCAAAATCGCCGCGCTCATAGGCAAACTGACTAAAGATTTCCAATCCATCTATTTTCATAAACTCCAGTCCGCTGGCTTCGGCAATCTGGAGCGATTCTTGGGCGTAGCGTTCTCCGATTTCAAAACGGTTTTCGATGTCGAGGATACCATTTTCCGTATGTAAAAATGCCAAACGCCACAAAATAGACGCTTGTTCTTGCCCCGGTGGCAGCGATTTAATGAGGTCAAAGGCGGCGTGCAACTGACGCATGGCATCGTGTTTACGGTCATAGGCAATCAGATACCATGCCTCACACATCATACATTTTGCCAAAGTACGACGATACAAGGCATCGTCATCGCTGGTTATCGTCTTTAATCGCTGGACAGCTTGGCTAAAGACCGTTAAAGCCTCTTGATAATTATATTGTATTTGATAATACCCAGAGAGATTGCCGACCAAGTGGTAAATCTGTTGGATATGCCCCTGCTCGACTGCCCATTGGAAAGCCCGCCGCACATTATCGATTGCCTCCACCATCTTGTCGTGCCAATTCACTTCGCCATCTATGACTTCATGTTCTTCCAACCGCAGCATGTAGCGGGTGAAATAATCGGCGTGGCGGTCGGCGGTTTGCTGTGCCTCTAGGGGGTCAGCGTTCAAGCGTTCTTTGGCATATTGGCGCAATAACTCATGAATGTGGTACGTCCCATTGCCCGTCACGGACAAAAAAGATTTATCCACCAAGCCTGCTAATATTTTTAGCGATGCCCCTGCCACCACTTCTGCCGCTTCGCGCCGGAAACCACCCTGAAACACTGCCAAGCGTTTAAAGACCGTCTGTTCAGCCACAGTCAATGCTGCCCATGATTGCTCCAAGACCACGCGCATACTGCGATGACGTTCTGGTACATTGCGTGCCGATGTTTCCAAAATATCCAAACCGCGCTCTAATTCTTGGGCAATTTCGGTGCAGGATAAGCGTTTAAGCCATGCCGCCGCCAGTTCAATGCCCAATGGCATCCCGGCGACCAATTCACAAATACGCCGTACCGCGTCCTGTTCATGTGCTAGCACAAATTGGGGTTGCGCCCGCCGCGCACATTGCACAAACAATTGGATGGCACTGTAATTTTCTAATAGGCTAGTCTCTTCGCCCTCTGGAAAATGCATCCCGCTGACATGATACAACCATTCTTCCTGCACATTTAAAATTTCACGCGATGTTGCCAACAATTTCACATGTGGCGCGTGGATTAAAATATCGCTGACGATGCCCACACCGTCTAAAAGATGTTCAAAATTATCCAGCACTAGCAACAAGTGTTTATCGCTCAAATACGTCAAAATAAATTGGCGTAAGTCGGGTTGCCCATACCCCTCAATTTTGAGCGCATCGCTGAGGGCGCTGTCAATCAGGTTCGGCGTGGCTAAAGATTGCAGCGCGATAAAATAGGTGCCATCGGGAAATGCCGTCGTGGTGGCGGCAGTTTCAATCGCTAGGCGCGTTTTGCCAATGCCGCCGGGACCAACCAATGTCAATAAGCGGCAGTCGGCGTCATGTAAGCGTGTTGCAATCTCAGCTAATTCCTGTTGTCTGCCGATAAACGGCGTGAGTGAAATTGGCAAGTGTGAAGGTATTGCCACCGCAGGGATCATCATCATTCCATCAGTCCATCTATTTCATAACTCAATAGCAGTATTATTCCATTACGAACAGCCTGCTACCCTAACCCATGTCTCTATTATACTGATGTTCAGGGTATTCTTGTTCAATTAACAAAAACGGGAATGGTGAAAATCAAGGTGTTGTAGGGACACGGCATGCCGTGTCCCTACGAAAATAGCCTCAAAATCACCACTCCCTAAATTCACTTTGGGAGAAACTTTCATGAACTTTGCGCTGCTGCCCCCCCGTTATCAATTGGTCGAAATTCTAACACGCATTTATCAGCAAGGCTTAACGACGGTTTCTGGTGGTAATTTATCTATCCGCGAAGCCAACGGCGATATTTGGATTACACCAGCGGGCTTAGACAAAGGCAGTTTATCGCCAGAAGATATGATTTGTGTTCATGCCGATGGCAGCATCAGTGGGCGGCACAAACCGTCTTCCGAACTACCGTTTCATCAACTCATTTATCAAGCCCGCCCGGATATTACGGCATTGGTTCACGCCCACCCGTCCGCATTAGTAGCGTTTAGCATCGTCCGCAAAGTTCCCAATACACTCATTAATCCGCAATCGCGGGCAATTTGTGGCGCGGTGGGCTATGCACCGTATGCCGTGCCGGGAACACAACAACTCGGTGAAAATATTGCGGCGGCATTTGCCGACGGCTTTTTATCAGTCTTGTTGGAAAATCATGGCATCGTAACAGGCGGTGATTCGTTATTGGCGGCATTCCAACGTTTAGAGACACTCGAATTTTGCGCCCGCATCAATATCAGCGCCAGCGCATTAGGAGGCTTTGTAACCTTAAGCGATGACGAAGTGGCATTGTTCAATCATCAGGATAATCTTCTGCCAGAATTTGCACCGCAGGGACACACCAGCCAAGAATTGGAATTGCGCTTACAAATTTGCCGCTTCGTGCAGCGAGCCTATGACCGCCATTTGATGATTAGCACGGGCGGAACCGTTTCGGCACGGGTAGATGCCAGCACGTTTTTGATGACACCTTATGGCTTTGACCGCAAATATATCGTGCCGGAAGCGATGGTGCTGATTCACGATTTGCAGCGCGAGATAGGCAAAATTCCGAGTCGGGCGGTGCGCTTGCATCATGAGATTTATCGCCAACACCCCGACATTCACGCCATCATCACTGCACAGCCACCGCACGCCACAACCTATAGCATCGTGCCGCACCACTTTGATACGCGCACCATCCCTGAAAGTTATATTTTGCTGCGCGAGATGCCCGTCACGCCCTATGGCATCCAATACCAACACCCAGAACACCTTGCTGCCCAAGTATCGCCCAGTGTTCCCGTGATTTTGATGCAGAATGACGCCGTGCTAACGACGGGCAGCACGCTCTTAGAAGCCTTTGACCGTGTGGAAGTTGCCGAATTCAGCGCCCAAGCGTTGCTCAACACGCTTAGTATCGGCAAACTTGTTCCCATCAACGAAAGCGAAATCGAAAATCTTAAGCGGCGTTTTAAATTACCGTAAAGCAACGATTACCCTATGCTTGCAATTAAAATCATAGCGTTCATTTTATCAAAGTGCTACAATAATAGTGCAACATGTAGTTATCGAACTGCTTAATATCTATCCATAAATTCTATAAAAATCTTTTGGATAGGTTTTTCATGAGATAATAGGGGACATATCATGTTTTTGCCGCGTTGGTTTTGCCTCATCTTGCTACTCATTTTTATCGGGATAGCGGCGCTACCCACCGTTGCCCAAGCCGATGATTACCCGTTAATGACAACGATTGTGCGGCTGCCGCTGTGCCAAACCCTAGATTTTGCTGGCACAACCGAATGGGTACGCACGGTTGTTCCGGGAACTGCCAGCGATTATCTGTGGCAAGATGATTGGACGCCACAAACCGATTATGCTGTGTATGTGATTCCAGTGGGAACAGACCCCATTATCAACCAAGACTTGCATTACTGGCGCTATATCTATACCCATTGGCTGAACAATGGCAATCAAATTCGGTTTGGCATGATTGGCGCGGAGGCTGTTCGCCCACAACCCGAATTGGTCTCGTATGGGCGGCGCGTTCTGGTACAGCAGCGTACCGAAGCCACCGTCATCACCGGCGGCACGACCACCGTCATGGCAGGCAATCCGGGCGTGTATAACATTTTCATCACGCGTCAAGAAAATGGGCAAACATGCCGCGCCGAAATTCGCTGGTTGATTGTGGTTGGCTCGCAACCCAGTATTGCAAGTGATGCTATTTCGGTTGAGAACACTACCCCACCCCAAGAAGCTGTGACCGAAATTCCCATATCCCCCAACTGCACCTATGCCTTAGCCGGCAGCGGTTTTGCTGGCATAGCGACCCTTTTGCCGGGACCTAATTTTCCCGGTACTGTTTGCGATGATACCGTATACGGCAATGCGGCGGCGAATGCCTTGAATGGCGGCGTGGGCAATGATGTGATGTATGGTGGAGATGGCAATGATACCCTAGTAGGCGAAGCGGGCAATGATACGCTTATCGGCGAAGCAGGCAACGATGTTTTAACAGGCGGTGATGGTGATGATACATTTGATGGTGGCACTGGCATAGATACCATTGATGAATCGGCATCTGTAGGCTACGCCTTCGTAAATAATGTGGGTGGCACTGGCACGATTTTAAGTCCCACCGGATTAGATATTTTTACCAATATTGAAAATATCGTCACAGGCGCAAGCGATGATACCTTTGCACTTGGCGGCGTAGGCGGCATAGATGCTGCCACCAGTTTTATCATGAATGCGACGGCTGGCACGAATATCTTTAATTTTATCAATACCTTAACGGGTTATTGGACAATTGGCGGCACTGGAGCCGAAACACTCGATTTTCTGGCATTGGGAACACCCGTCACGATTGATTTGAATAATACCACCACCCATCAAGATATTTTTGGCAACGGCTCATTATTCTTGCTGCTGCAAGGCACGTTTGAAGCTATCTTTGGTACGTTGTTTGATGATGTTCTCATCGGGGATGCCACCGATACGATTTTTCAAGGCAGTGATGGTAACGATACGATTTTAGGCGGCGGCGGCAATGATACTATAGATGGCGGCACAGGTGATGATGTTATCAACGGCGGCACAGGCAATGATACGTTGTATGTGAGCATTGGTAACGATACTTACGACGGTGGCGCAGATACCGATACCTTGCTTGGCACAGGCAACAATGATGTTTTCTTCATTAATGCCACTAACGCCGGAACAGTGAACGCCAATCCATTTACGGGCGTCGAAAATTTATTGGGCGCAGGCGGGGATGACATATTCATCCAAACCAATATTATCGAAACAGTGGCAGGTATCGTAGATGGTGGCGACGGGGATGATACGCTGCTAATGAATGATATTATAATACCCAATTCTAATATTTTTCATGTGACTGGAATCAACCAAGGCACTGTAACGAACAGCGTTCGCACGACAATTTTCACTGCGATGGAGAATTTAACCGGAGATTTTGCATCCGATTTTTTCAAATTGGATGAAGGGGCAGCCATCACCGGTATCATAGATGGGGGCGGCGGTGTTATCACGGACATTATCAGTTACGAAACGCGCACAACACCAGTAGTCGTCAATCTCGCTACCAATACCATTCCCTCTGTGAATCTAGCACTTTCGATAGAAGGTGTGTTAGGCGGCGCGGGCGATGATGTTATCACCGGGGATGGTAATGCGAATTCAATTGCTGGCGGCGGTGGTTGCGATACCATCAATGCTGGCGGAGGTATTGATGGGGTCGTTGGCGGTTGGATTAACTTTTTTGGCGAAAATCGGGATGATACTTGCGGTGATACCATCACCGATAATGACAATGACGCGGATAACTTCACGGGTGGCAACAACAACTTGAACGGCAGTGGGCATGATTACGGCAACGATACTTTCAATTTGTATGGCACAGGCGGTAGTACACAGGTCTTCGGCGGCAATAATAATCCTGTCGCGGGGACAGTTTCGCATGATTTTGGGATGGATACATTCAATATCGGTGCTTTAGGAACAGGCACAATCTATGGCGGAAACCGGAATGGCACTGATTTAAGTGGTTGGGTGCGCGGGGATGATGGGAATGATTTATTTATCTTAGAGCCGGGCAGTCAATTTTTCAATCTTTATGGCGGCAATTTTAACATATCGGGTCATGGCACCGATGGCAGCGATACCATCATAGACAATAATAATGTCGGGAATGATATTTATGGGGGTAATCTTAACGGCTTGTCAACGACCCATACTTGCAGCAGCGCCACCTGCGCGGAT
>JALHOR010000085.1 GCA_022842885.1 Anaerolineae bacterium
CGCAGCCATTCACCGCTTTGTTCACCGACGACTTCAACATTGGGGCAGTATTTTTCCAGACCTGCTTTGAAGCCACCTGTGCGCCGATGCGAGAAAATACTATCAATGCCTAACAGGATGAACACCTTGCCATTGGTTTCGGCTGCTGGCAACCCATATTTGCCTGCAATCAATTCACAAGTGTGCTGTGCAAGGGCTTCTGCACCGCCCCATTGGTCGTAACCGATGTAGGCATTGACTTCACCTTCGCTGAACGGTGTGATGAAGTTGTGTGCCAGAATGGGAATGCCGGCAGCATTGGCGGCTTGTACGGCGGTAATGGCGCTATCGGTGCCAATGGGATTAATGCTGATGGCTTCGACACCTTTTTGCAGCAGTTGTTCGACAGTAGTCACGAAAGCGGCAAAATCACCTTCGCTGGCGGGGGCTTGGACTTCGAGTGTCCAGCCGAGTTCCTCAGCGCGGGCGGTAGCGCCTTCGACCATTGCCACATGGAACGGGCTGGTCAACGCGGGCGGCACAAAACCAACATACCGTGGGGCATCTTGGGTGGTGGCGACTTGCGCCCCCAACAATGCTAACAGTATCATAAATACTAAAAGACTTACTTTACGTTGCATGGTGCTTTCTCCTTAAAAATGGATTTATAAACCCATACAGAGCCGACCCCTCTCTGCACTGCGCGTTACTAAAACAGGGCAAGTTCCCCTGTGGGATCGCTAATGTTATATGATTAAGTTGACCGCGATTTGCCCAAACGCAGCCATTTCACTTCGCCGCGCCGAATAACATCAATCGCCACTGCCAACACAATAATTGCCCCAATCACAATTTCTTTGGCATTCGATGGCACGCTGAGATATACCAACCCTTGCTCTACCAATCGGATGATAAATACACCGACCAATGTTCCCCAAATGCCACCTGTGCCACCGACTAACGCTGTGCCACCGATGACCACTGCCGCGACGGACATGAGCGTCATATTGGTGCCGTTTTGGTATGCGCCAGATTGCAAACGTCCCATCACCAAAATGCCACTGATGGCAGCCAGCAAACCGCTGATGCCATAAATCATAATTTTGTTCCAGTTGACATTCACACCGGAAAGCCGCGCTGCCACTTCGTTACCGCCCATCGCATACACATAACGCCCAAAGCGCGTATGCCGCAGCACCACCCACGAAACCGCATAAATAATCAACGCAATAAGTAACGGCACTGGAATTCGAATAAAGCCCGTATCAATGAAACTTGTCATAAAGGTCATAAATTCATCTTTTTGAATATTGATGCCTGCGCCGCGTGTTGCCACCAGCGAAACCCCTAATAAAATACTGCGAAATCCCAACGTCACAATAAAGGGATTAATATTCAGGGCGACGATAATCACCCCTTGAATGATGCCTATCAATAACCCTAATGACAGCGCAATTAGCACCGCAAAAATTGCTGGAATGCCATTGGCAATTTGTCCCCCGGCAACATTCGTGCCAGCAATGAGAATGGCGGCTACGACACCGCTAAAAGACACCATCGCTTCTACGGATAAATCAATACCGCCTGTTAAAATCACATACGTTTGCCCGGCAGCCACAATGCCAATCGCAGCCGCTTCTAGCCCCAATAACATCAAACTGGTGGGATTACGAAACGGCGGTGATGCCAGCAATAACCCTACTGCCATCAAAATTAAGATGATGAGTGGACCCGTCTCGCTTAATAATCTGCCACTCAAGCGCCATGCTTGCCCAGAGGCAGATATTTTTCTTTTTTCGGTGGTGTCGGTCATGTTGGTTTATTCCTATGCTGTGATGGTCTGTTTCACTTTTTCGGTAGCGTATTCCATGATTTTTTCTTGGGTCGCTTCTTGGCGTGGCAAAATGCCAGCAATACGCCCTTCACGCATGACCATGATACGGTCACTCATGCCCAGCACTTCCGGCAGTTCCGAACTTATCATAATAATCGCCACGCCTTGCGAAGCCAGTTCGTTGATGAGCTTATAAATTTCGACTTTTGCGCCGACATCAATGCCGCGTGTGGGTTCATCGAAAATGAGAACTCGCGGCTGCGTCGCCAACCATTTGCTGAGAACGACTTTTTGCTGTGTCCCCCCCGATAGATTGATAGTGAGTTGTTCAAGCGACGATTTGATGGCGATGCTGTCTATAAATTTTTGGGTAAGGGCGGCTTCTGCTCGGCGGTTGGTCAACCAACCGGGCGTGAGTTGCTTCAGCACCGTCAGTGTGGTGTTTTCGCGGGTGTTCATCTTCAGAATAAGACCTTGTTGTTTACGGTCTTCGGTCAGCAAGCCCATACCTTGGCGGATAGCATCACGCGGGTTGCGAATCGTGACGGGTTGCCCATCAATATAAATGCTGCCGCGATCGATCGGGTCTGCGCCAAACAAGGCACGGACTAACTCTGTGCGTCCTGACCCCACTAGCCCCGCAATTCCCAGCACTTCACCCGCATATACACTGAATGAAATATTTTTCAGCCGATTACCTTGCGTCAGATTTTCGACGCGCAGCACTTCTTTTCCAGTGGGGAATATTTCTTTAGGGAATTTATCGGATAAATCGCGCCCGACCATGAGCCGAATCAGCCCGTCTACATTGAGTTCTTGCGTAGGATAAGTGCCAACATAACGCCCATCGCGCAATACCGTCAGGCGGTCACTGATTTCAAAGGTTTCTTCCAGATGATGGCTGATATAAATAATCGAAACATTTTGCGATTTGAGTTCGCGGATAATGGCGAATAAATCTTCGATTTCGCGTGAACTGAGTGCCGACGTGGGTTCATCCATGATGATTAAATCGGCGCGATGATGCAGTGCCTTGGCAACTTCCACCATTTGTTGCTGTGCCACACCCAAATCGCTGAGTGGAGTACGCGGGTCAATTTCGAGGTGTAATTTTTGGAGAAGTTGGCTGGCTTGCCGCTTCATCTCTGCCCGATTCAGCAGCACACCGCGCTGAATCTCGCTGCCGAGAAAAATATTTTCGGCGATGCTCATCTGGGGAATCTGGTTCAATTCTTGATAAATCGTCGTGATGCCTGCCAATTGGGCTTGGCGCGGCGACGTAAAGTGAATAGATTGCCCTTTGTAGATAACCTCGCCTGAGTCTTTCTGGTAAACACCGGAAAGAATTTTCATCAGGGTGGATTTACCCGCGCCATTTTCGCCCATCAACGCATGGACTTCGCCATAGTGCAAATTAAACTGAACATCCTGAAGCGCCAACACACCCGGAAATTGTTTGAGGATGCCGCGCATTTCCAGCAGATAGGGACTTGCATGTGTTTCAGGCATGATGATTCATCCCGTGTTGATGAATGGGGCAGCGACTGAACTGCCCCGTGCTGGTGGTTTTAGCGATGATAATACGTTTGCCAACCCAGATATTTGGTCAGTGCCTCATAGATGGAGGCGGCGACTCGTGTTTGGTTGACTGAGACGTGATGTTCATAACCTTCTTCGCAGATGTAATGCAGCAACTCTTGGAAGCGCGGCACTTGCACCACGCCGTAGCCGCCGAAAGTATCCACCGGGTCATTGGTAAAAGCACCTTCGCCGATATAGGCTTTGATTTTTCCAGCAATATCATCGGTGGAGACGCGCAAATAGGTGAACGGATTTTCACGCACGCGCCCGTAAATCGTGCCATAGGTGCTAGGAATGCCGACTGTTCCCGCAATGATTTCTTGATACTGCATCACTGGAATTTCATCTATAAAAATATCTTTGGGCAAATTGGAGCAGTGGAAAACAACGCCTTTATCGGGGTCATCGCCATAATTATTGTTCCAATCTACGAGGGCGCTTGGTTTGCCCGATGCCAGCGTGAGTGCCAGCATCGCCACTGTACCCGCAATATCCGTTTCACAGGCAGACGGCATTAACCCATTGCTTGCCATGCTCATAATCGTACACGGCACGACACCAAAAAATTCCTGCATGGATGTCCAGCATTGAATCGCCGTAGCATCCAGCGCACTCTCTTCCATCCAATCATCCAGCACCACGCCTAATTTTGACATTTTATTGAGCGATTCATCAGGAACATTGGCAGTACGGGCATATTTTTCTATCACGCCCCGTTTGGCGATAACTTTAGCATCATCATCTGCCAGGCGGTTAATGCGCCCAAATGCTTCGGATAAATCCAATGTTTCTACACTGATTCCAGCATGTTCTAACAATTTTTCGCTGAAACGCACCGTATTGAAGGCTTGTGGACGTGCGCCCAATGCCCCCAAACGTGACCGGCGCATCCCGCGCACCACGCGGCACACTGCCACAAAATGTTTCAAATCGTTCATGAACGACTCGCTCTCTGGGTCAACGGTGTGCAGCGTTGTCAGCGAGTAGGGGATGTTGTATTGGCGTAAATTGTTACAGGCGCTCATTTTGCCGCAAAAGCTATCGCGGCGGTCAGCCAAGCCCATTTTCTGGGCATCATCTGGAAAGGCATGAATCAGCACTGGCACATTTAAGCCGGACATACGAATGGTATTCGCAATCGCCCGTTCATCGCCAAAATTGGGCAGCGTGACGAGCAAACCATCAATCTCATCTGCATGGTGGCGGAAAAATTCGGCGTGTAGCTGCGCTTCTTTGAGCGATTCAACGGCACCATACGCTGTAACAGTTTCATCCACAAATAACGCCCGAATACCCGCTTTTGCCAGCACGTCTTGGATGATGCGGCGTCCGGTAGTGACGAGATGTTTGGGGAAAAAACCGCGATTGCCAACGATAACGCCGAGTGTGATGGGGCGCAGCAAACGGGGTTGGGCGCTGGTGGGTTGCGCCTCTGGGATAGCAAAGGTCATGATAATAATCCTTTTGTAAGTGCGGCTATTTTGCTGACTAGACAAAAAAGCGAAAATGCTGTTACAATAATTATGTGAACGTTCACAGTAACTATAACACAGTCTTTTTCAGCCTGTCAACACAGCGCAAATCGTTGGGCAATTTTCAAGATAAATTGTCTGACATTGTTAGTGAAGAAAGTCAGTAGTGTGCCTACTTTTCGGCGGAATACGCTGCATGATGTCGCCCGGCTTGCCGGCGTGTCCTATCAAACCGTTTCGCGGGTGATTAATCATCATCCTTATGTTTCTGATGAAACCCGTGAGCGCGTTGAAAAAGCCATTATCGAATTGAATTATCGTCCTAACCGGGCGGCACAAAGTCTTGCCGGGGCAAAATCGCGCACGTTGGCAATGCTCACGTTTGGTTTGAACAATTATGGTCCTGCCCAAATGATGATTCACAGCGAACATGCCAGTCGGCAAGCGGGCTATGATTTGATTTTCGCTAATGTAAATGATGCCAAGCTAGAAACGCTGCGAACTGCTATCCATTATGCGCGTTATCGAGATGTGGACGGGCTGTTGGTCATTACACCGATTATTGGGATGCATGAAGAAGAACTGGTCACGCTATCCGGCGATATTCCGTTGATGTTGATTGGCACAGGTCTTAATGTAAACGCTGCCTCGGTTGTGGTAGATCAATATGCCGGGACACGCCAAGTCACGCGCCATTTGATTGAGTTAGGACATACACAGATTTGTGAAATCAGCGGACCCCTGACTTGGTATGATGCGCTAGAACGCCATGAAAGTTGGTTGGTCACGATGCAAGCCGCCGGGCTGACGCCGGGGATTTCGATAGAAGGGAATTGGACGGCAGAAAGTGGTTATTTGGCAGTACGTCAGTTGATAAAACAAGGGGCTAAGTTTACAGCGTTGGTGATGGGAAATGACCAAATGGCGTTGGGGGCTATCCGGGCATTACATGAATATGGGCGGCGCGTGCCAGAAGATGTATCGGTGGTAGGCTTTGATGATATTCCCGAAGCCTCGTTTTTTTTGCCACCTTTAACGACGGTGCGCCAAGATTTTGATACGTTGGGCAGGCGCGGCATTGAATCCTTGATACAGCGCATTCATCAGCCGCATATAGACCCGAAACAGCATGTTATCGCGCCGCAACTGATTCAGCGCAACAGCACGGCTGCGCCGCCGAAGTAATTTTTATTCGATTATCATCAAGTCCTGTCCATTGATGATGCTGCCGGAATAAAGTTGCTGCATCTCGGTGAGAAGCGACTCAGGGTTGTTATCCCAAAATAACTGATGCGTCAGCACTAATTTTTTGGGCTGTGCCTCCTGAGCGATTTTTGCCAATTCTAGCGTTCCCGTATGCACAGTTGAATGATAGTGCTGCCAACCTGCCGGGCGTTGGGGTAGTTGTGCTGATGAGTACACTTCATGAACTAAAATATCACAACCGCGTGCTTGTTCAATCATCACTGGCACGAAACAAGTATCGCCGGACACGACAATGGTTTTATCGGGTGTGTAAAATTTATAACCAAACGCATTCAATGACCCATGTTGTACCCGGAATGCCACCACACGCACCTTATCATCCTGATAAATTTGCCCGGCATCAATATCGGTGGCGCTCACTTGCAATGGGTCGTCAATTGGTACACTGCCATACAGATGTTCGTGCATGCCGATTTGATGTGCCTCTAATAACAGCGAACACATTTTTTGCGTGCCTGCGGGTCCAAAAATGTGCAGGGCTTCCGTCCGATGTTTGACCCAGGGCGCAATCATAAAATCAGCAATGCCGACTGTATGGTCAGGATGCAGGTGGGTAATAAACAGGCGCGTGAGTTTGGTAAATTCCAAGGCTTCGATGTGTAATGTGCCATACGCTTCGGCAATCCGTTGGAGCGTGCCACCGCCACAATCTATGATATACGGGGTATCATCCACGAGAATTGCCAGCGACGATTGATAGCGATTTGGAAATAAATTGGGGCTGCCAGTACCCAGTAAGATGAGCCGGGTTTGGGACATAAAAATACCTTTTGCGAATAACAATTGTTTTCTTGTCGATTTTTCAGCGTAGGTTGCATCATATCAAATTGTAAACGAAAAGGAGTATATCGCTATGCTGTTGGAACAATTGCGGTACGATGTATGGAAAGCGAATCAGGCATTGCCCAAATATGGCTTGGTCGCATGGACGAGTGGCAACGTTAGCGGGCGTGACCTAGAGACGGGCTATGTCGTCATCAAACCGAGTGGCTTGCTGTTTGAAGATTTGACGCCGGAAAATATGGTGGTGGTGGATTTGGATTGTAACGTGATTGAAGGCACGCACGGCGCATCGTCGGACACAGCATCGCATGTGTATGTCTATCGGCATCGCCCGGATGTGATGGGTATGGTTCATACCCACTCGAATTATGCGACGGCGTTTGCGGCGGTTGGCAAACCGATTCCCGTTTATTTGACGGCTATTGCCGATGAATTTGGCACAACGATTCCATGTGGTGGTTATGCCCGCATTGGTGGCAAACAAATTGGTGAAGAAATTTTGCGTTCAATCGGCACTTCGCCTGCTATTTTGATGAAACAGCACGGGGTTTTTACCGTTGGCAAAACCGTAGAGAAAGCCTTAAAAGCAGCCGTGATGGTCGAAGATGTGGCAAAAACCGTGTGGCTGGCGCTGCAAATTGGGCAACCGGAAGAACTAGATGCCACCGAAGTGAATGCCAATTATGAACGGTATCAAACGCGCTATGGCACTGCCAATGCCAGCCTGAACGAATGAAATCCTTCTGCTTACGTAAATTGAAAATTTGTCGTTTACATGATTGCCATAAAGCGCAATTTTCGTGTACCATGAGGTGTAATAGACAATCAAAAATTTTGAATATTATGAGCGTGCATGTTGATTGGGATAACCCAGAACGTACTATTTTGCGCCATCAATTTGATGGGCGCTGGACAATTGAAGATTTACGCATGTCGGCGGTCAAAGCGTGGGATATGATGCGCCAAGTGTCGCATCATGTGGATGTGATTCTTGACCTGCGGAACGGTCATTTGCTGCCATCTGGGGTGATGTCGCAAAGCAACCGTATTTTGAACAATCGCCCGGATAATGCCGGTATCATTGTGTTGGTGGGTATCAACAATTTGATTCAGCAGTTGGCACGGGTGTTTGAAAAAACCTATGGCACCTTTCATCCGGGTTTCCGGTTGCATATTGCCAATTCGGTTGAAGAGGCGCATCGCTATATTAGTAATTATCGGCGGCTGTGAATGGTTTAGGACAGGAGAGCTTCAACCTCTGCCCGGACTTGATTAATTGGTTCGCGGTGATACAAGTCTTTGAGCCAACCTGTCGCATCTAATCGCGCAATATCCCATAATGCTCGTGCCGCATGACCGCGAATAATGGGGCTGGCATCTTGCAGTAATGCCTTTAGCGCCGGAATAAACTGAGGTTGGTAGCTGTTGCCAGCAGCGACACACGCATTCCGCACGAGTCGGTCGCGCTTAATGCGCTGCACAGGCGACCCGGCGAAGTGTGCCATAAATGCTGCTTCATTCATCTCTAAAATCTTTTTTAGGGGTGGCACTGCTCGGTCAATATTGGGCGGGAAAAGGGCTTTTTCCTGCGTCACTGGCGCAAATCGCTGGAACGGACATACCTCTTGGCAAATATCGCAGCCGAAAATCCAATTGCCAAATTGACGTGCTAAATCTCGCGGCAGCCACCCTTTATTTTCAATGGTGTGATAACTAATACAGCGGCGAGCATCCAAAACGTGCGGTTGTGGGAATGCATCGGTAGGGCAAGCAGTTAGGCAGCGCGTGCAGGTACCGCACATTGTTTCGCGGTGCGGCTCATCATAAGTATCAAATTCGGCAGTCAGCAGCATTTCTCCTAGAAAAAAATGGCTACCCCGCCTCGGATGAATTAGCATGGTATTTTTGCCGATGAACCCCATGCCGGCTTGCTGTGCATGACTACGTTCCAGAATGGCACCCGTATCCACATACACCCGCTGCCCGATTTGACCGTTTGCTTCAGTTTGTAACCATGTCGCCAATTGTTCCAAACGTGGTGTCATGATGTCATGATAATCTACGCCCCACGCATACGCGGCAATCCGTCCCCGTGCCGGGTCTTGCAATACTTCATCAGGAATGCTGCCCGTTGTGTAATCTAGCCCAACGATGACCAAGGATTGCACCCCCGGCAGAATATGCGCCAAATTTTCGCGTCGGATGACTCTATCGGGGCGTGCCATGAAGTGCATATCGGCGTGCATCCCGTTTGCCAACCATCGCTGATACTGCGCGAGAGTGGGTGAAGGGGTTGCTCGCACAATGCCGATAAGATTAAAACCAAGTTTGAAAACCATTTCCTTGAGGTTTGTTGCGGAAAGGGGCATAATCTCTATCATCCAGAAATCGGAGCTATAAACTATTATGGCAAGTGATGACCTGAAATCACAAGTGCAAGCTCAGTTCGGCGCTCATGCTCAGGGTTATGTCGAGAGCAAAACCCATGCTCAGGGTGCGGAATTAACGCGGTTAGTAGAATTGGCACAGCCGCAAGCGGATTGGCGCACGCTGGATGTAGCGACGGGCGGCGGGCATACCGCCTTAACGTTTTCGCGGTATGTTCAACACAGCATTGCCTATGATTTGACGTTTCCTATGCTGCAAGCGGCACGGCAATTTATCCAAGCGCAAGGGGCGAGCCATGTTATTTTTGCCAATGGTGACGCCGAAAATTTGCCGTTTGCATCGGGAACGTTTCAATTGGTCACTTGTCGCATTGCCGCCCATCATTTCCCCGATGTGTTTAAATTTGTGCAGGCATGTTATCGCGTATTGGCGCAAGGTGGGCTGCTGCTGGTGCAAGACCAAGTATTGCCAGATAACAAACCGGCGGCGCAGTATGTGGATGCTTTTGAGACGCTGCGCGACCCGTCGCACAACCGGGCTTATGACGAATATGAATGGCGCGGCATGTTGCTGGATGCCGATTTTAGTGTTGAACACAGCGAAATCATTCTCAAACGGCATGAGTTATTGCCGTGGGCGCAGCGGTTGGGCTGTACCCCAACGAGGATTGAGCGTTTACAAGTGCTGCTGCTGCAAGCGCCTGACCGGGTAAAAAATTGGATGCTGCCGGAATATGCCGGAACAGCGTATGCGACGTTTTGCAACCGACACATCATTATCGCAGGACGGAAGAACTGATGGATGGCGAATTGGTTTTACACGATATAGAGTTTTGGCAGAACATTATTGATAACAGTTATCGTCTGCCAGAGGGCAACTCCGCCGGTGAATTGGCAATGGAATTGATGCCCTATCTGGCATTGCCGGATGCCTATTTGCGTGACAAGGTGGCATACAGTGTTTTGGCGCGTTGGATTATTTTGTATCGTTATTATAATGGCGATGACCTGCGGGCGATGATGGAATGGTTGCTGCCGCATCTATCACCCCCGCCGACTGCCGAAGAAGATGACAGCATTTTTATTCGGTCTTCGGCGGCGTCAGTACTGGCATTGATTGTGTATCGGCATAATATTCAGCCATTTTTGAGTGAAGCCGAAATGATGACCTTGCTGGATAGAGCGCGGTATTATTTGGTTACAGAACCTGATAATCGGGCGTATATCCCGGAAAAAGGGTTTGCCACCGCTTGCTCCCACACTGCCGATTTACTGAAATTTTTGGCGAGCAGTGCTTATCTCCAAGCACGCGATTTGCAGCGGCTTATCGAAGCGATTGCCGATAAATTGATGCTGCCGACCACGTTCATTTTTACGCATGATGAAGATGAACGCTTGGCAAAAGTGATCATGGTCATTTTGCGCCGGAATGACCTTGCGCCGGAGGATGTGCAGAATTGGCTGCGGCGCTTTGGCAATTGGAAAGAGGCGCACCCTGTGCCAGATGACCATAATCCGGTTTATCATGCCACACATCAGAATGTGAAGTTATTCCTCAAAAGCCTATATTGCCAGATGCAGATTGCCAATCCCCCGCTACCATTGGATATACAACAGCTTGAGGGGGATATTTTGTATTTGTTGGGGCTGTATAGTTTGTAGACGTTATAAAAGTTAAAGGTTAAAAGAGAAAAGTTAAAAGTGCCAATGGCGCAATGAAAGCAAATTCAAATAATCGTAGGGGGCGCGATATATCGCGCCCATTCTCCAAAATCATTCGGATTTTAATGAGTCAAGTACCCCAGACCTGTGTAGAAAGTTACACGCCAACTGTGAGGATGACGCTGCCTTTTTTATGCCCATCTTCAACATAGCGATGCGCTGCGGCGGCTTGTTCCATCGGAAAACGTTTATCTACGATGGCTTTGAGTTTGCCTGCTTCTGCCAATTCTTTGATGTATACAAGGTCTTCCGGTTTTTCACTGGATAACGCACAGATGACTTTTTTGCTGCTAAAGCGCGAAGTCCATAACATCGTCAGAAGTTGCGGTATTTTGAAGCTGGCATAGAACAAAATCCCTTGAGGTTTGAGCGATTTTTTGCAGTGAGCAAACGAGATGCGCCCCAACACATCAAAAATGAAGTCGTAGGTTTCACCATTTTGTGTAAAATCTTCGCGGGTATAATCAATGACCTTATCCGCACCCAACGATTTCACCAACCCAATTTTAGACGTGCCACAGGTGCCAGTGACTTCCGCGCCGAAAATTTTGGCGAACTGCACCGCATATGAGCCGATACCCCCCGAAGCGCCATTAATTAGCACTTTTTGCCCCGGCTGAACATTCATTTTTCGCAGGAGTGATAACGCCGTGAGTGCGCCATAGGGTAGTGCCGCCGCTTCTTCGTAGGTCATATTGGCAGGTTTACCTGTTACCAAGCTATTTTCCGGCACACACAGATATTCAGCATCCGCACCCATGCTTTGCCCGCGATAGCCAAAGACCTCATCGCCGACTTTAAATTGGGTGACAGCCTTGCCAATAGCTTCAACTTTGCCGGCAAATTCGCTCCCCAAGATAGGATTCTTGGGTTTGTTTAAGCCAAAGGCAATGCGGGCGGGCAGCCAGAAAAACGATGGCATATTGAATTGGCGTGCCGAAACATTCTTAAAATTCCGCGCTATCACATCCCCAAAATTGACTGTGGTGGCATGAACACGAATAAGCAGTTCATTGTCTTTGGGTGTGGGTGTTGTCACTTCTTGCAGATGCAAAACATCAGGTGAACCGTACTCTGTATAAACGATGGCTTTCATGGTTTTACTCCGTTGATGATTTAGATGTCATTTCAAAATGTGCGTGTAGGGGCGAGACATGTCTCGCCCGTTTAAAAAGGATCTTGAGAGTTATGCCTGCTTCAAAATCGGGTCGTGGTCAGGCAAGTAGATAAAGACTTCTTCCAGTGGCACGTTGAAGACATGCGCGATACGAAATGCCAATTCCAACGATGGTGAATATTTGGCGGCTTCGATAGCGACAATGGTTTGGCGTGTGACCCCCACGTTATCTGCCAATTCTTGCTGCGTCATCTCGTTATGGTGAAAGCGCAGTTTGCGAATGTTATTGCTAATCAAGGGGAGGGGCTTGCCCATGCTAAACTCCTCTCCGATAAAAATAGAACTGCGAGAAGTCGGAAATCAAATCCGAGACGATGCCGCCGCACAACAATACAATGAACATGGCGGCTGGCGGCAAACCGATGACCACAGCCCCCATTGCCAGCAGAAAACCGATGACGAATAGCCACATGCCGTTGCGGGTAGCTTTCAAATCAATCAATTGGTCACGCTCATCACTGATAGCGGGTTCTGCTTCCCCGGTGGCAATCGTATTGAGGATGCTAAAAACAATGGCGATGATGATTTTGGCGACAATGGATACTGGAATGAGGATAAGAAAATAAGCGCCCCAAAAACGAAACACGTCTGCCGAGTACCAATCCGCTACTGGGTAACGTTGAATCATATACGCGGCATACGCGATCGAAATCACAATAGTGCCAATAATGGAGGCGATAGCTTTTCTTTCATGGATAGACATGATTTTTGTCCACCTTGTTTTACTATTTGTCAAATATACTATACATAGAGTAGCATGAAAAAATCACCATGTCAAGTAAATTTGACATTGAATTGAGCGAGAAGAATAAAAAAGTCGTAAAAAACGAGATTTTAACTTATCGCTCGTAATATCAATTCGGCGGCTTTTTCGGGTCCGCCAAGTGCCGCCATGCGCTGTGCCAATTGTTGGGCGTTATCGCGTATCCAAGCGGCTTCTAACAATGCCTTCACACCTTCCGGCAGCATCCCTTGTCGAACATCGTGTGCGGTGAGATTTAGCCCGATTTTTGCTTGTGCCACGCGCCGCGCTTGAATGCGTTGGTCTGCCGCGTGTGGAACGACAATTTGCGGAACACCATGCACGATAGCGTAATGGGTTGTTCCCATGCCACCGTGATGAATCATGAGTTTGCAGCGTGGCAGCACATGGGCAAAGGGCGCAAAATTCAATAAGCGTGACCCACCCGGTAAAGCCCGTTTGAGTTCGGCTTTTTTCTCCGGCGTAATCGGATTCCAGCCCATAACGACAATCGGTGTTAACCCATGCCGGGCAGCGGCTTGTGCTGACCAGCTAAAAAAGCCTAAATCGCCCGTGAAAGTGGTGCCAAGCGTGATGAGTGCCAATGGCTTATGTTCGGGAATATCTGTCAACCAATCAGGCGGTGCATCTTGTGGAATTTCTGGGCTGCCGCCGACGAATTGCGTTTGGGACAGTATTGTTCCGGCTTCTGCCTGATACCAATCGGGTGTGAAATAGGCAATGTGCAGCCGCGAACTTTGGATAGAGGGGGCAGTGCCTTGGCTGAAATTAGTGCCTTCTAAGCTGAATTGGTCACACAAGCGTTGAATACGCTGTTGGCTGTCGCTGCTAAGGTTGCGCTGTACCGGAAAAAGCGATGTTTCATCCAGCGTGTTTTGCGCTGTCCAACCACACACTATCATAGGAACGTTCAATTTTTCAGCGGCGAAGGCAGCGGCGCTCAAAAATGGATCAATCACCAGCGCGTCCGGTTTGCCAATTTGCGCGGCTAAATCTAGCAGCGATTGTACCCCTTCAGCAACCAAATCTTCGCTCAACCAAGTATCCAGCGCACGCCGATAGCGCAGCATCACCGCTTCTTGCGGATGCATTTTACTGACATCTGGGGCAGGCGGCGGGGGCCATAACCAACCTGTTTTGGCAATGGCTGCGAATGCTAACCCTGCTGCCCGAATCGTATTTTCTAACGGCGCTTCGCTAACCCACAGAATCTCGTGTCCTTGTGCTGCCAAAACTTTGGCAGTTTTCAAAAAACCGCCCCAATCGGTATGACTGAACAGTGGCGCAGACACAAACCAGAATTTTGCCATAGTAACTCCCAATGAATATCAGAAGCGTAAATGATGATGCCCTGCGTGCAAAGTGGCAACCGAATGAATGTTTGTTGAGAATTTGCAAAAATAGAAAATTTGTCCTAATATCAATTTATCTATCAGAGGAGGATAAAGATGGCAACTATTCAACATCTGTATCGTGTGATTATTTATGTTGCCGATATGGCGCAACAAGTGGCATTTTATCGGGATGTGTTGGGTATCGCGGTGAATTATCCGCAGGTGGAGGATTATCGTAACGAATATTGGGTAGAATTGGCTACAGGCGCAGTGCCATTGACCTTGCATAGTGGTGGTGAAAAAGGGGCAGATAAACATGCCGCCAAAATTGTATTTGAAGTGGATGATATTCATGCCATGCGCGAAAAAGTGATGGCACAGGGTATCGCACTTACAACGATAGAGCAGGTCGCGCCGGGTATAGTATCGTGTACCGGGCGCGACCCCGAAGGCAATTTATTCTCGTTAGATCATCACGAACACCCATAATGCGCGGATGATGAGCAACAGCGAGCATGAAACTTGCGATAAGCTGATTTTTATAGGTGGGTTGTAGGTAAAGCCACTAAACTGACAAGATGTTCTTCGCGGCGTAGTTTGAGCAAACGGGGAAGGGTCTCATCAGGAGGAATTGCAACAGGCACAGCGCGGTGAGTGGTGATAGCCAGCAATCGCTCATTCGGGGTATAAAGCCGGGCGCTGACAGGTTCGGCTTTGGTGGCGATTTTTGCCCCTGAAGTGTTTAATGTTTCTGCTAATGGGATGTCCGCTATGTTGATGCGTTGGGCATAACCCGACGCATATGCCATCAGAATTTCTTGATGCGGTAGCACGGGCAGCGCGGTGATGACGCGCTGTTTGAGAGGAACGGTCATCAAGCGTTCTTCCAGACGCGCAAGCTGCCCAAACGATAGGCGCACAGCGCGTCCGGCATTCGTGATGATAACCAGTTGTTCATAATTGAGCAGCGGTGTCAGCGATGCCGGATACCCCCGCGATTCAGCGAGTTGATATGCAATGGGTGAATCGAGTTTGGATAAGAGTTTGCCCGCCTCCATCAAGCGCCCATAGCCCAATGTGGACAGCATCACCAACCAATCGGTATTGATAGCGACATCCGACCAAGGCATGAGCAACGTGATTTGCTCATCACTAAATTGATCGCTTCTAAAGCCTTCAATCTCCCGAATATCGGTTTTAACAGCCGTTATTTCAGCAAGTTGGCGGGCAGGGCGCACAAAACAACGATAATCAGTGGTCATCAACAGCACTTTGTCAATTTCGCTGCACATGGTCGCTAAACCTGCGGTGTGCCATTCTTTGAACTTCAATTCTTGGGCATAGGCAGCAGCCGCATAACGCGCAGCATGAAGCGTTTGGTGGTTGGTCTGTGCTAATAAAATCGGCTGATTTTCAGTTTCGTTGATAGGCGTTTCGCGCAGGGCAATGAATTGTTTGAGGAGGGCAAAATCTATGAGGGGTACGCCTTCGCCGGTGCGCCGCATTTGCTGATACCCGCGATCATCGCTGGCACGATACACGGTCACGTCTATTTCACCTGCTTCAATCTGATGTGCCAGTACGCCCAAGCCGGCGGTCACGCTGCTAAAGGTATCCAAATCGCGCACTTTTTCTGCGCCAAACCGCTGCGTCAACATTTCAATAAAAGCGGGAATTTGCGATGACCCCCCGGTGCGAATGACGGCATCAATTTTTTCTGGCGGCAGCCCTGCCATTGCCAGTACTTCATCAAGACGTTTTTCTATCGCTTGGATTTCTGGGCGAATGATACGTTCAAACTCAGTACGGGACAATGTATCGCTGACCGCAAAGTTATTGCCACTCAACGACAAAGTGGCACGGTCATGGTCAGAGAGGCGACGTTTGGTTGTTTCGGCAGCATCGAACATTTTTAGTGCATATTGCCCTTGAATCAGGTTGATAAGCGAGCGAATTTTATGGGGGTATTGGGCAAAACGCTCCATATTTTTGAGAGATTCGAGCCTATCCGGTAGTTGCAGGCGTAACATTTCTTGCCAATTGATGAATGCCTCATAATAGCTATCTGGCACAGGCAAATTGCGTCCATCGCGTTTAAAGGTTGTGCCTTCGCCAAAATGCGGCGGTAATTTGCGCCGTACGATTTTTTGGTCGAAGATGTCCCCGGCGATAGCAATGCCGCCGTTTGCCAGCACGCGGCGATTTTTGGCATTGCCCAGATGCAAAATGCTGATGTCCAGCGTACCGCCACCAAAATCGAAAATGAGGACATTTTCTTCGCGGGTGAGGGTGGTTTCGTAGTAGTGAGCCGCCGCAATCGGTTCGTATTGCAGCACCACTTCTTTGTAGCCAGCGCGAAAAGCCGATTGCAGCAACCGTTCTCGCGCTAATATATCCGCCGCTGCATTCTCCGAAAAGCGCACTGGACGCCCCAAGACAATCGAATCCAATGGCGTGTTCAAATAGGTTTCGGCGCGAGTTTTGGCGACATACAGATAGAGGGCGATGATGTCTTCCAGAAAGAAATAAAAATTGCCCACAATCGTTCCGGTATATTCCGAGTCGGGCAAGCCCATCTTAATCGAGCGAAAGAAGCGCCCCGGCGAATAGACATCTTTATCAATATACACATCGCGGATGAAGCGCGGCAGTTCAGCGAAGACTTGTTCAATCTCGCCAATCCACACTTTTTCCATCTTAAACGGGCGATTGAGATTCTGCTCATAGTACATCTCGACCGCTTGGCGACCAATAAATACGCTGCGGTCATTGGTAATATACAGCATGGTAGGGGCGACAGCCGGATTGCTGTTGGTGGGGTCTAGGGGAATAAGGCGAAGTTGACGACCATCATAGGTCGCCATCCCAGAGTTGGTGGTACCAAAATCCATTCCGATAGGCATAAGGTGTGTCCCTGAAGTCTATAACCGACAAAAGAGGGACGGAAAAGTTTATATGAGGTCAGGATGGTTGACAAGATAGAATTTATATTTTTTGCACTGCCCATTCTGGCGATTGCACAGGCAAGTGCAAAATTTTGAGCAGTTTTTCGGTTTCTTGCCACGTTGCATTGGCAGCTTGTAAATCACCTGCGGCGGCTTGCTGCTGGCACAAAACGAGTTTGACTTCTGCCATTAGGCGGCGCGAATAGGAGCTATCTGCTAATTTAAATGCTTCGCTGATTTTACTGCTGGCGTCGGCAATACGCTGCTGCTGAATATCGAGTTGTGCCAAGCCCACTAATGCCCGAATGATAATATGCGGGTGATTTAACCTGCGCCCATCGCTGAGGAGGGTGGCAAATAACGCGGCGGCTTCATCGGTCTTGCCATCTTGGCGCAAGGTATGAGCGCGGTTGAGACTAAACATAGCTGCCCAAATCGGTTCATCAGCGGGATTGATGGCGGATAAGGCATCGTCATGATATGCCAATGCTCGCGGTGTATCCTCAATTTGGGTGAATGCCTGCGCCAAACCATCTGCCAGCAGTGCTTTGACCAATGGCATATTGACGGTACGCGACCCAACGCTGGATTCCATCAGAGAGGTGATCGCGGGTTTAACATCATTAACCAACACCAAAAAACGCCCATAATGCGTATGGCATAATACTTCGGCAGTTTTGTCATTGGCTTGTTGTGCTACTTCCAAGGCTTGTTTGAAGAAGCCTTCTGCTGAGTCAATTTCCCCATAATCAGCATATGCCAACGCCACCGCTAACAGCACTTCGCCGCGAATTTTGGGGTCATTGATATACGTGAGACGTTCTAATGCTTGTCCATAATCTTTGAGCGCCCGTCTGCCTTGCCCTTGTTGTTCGCGCAAATTGGCAATGTGGCATTGCAACGGCGCAATCGCTGCATAATCGCTGAACTGCTCATACAGATTGAGGGCTTCTAAATAGTGAGTCAAGGCTTCTTTAAGTTGCCGCTGCTGCTCATGCAGTTTGCCAATTTCGACATAAACATGCGCCACTGGTTTTTTCAGACCATCGCGTTCTGCCAGTTGGCGCATCGTTTGCAATGTTGCCAATGCTGCATCCGGCTGACCGCTGCCAGTCAATGTAGCGGCATACTCACGCAGCAAATCAAAATAAAAAGTTTTTTCAACAGGTTGTTCGGCAAAAAAATCCAGCGCGGACTTCAGGTTGGTGAGCGCGGTTTGATAATCCCGGTTGACGCTTTGAGCCATGCCTAAAGCGGCTTGTGCTTTAGCCATGAGGGCAGTATCAGCTAAGTCTTTGGCGCATTGCAGCGCAAATTGCGCTCGTTCTACTGCCACCGCCACTTGTTGTTGGCGTAACAAGGCGAGACTCAGATGGCATAATGCCGTGATATATTCGGGGGTATTTGGGGCAGGCTCAGGGTACAGTGTCAGTGCTGATTCATAATGCTGCTGCGCTTTAGGAAAATCAGATTGTGCGATAGCGCGGGCACCCAGCGCCAAATGGGCAAAGCGTTGAAAGCGTTTTTGCTGTAACGACGTGGTTTTATCCAGCGTGGCTTGTAACACGCCATCTGCTTCTATTTCGCTGCCGGATTGGGTGAGGGCGTGTGCCAGCCGAATCATAAAATAGGGTTGTAACTCGGTATCACCACTTTGCTCTAGGCGTGGGAGGGCGTCACGGAACAGGTGAATCGCGTAGCTGGCATTGCCTTCGCTGAGATAAGTATCGGCAATATGGGCGATAGCGCGGGCTTCTGCACCATTGGCACGAACTGTATGTGCCAATGTTTGGGCGCGTTCAAACAGTTGGCGGGCGTCCGCGTGCTGTCCGCGTGCCAATGCCAAGGCACCCAAACTGCATAGGGTATATGCCAACGGCGCTCTTTGGCTGGCGGCTTCGGTGCGTTGGCGCAGTTCCAAAAGTAGTTTTTCAGAAGCAGCATAGTCTTGTTGGTACAAAAAAATATCGGCTTTGCTGAGGATAATATCTACTTGGGACGCAATATTTTTTTCGGCGATGGCGACTTCTAGGGCATTATCTAAGGCTGCGAGTGCTTCGGCATAGTGTTCAGTATATTGTGCTTGCCGTGCCTGAAGCATGTGCTGCTTAAACACCGATACTTTTTCAGGCGGTTTTGACGTAAGCCATAATAAAAAACGTTGCAACGGATTCATCTACCACATCCCTAAAAATTTGCTGATGAGTTATGCCGCTTGAATCAAAAAGGCGCAGCCTGTTCGCTGCGCCTTCATTGTAGACGATTAGGCTTATGGATAGAACCCGCGTGTGGTGATGGCATTGGCAACGCGGTTAATTGCCGTTACTTGGGCAGCCGTCCGCATATCAATATGTAAGTCTTCAGCGGTTTGCTGCGTTTGCTGATACGCATTGTTGATGATACGCCCCAAACGGGCAAAAATATCATCTTTATCCCAGAAGAAGGCTTGCAAATCCTGCACCCATTCAAAGTAAGATACAATCACGCCGCCGGAATTTGCCAAAATATCCGGGACGATGACCACGCCTCTGTCATTCAGAATATCATCCCCATCGGGTGTTGTGGGACCATTCGCCCCTTCGATAACAAATTGGGCTTTGATGTCATCGGCATTTTCACGGGTGATTTGCCCTTCCAGCGCCGCCGGAATTAACACATCGCAATCCAACACCAGCAGTTCATCATTGGTGATATTTTCGGCATCGGGGAAGTCGTGGACTTTACCGGTTTCTTTAACATGACGCAGCACTGCCGGAATATCCAATCCATTCGGGTTATGAATGCCGCCATAGACATCGCTGACGGCAACAATTTTATAGCCTAGGGCGTGGGCATAATCGGCGGCATGAGAACCCACATTCCCGAAACCTTGGATGGCAATGCGCGTGGCAGTGGCATCATGATAGCCGTGATGTTTGAGCGTCGAAATCATACACATGATAACGCCGCGTCCGGTGGCTTCGGTACGTCCTTCGCTACCACCAACAGACAGCGGTTTGCCCGTCACAATCGCCGGGACAGAATACCCGACCGTCATGCTGTAGGTATCCATAATCCATGCCATGACCTGAGCATTTGTTCCCATATCCGGCGCGGGAATATCCATCTGGGGACTCATCAACGGAATCAGTTCAGAAGCGTAACGACGGGTAAGGCGTTCTAATTCGCCTAAGCTCAAATTACGCGGGTCAACGACGACGCCGCCTTTGGCACCGCCATAGGGCAGATTCACCAAGGCACATTTCCACGACATCCACATAGACAGCGCCCGGATTTCATCCAATGTGACACCCAAACTGTAACGAATGCCGCCTTTAGACGGGCCCATAGCAGTATTGTGATGCACGCGATACCCCGTGAACATTTCTATTGTGCCATCATCGCGCCGCACCGGAAAGTTCACTGTCAATTCGCGGCGAGGATAACGCATATAATCAATTAAATCATCTTTGAGACTCGTATAACGTACAGCACGGTCATATTGGGCAAGGGCAGTCTGATAAGCGTCCGCATGTTCGCGGTGGTTAGGCATGGCGACGACCATATAATAAATGTCTCCTCTGACAATAATAACGGTTTGTTAAATCCGTAGTGATGTTTACATTCCTCAGTATAAGCACGAAACCCATTTTGAAAAGAGTTGTTTGTGCAAACTGCTGAAAAAATCTTGTATATTTTTATGTAAATCATCTGATTGAACTGGTTTTGGGGTAAATTGAGAGGTGATTAAGACAAAGTAGCTAGTGAAAATTGTCATTTATTGTGCAAAATATCAAAAAATTCTGCAAATAAAAAAGCGACACATCTGCCGCTTCTTAATTCTTTTTACTTTTGATGAGCATCGCGTGGACGAGACATGCCTCACCCCTACCCGCTGATTAACTCTGGCAAGTGTAAATACGACTTCAGAAAATGTCCGGTATAGCTCAGGTCAACTTGGGCAATGTCTTCTGGCGTGCCTTCGGCAATGATGCGTCCACCGCCGTCACCACCTTCAGGTCCCAAATCGATGATGTGGTCTGCCACTTTGATGATGTCCAGATTATGTTCAATCACGACAATGGTATTGCCATTGTTCACCAACTGCTGAATCACATCAATCAGACGTTTGACATCAACCGCATGTAATCCCGTCGAAGGTTCGTCCAAAATATACAAGGTTTGCCCGGTGGCACGCTTAGACAATTCGCGGCTGAGTTTGATGCGTTGCGCTTCGCCGCCGCTAAGAGTCGTGGCGGGTTGTCCGATGCGAATATAGCCCAAACCGACTTCTGCTAATGTGGTCAATTTATTGAGAATCTTGGGCTGATTGGCGAAAAATTCAATGCCTTCGCTGACAGTCATATTCAGCACTTCAGCAATGCTTTTGCCCTTATAATGCACTTGTAGCGTCTCGCGGTTGTATCGAGCGCCTTTGCAGACTTCGCAATCTACATAAATATCCGGCAAAAATTGCATCTCAATTTTGATTTGCCCTTGCCCATCGCAATTTTCGCAGCGCCCACCTTTGACGTTGAAGCTAAAGCGCCCTTGCGTGTAGCCACGAATTTTGCTTTCGGGCAATTCAGCAAATAAGCCGCGAATATCATCAAACAACTTGGTATAGGTGCCGGGGTTGCTGCGTGGTGTGCGCCCAATGGGGGATTGGTCAATATTGATAATTTTGTCTATCGCGCCCGCGCCTTCAATACCTTGATGAGCGCCCGGTTTTTCGCGGCTGCCGTTAATCAGTTGTGCCATGCGCCGGAATAAAATCTCGACAATGAGCGATGATTTGCCGCTGCCGCTGACACCGGTCACGCAGACCAATTTGCCCAAGGGGATTTTGACATCAATATTTTGCAGATTATTTTCTGTCGCGCCCAAAATCGTCAAATACTGCCCATTGCCGGGGCGGCGTGTGTCTGGCACAGGGATATGAAACCGCCCGGAAAGATAATCGCCAGTAGCACTGCCGACGACCTGCATTACTTGTTCTGGTGTGCCTTGTGCCACGACTTGCCCGCCATGTTCGCCTGCGCCGGGTCCCAAATCAATCAGCCAATCGGCGGCACGCATGGTATCTTCGTCGTGTTCGACGACAAGAACCGTGTTGCCCAAATCGCGCAGTCCAATCAGCGTATTGATTAAGCGGGCATTGTCGCGTTGATGCAGCCCAATCGAAGGCTCATCTAGGACATATAAGACGCCCGTCAACCGACTGCCTACTTGGGTCGCTAACCGGATACGCTGTGCTTCACCGCCGCTGAGGGTGCCAGCCGGGCGCGAGAGTGAGAGATAATTCAGCCCGACGTTGTATAAAAACCCGACTCGCGCTTCGATTTCATTCAAAATTTGATAGGCAATTTGACGGTCACGCGCTTTGAGGCGGGCTTCCGTGCCATTGTTGCCGCGCAACGCCAGCACCCAATGCTGCAAATCGCTAATGTTCATGGTGGTGACATCATAAATATTGCGGTCAGCGATGGTAACGGCAAGTGCCTCTGGGCGTAAGCGCCTGCCCGCACAGGTTTTGCACGGCACGCGCATCATGTATGATTCTAAAAATTCGCGCATTTCTGGCGATTCGGTTTGCTGGTAACGCCGTTCCAGATTGGCAATAACGCCTTCAAACGTGGTTTGATAAGTCCGCGCCCGTCCGCTGCTGTTGGTATATTCGACTTCCATTTTTTTGCCGTGTGTACCATATAAAAAATGGTCTTGCTGTTCTTTCGTCAGTTCGCGCCACGGTACATGCAGCGAGATTTTGTGGATTTTGCTAATGGCACTGAAAATATTCCACGCATAGGTATCGCGGGTATCCACGTTCCAACCGTTGGCGCTAATCGCCCCGTCCGCGATGCTCACATCAGGATTCGGCACAACAACCGCCGGGTCAATTTCCATCTTAAAGCCCAAGCCTTGGCAGGTCGGGCAAGCGCCGCTGGGGGTATTAAAACTAAAAGTGCGCGGTTCAATTTCGGGCAAGCTGCCATGCCCATTGATGCACGCCAAATGTTCACTGAACATCACATC
>JALHOR010000086.1 GCA_022842885.1 Anaerolineae bacterium
TCAGTCCCAACACCACTCCCCGGCGACCCACCCCAACTAAAGTTCACTGTCCCATCCACTCGTGTGAACGTCGGTGACCCCGATAACGCCATATTATTGAAATACTTGCCCAGTAACCCGCTTGTCGTGACAGGCGGCGTCAAATCTACAGGGGACAAGCGATTTTGTGGGATGACCTGCTTGGGTTGGCTGGCACTTGACCACAACAATCGGATCGTTGACCACTTCTGGCTCTCAAAGTATTCCAATACGATGTCATACTTCTGCCCCGCTTGCAGCACGACCCCCACACTCACATCTTCCGTCGGCGCATGGGTCGTCCAGTTGTTGATGATTAACTGCCCATTCACCCACAACCGTACTCCATCATCCGATACCGTGTAGAATGTGTATGTCTCGCTGTACTGCGGTTGCACTTGTCCACTCCAACGCACCGAGTAGAAATCAGTCCCAACACCACTCCCCGGCGACCCACCCCAACTAAAGTTCACTGTCCCATCCACTCGTGTGAACGTCGGTGACCCCGATAACGCCATATTATTGAAATACTTGCCCAGTAACCCACCAGAAAGTGTATCTACAACAGTTAGAGTGAATGATTTGCTATCACTCGCAACGCCATCACTGACATTAGCCGTCAGCGGATAAACACCTTGGTCATTTTGCCCTGGCGTGACCGTGATAGTCGCCGTGCCATTGTTGTTATTGACCACATTGGCAAAGGATGGCAATCCGATAATGCTAAAATTCAACGTAGCACTATCAATATCTGTTGCGCTCAAATTGATGGTCAACGTTTGTACTTCATTCACGCTCTGGTTGCCAATGGCTGCCAACACCGGGGTATCGTTTATGGCATTGATGGTTATCGTCACCGTTGCCATGTTCGAGTCCACGCTGCCATCGTTGGCTTTATACGTGAAGCTATCTGTCCCGTTAAAATTGGCATTAGGTGTATAGACAAAACCGCCATTGGAATTGAGTGTGAGTGTGCCATTTGCGACAGTATTCACAATCACAGCCGTGAGCGTGTTGCCGTCAGCATCTGTATCACCATCCAGAACACCCGGCGCAGCGATATTTAATGCTGTGTCTTCCGCAACGACGTAAGCATTATTGGTTGCTACTGGAACACGATTGACATTCGTTACCGTGATATTGAAGGTTTCGCTGTCCACCAACTCGCCGTCGCTGGCAGTGATGGTGACGCTGTAAGTGCTGCTGTCCTCAAAACCGGGTGCGAGTGCCAATGTTGCCGTACCGTTGCCAGTTGGCGTTAAGATTGCAAACGGCGGCAGGTTTAAGCCCGCCAATGTCAGGCTATCACCGTCATCATCAGTTGCGCTAATACTGACATTCAGAGTCGCATTTTCAGCGACGCTCTGGTTGCCAATGGCGTTCAAAATCGGGCTGCGATTCGTACCACCCACGATGATGTTAAATGTTTCTTCGTCTGCTGATGTGCCATCGTTGACTTTAATCGTGACCGGATAACTACCATCAGCATCAAATCCGGGCGACAGGAACAATGTAGCGGTGTTATTGCCTTGAGTCAGGGCTGCGAAGCTAGGCAACCCAATGGCGCTGAATATCAGCGTATCGTCATCGCCATCAGTGGCACTAATCGTGATTTGCAGCGTCGCGCCTTCCGCAATGTTGCGGTTGCCAATGGGCGCTAACACCGGGGCATCTGGCACAGAATTGACCGTGATAGTGACGGTTGTTATGCCTGTATCCACACTACCATCGTTGGTCTTATAGGTGAAGCTATCGCTGCCGTTGAAATTCGCATTTGGCGTATACACAAATGATCCATTGGCATTAAGCGTCACTGTACCATCAGCAGTATTGTTGACCAACGTCGCTGTCAGCAAGTCGCCATCGGCATCCGTATCATTGCTCAAGACGCCGGATGATGCGATGTTTAGAACGGTATCTTCATTGGTGGAATAGCTATCGGCAATTGCCACCGGCGCATCATTCATACCTGTCACTGTAATCATCACAGTAGCAATGTTGGAGTTCGCGCTGCCATCATTGGCTTTATACGTGAAGCTATCTACGCCAAAGAAATTAGCATTGGGCGTATAAGTAAAACTGCCATCACTGTTCAAAACCAATGCGCCGTTGCTAGTGCTAGTAACTTCAAATGCCGTTATCGGATTTAAATCAGCATCCGAATCACCGTTTAGAACGCCATTCGCCGCATTGACGGTTAAAACACCATCTTCGGCAACTTCGTAAGTGTCATTATCCGCTATCGGGTCATCGTTGATGGGTGTCACCAGAATGCTCACGGTGGTCACATTGGAATCCAGCGTGCCATCATTGACTTTGTAGCTAAAGCCCGCGCTACCTGCAAAATTGAGTGCTGGTACAAACGTGAACGAACCATCGGGATTCAGCGTAACACTGCCATTCGTCGGTAAACCGACCAAAATTGGCGTCATTGTCTCGCCATCTACTTCGGTATCGTTGCCCAAAACACCCGGCGCAGGCACCACCAATGATGTATCTTCATTGGTGCTGTAACTATCGGGGTTAGCAACCGGAGCATCATTCACACCGCCCACCACAATGGTGACGGATGCCACATTCGAGTCGAGCGTGCCATCATTGGCTTTATAGGTGAAGCCATCTTGACCAAAGAAACCGGGATTGGGCTGATAGGTGAATGAACCATCTGGATTGAATGTCACTGTACCATTGATGGGGTCGCTCAGTTTGATGGCGGTCAGGGGCGAATTTTCAACATCGGTATCGCCGTTCAAAACACCATCCACCGCCAGCACGGTAAGCAGGGTATCTTCATCCATGCTGTAGGTATCGTTATCGGCAACCGGCGCATCATTCACAGCATTGACTGTGATATTCACGGTGACGATGTTCGAGTCCAGCGTGCCATCATTGGCTTTATAGGTAAAGCTATCACTGCCATTGAAATTCACAGCGGGCATGTAACCAAAACTACCATCGAGATTCAGTGTCAGCGCCCCATTCGCTACACTCGTCACCAACACAGAAGTTAGCGGCGTGCCATCCACATCGCTGTCATTGCCCAAAACACCCAATAGCGGAACGATTAACTGCGTATCTTCGTTGGTACCGTAACTATCCGCCACTGCCACAGGTGCATCGTTCAGCGGGTTCACAGTGATGGTCACGGTCACAATATTCGAGTTATCTGTGCCATCAAAAGCCGTGTAGGTGAAGTTGTCCGTGCCGTTGAAATTGGAATTGGGCGTATAACTGAAACTGCCATCGGCATTCAAAGTCAGCGTGCCATGCGCGGTGCTAGTCACTAAATTCGCCGTCAGCGTGCCACTTTCGACATCGTTATCATCGCCCAAAATGCCCGGTGCAGTTACCGTAAGAGGGGCATCTTCATCTGTGCTATAGGCATTGTTCGTTGCCACCGGAATATCATTCACTGCTACGACACTGATACTGATAGTGGCAGTATTGGACATTGCCGTGTTATCAGTTACAGTATAGGTGAAACTATCTGCACCTGCGAAATTGGTATTTGGCGTATAGGTGTAAGTGCCATTCGGATTTGGCGTGAGGCTACCAAATGTCGGTGTACCAATCGTCGCCACCGAAACCGCATCACTATCCACGTCACTGCCATACGAAGCGACATCAATAATGAGCGCCGTATCTTCATTCGTGCTAACCACCGTGTTCGCAGCGGTTGGGGCATCATTGATGGGCGTAATCGTAATGGTCACGGTCGCCACATTCGAGTTGGCAGTGCCATCATAGGCAGTATAGGTAAAGCTGTCTGTGCCGTTGAAATTGGCATTCGGCAAATAGGTGAAACTGCCAGCGGGCTGCAAAGTGACAATACCATTAGTGGCATTATTCACAATTACAGCAGTCAGCCCATCACCATCTATATCAGTATCGCCTTCCAGAACGCCATCTGCCGGAACACTTAACAGCATGTCTTCATCCGTGATGTAGCTCTCATTATCGGCAACTGGTGCATCGTTCACCGCCACCACATTGATCGTCACAGAGGCAACGTTTGAATCCAATGACCCATCACTGACTTGATAGGTGAAGCTATCTGTGCCGTTGAAATTGGCATTCGGCGTGTAAACAAACGAACCATCAGCGTTGAATACAAGCGTGCCAGAAGTTACATCATCCACCAGCGACGCTGTTAGGGGCGAATTTTCGGCATCGCTATCATTGGCTAAGACACCCAGTACAGCAATATTCAATACACCATCTTCACCCACAGAATAGCTATCGGCATTCGCTACTGGAATATCATCCACAGCGGCAACCGTGATGGTGACAGTTGCGACATTTGAGTCATCTATACTGTCATTTGCCTGATATGTAAAGCTATCCGTGCCGTTGAAATTGGCATTGGGTGTATATGTGAATGTGCCATCGGGATTGAGTGTCAATGTACCTTTGGTGACGTTGCTCACCAAAATAGCCGTCAATGATTCATTTTCGCCATCGGTATCATTCGCCAAGACGCTGCTGCCATTCAGCGCCACATCTTCGTTGGTGCTATAGCTATCATTTACCGCGACTGGCACTTCATTCACTGAATTGACCGTCAGTGTCACCGTGACGATATTCGAGTCGGTAGTGCCATCATTGGCTTTGTACGTGAAGCTATCAGAACCGTTGAAATTGAGTGTGGGTGTATAGGTGAAGGTGCCATCATTAGTATTGAGCGTCAACGTGCCATGCGTCACCGTATCCACTAGAACAGCCGTCAGCGAAGCGTTATCCACATCGCTATCGTTGCTCAAAACACCCGATGCAGGCACAGTCAAAGGCATGTTTTCATTGGTGGTATAGGCATCAGCAACCGCCACCGGAGCATCATTCACTGGATTAACATTAATCGTCACGGTGGCAATGTTCGAGTCGGCAGTGCCATCATTCGCCTTATACGTGAAATTATCCGTGCCGTTGAAATTGCTATTAGGTATATATGTGAATGTGCCATCGTTGTTGAACGTGAGACTGCCATTGCTGGCAGAAGTCACCAAGATAGCGGTCAGCGAATCATTGTTGATGTCGCTGTCATTCGCTAGAACACTGCTGCCGTTGAGCGTTGTATCTTCATTCGTGCTGGTGCTATCTGCGACAGCAACAGGCGGCGTCGGCGGCACAATGGTATATTCAAACGTGACACTTTCCAGAATCGGCGTCACATCGGCGCTGGTATTGCTCAAAATTGCCCGATATTGGGCATAACGCGAATTGACACCAAGCGTTTGACCATTGGTGACAGCCGCAAAATTGCTCCAAGTGACATCTGGGGTTGGCGTATTGCCCGTGCGGACTTCAATCACCAAGCCGCTATTCACTGGCGTCTGTGCCTGCCAATTGATTTTGCCCCAAGTGACCAAGCTGCCCGCATCAAACACCTGCGAGACAAACGTGCAGGGTGTGGCATATGGCGGCGACATCTTCAGCCAGTCCACCGTAACCAAAGCACCACCGGTCAGATAATCGCTGACCACCGGACGCATAGTGGCACCAATGCTATTATTGGCGGTGTGTACCAGCGCATTATCAATATAGAAGCGGATTTGATTCGCCGCCCACTCAATACGATACAGGTGTGAGCTACCAAACCATGAGCCGGGTATCGCTGTCTCGCTGGTTGTGCCGTTATTGTTTAGGCGAGCTTGCAGCGTATTGGTTGTACCACCTGTACTGAATACCGCCCAAGATTCACCGGACACCTCTGCTAATAATTGCCCGAAACCGACATGCTGGAATTGACCCATGTTAAAGGTCGCCACAAATTCCAGTGTGCGTCCCGGCGTATAGTACACATCGGTAACAGCGCGTGACCCGTCCGCCGTCAATAAGCCGCCGCCCACCGTAGAAGTACCACCTGTCCAAGAGAAATCTGACCATCCAACTGGAAGCGTTGCGCCATCAAAAGTTTCGTTCAAGCCAGCACCCAACATGACCGCGCCATCGCCAACAGTACTTGTGACGACACATTGCCCCAGTGTACCCGCATTAAAATCTGCGATGGTTTTATCGCCCAAACTCGGCGGTGGCGGTGCTAACGTCGTAAACGATAGCGGTGTTCCTGTCGGTTCGGTTGCCACATTATTGTTGGCATCTTCGGAAGACACGCGATAATAATAAGTCGTATTCGGCAGCAATCCGGTCACATTCAAGCTGTGCGCTGTGACCAATGCGGCGGCACTCACCGACTGATTTAGGTTATTCGCATCTGTGCCATATTCCACCAGCGAATCCGCATTTTCATTGGTATTCCATTGAATCGTGGCGCTGGTCTGGGTGATATTTGTCGCTGTCACACTGGAAATGACAGGCGGCGTGGTATCTGTTGGCAAAGTGGTCAAGAAAACAACATCCACCCAATAGTGATTTGATCCAAATGTTTCCGTTGGGAAAGTTGGTACAGACGAATACTTATAAACACCATTCGCGCCATCCGTGCCATTGGCTAAACCAGTTAGAACGCCATTCGTGACGGCATTTTGGAAGAACCCAGCAGAATAGGCATAGTTGCCTGTTGGCGTGAAGTAGCTGGCAACATAGGTGGTATTGGCAGTAATGGCAACGGGTGATGCGAACAATGCCTCTTGCCAACCTACCGCATTCCCTACATTCGGGAAGGTCACTTCTGCCAATAACGTGCCGCCATTAGTATAAAGTCGCCCAATGTGCGAACCGGTGTTATTGGTGTGCTTGTAGAAACGAATGCCAGAAATAAACCCAGCTTGGCTGCTACGGAAACGGAAACCATATTCACCTGAAGAAGGATCAACGGGCGGATTCGCGCTTGCTTGTGCTGAACTATTAAACACCGTACACGGGCAATTATCGCCATCTGTGGTTGTAAACGTCCAAGTCACGTTTGTGCCAAGTGGGTTATTAGCAACATCACTCACACTGCCTTGAACTGTGACTGTGTAAACTGTGTTGGTCGCAAGGTCGGCAGTCGGGTTCAAAATCGCTGTGTTTGTGCCAGCAATATAGGTTACTGCTGCCGGAACATCGCTGCCCGCACCATTTGCCCGCAGTGTAATCGTCGTATTGGTGAGCGTAGTATCATTCATGGCTTCGTTGAACTGCACTTCAACATTGGCATTCAGCGCCACATCTACAGCGTTTGCGGCTGGCACACGATTGATAATCGTCGGCGGCATGGTATCCGCGCCATAGATCGCCTGATATGTTCCGGCTTGCACATTAAATGCCGCGTAAGACACCCCTTTGACCAATTCGACATCATAAGTCACTGGATTGCCGCCAAAAGTAATGCCTAACAGCGTATCTGTCGCTGATTGCATAGGCAGCATCGTCCGCAGACCATTCGCGCCGCTGCCAATGGCAATCTCAAATGATAGCGTCGTGCCATTCCATATGATATTTTCAAATGATGAGCCATTGCGCCCATCCAACCATGTGAGCATCTGACGCGCTGTAATGACAGGTACGTTGCGGGCTTTGGCAGCGGTAACAATCGCACGGGCGTCATTGTGTGTCGAAAGGTCGGTATGCATGTTCGCTACAAATGCGCCATAATAGCCTTCGTTGCCGAGGGCTTTATCCAGCAACGCCGCGATATGCACCGGAATATTTTGCTCGGATTCATCGGTCAGTTGCGTGGTCGCCTGATAGACATCAATCATCGTGCCATCAGTTTTCGCAAAGCGCATGGGTAGCCCCGAACCCGTAAACATACCGGGACGATCTTGTACCCACGCTGGGGGCCAATAGTAATAATTGGTATCAAAACGAATGCCATTGGCAAATTCAACTTCCGGTTTGGTTGACCAATCTGCCCAAGCAATGCAGTGAGTCCGGTTGGTGACGGGTGCCGGCAGTAGGGTATATTTCGCTTGCCATATTGCCAATTCATTGGGGAAATCCGCAGCGATAGATGCTGGCGTCCACACATTGCAACCCGGCAGTGGGTGCAGCGCAATCTCAAATCCCTGATTGTGATAATTGAAAGCATCCGATGGGCTTAATGGGGTGGCGGTATATACATAAGAAGTCCCCCGAATACACTCCCAATCTGCCACCGAACAATTCGCCGGACTTTCAGAAGCGAACCAGTTGAATTGCGCGGCAGTTCCGCCACTAGCATGATCATCGCCCGTCATGATGACGATAGCGCGTTCCCCGCGTGGGAAATACCAGAAACGCGGCAGCGGCATTGTATCCAGATTCATCGTATGAATCATATTCGCCAAAAGGCGCTGCTGTTCGTCCGCCTGCGGAATCGCCACTTTATCCAGATTCACCCAATCCGGTTGGGGATCGCCAGCGGCATTGCCAACGAACAAATCGCTAGAACGCAGCGACGAAACACCATCGCGTTCTTGCCCTGCCCAATCGGGATTGCCTTGGCGAGTATAAACGATGGATTTCGCCAAATCATAAGCGAATAGGGCAATTTGACCGCCATTTGAGCCAACATTAAACAGCGTCACAGCCGGATTGGTCGTTGCAGTCGTCGCATTCGAGAATAGAGTAGCAACAGTGGTCGCGCCATTCAGCGTGTATAAGTCAGCCGCACCATGAAATTGCATCGTTTGGCTGACGATGCCCGCACCGGGGGCAGCCGATGTATTGACCTGAAGATAACCACGCACCGCATTTAATGTATTGCCAACGGCATTTACCCCGGCAATCGCCGCCAAATCAGCATCGGGGCGCATAGCAATCAGGTTGCCACCTGCATTCACCCAATCACTAAACATCGTTACTTGGGCAGGCGAGAGCGCCATTTCGCCCACAATAACCACATCATAATCACTTAACACGGTGGGCGTGACCAACGAAACATCGGTCACGGTGAAATAATTTAGCCCTTCTGTCCGCAAGATTTCTGCATAATAACGGCTGAATGGGTTGGCAGTCGTCGCCACCACCAAAATTGACCCACCGGGTCCTTCATCAGGTGGCGGAGGCGGCGGCGCAGACGTTGTGAATGACCAGCTAAAATCGTTGGCTAAATCATTGCCAGCAAGGTCGGCAACCCCATTCGCACCACCGGTTATCGTCGCCGTATAGATTGTTGAATATGCCAAGGCGGAATTGGGCGTGAATGTTATCGTGCGCGTGGCATTGTTATAAACAAAATTCCCAGCAACGACACTGTTAGCGGCATCACGAACCACAAGATTATTGTTAAGTGTTGCCGCATCCATAGCTTCGCTGAATGTTGCCGTTATCAAGGTGTTGACGGAAACACCGCTGGCATTATTAGCGGGGATAACGCTGCTCACCGTCGGCGGCGTGGTATCAGGTAAAACATTGTCCGTGAAAACCACATCCACCCAATAATTGCTATTGTCATACGATAGATTGGGGAATAAACCGGGTGTCTCGTTGAAAATACCATTAGTGCCATCAATACCACTTGCCAACGCCGTCAAAGGACCCGCTGTAACGCTTTGCGTGCTGAAAAAATTGATGCTGATAGCGTAATATCCGGTTGGAGTGGAATAGCTGGCAATATAGGTGGTATTGGCATCAATCGCCACTGGCGTCGGCAAAATCACTTCTTGCCATCCAGAAGCAGTCTCATTGGTGTAGGTCACTTCGGCAAGTTTTGTGCCATTCGCAGACCATAAACGTCCGACATGCGTTCCGGTATTTTGGGCATATTTGTAGAAGCGCAGGGCGGTGATATAACCCGCTTGTGTAGACCGGAATTTGACACCCAGTTCATAGTCCATCGGCTCATTGGAATTGCCGCCCACTGCCGGGGTTAAATTCCAAATGCTACATGGGCAAGACTGCGGATTAGCAGTCACCACAATGGGCGTACTGTTCGCGCCCAAATTGGCACTGTCATCAGTAGCGCGTGCCAACAGTGTATAGATACCATCTGTAGGTGGTTGCCAATTATATGACCAATTGGTATACCCTGTGGCTAGTTTCCACGTCGCACCATTATCTGTTGAAACTTCGACAATACCCACTTGCCCACCGACATCGGTGGCTGTACCACTTATCACGACTGTTGTGCCAGCCGAAACAGGCGATAGACCGTCCGGGCTAGTGATTGTGGCTATCGGCGGCGTAGTATCGGTGCTTTGCGTTGCCGCTGTCAGATTGGCTTGCAAGGTTTGGGGCTGAACCCCCATATCTGCGAACAAATTCACGGTGGCTTGCTGCATATCAGCATTTTCAGGGTCACTGCCGCGATCATGGTTGCTATCTAAGCCCCATGCCCATTGAATCGTGCCTGCGCCAAATACTAACGCGCCGCTGGCTGCCCGATACAACGTCAAATGATGCGTGGCGCTGCCAATGGTAAATAGTGACCCATATTCGGAGGGAATCACCACCTCAGCGCCATTGACCGTCGTGCGCGAAAGCCGGATTAACCCTGCTGGACGATGAATATCAACAACATCCTCATCCCATTCATAACCGACGGTGTTGTTGGCAAGCGTTGCGGTTTGCCCTGTCGTGATGGTCGCAACGGAGGTATTGCGCCAAAAGCGCATCGCAGCAAATTCTGCTGGCACTTGCATCGCCGCCGAACCACTATTGACCATGAATAATTGCCCGGTCAATGCGTTTTCAGGAATCAACGTAGCGTTTTCGGGATTGAACGCCCGGTTATCGCGCCATGTTCCCGTCCAAACACTGGTCGGGTCAATATCGGCATCATTATGGGTCTCTTTATACGAAACCAGCGTGCGATAAGGCGTATTCGTGCCATCAATGCTGTTTTCCCAACGGGTTTTCCAGAAAAGTTCATTCCCGCTAAAAAATGCCAGATTCACAGGCGGAGTAGCATCCCGTGCAGCGGTCACATTTGCCCGCTGCTGCGCTGACCAATATTCATCGTGTCCGTTAGAGATGAAAAGTTTATGGTCAAGCAACTCTGCGCCAAAACGGTCACTATCAATGCCGCTGAAATAACTGACATCGTAACCATTACGTTCCAGCCAGCGAATCATGGGGTATTCAGCATTAAAAACCCAATCTTCACTGGCATAAGCGCGGGTGGTAAACGGGCGATTATAACTGACTTTGAAGGCACGATTTTTGGGTGCGCCTAGATTTCCAACATATAGGCTTTGGTCGCCATAAATATCGCCATAGCGGTTATAGGCTTGCCAAGTGGTATCGGCGGTCTGGAATAAAATATCGGAAGTGCCAGCATCATCGCGCACGATAAAAAATACATGGCTGCTGCCGGATGTGGCATCTTCGCGCACAAGTTTGGCAAAATACACGCCAGAAACATAATTCGCCGGAATCGCCCATGACGCCGAAACTGCCCAATTGCCACAGTCTACCAAGCCACTGGCGGGGTCAAACTGACAGTTGGGTTGGCTTTGCGGCAAAGCGGCAGAGGGGTCTATGGTAACAACTTTGCGTGCGCCATTGCCGCCATAATACCCCATACGATAAATATCCAGCCGATAATCGGTGGCATCCGTCTTGATTTTGAATGGCACAGTATCGCCAAGGGTATAACTAAACCCATCCGCGAATCCCTGAATATTATCATCACCTGCACCAGCAATATCCCATTCACTGGCAGGATTTCCCGTTAAACAATTTTCTTTAACGATTTTATTTCCGGTCAAGCATAAATCGTCAGCAATGACTTGTTGGGAAACAATAGCCAAGCTCAAGAGCAGCAGTAAAGTCGTAATGTGTATGCGGAGCAGTCGTAAACGCATATTAATAACAATCCTTTGTGAAACCATCTTATGTTTTCCGTCATTATTTACGGATAATAAGCAATTCAAAATCAACGGCTGAACGAAGTCTTCCATGCTATTTGCATTGTAGCAAAACAATTAGGTGGATTTTCAGGCAAGCAATAAATCTTAATCTTTTGGCGAAAACCTCAATGGTTAGTACGAATTACCTACTGAAAAAAAAGCAAATTCATAAATTGTCGGATTGCGTAACATTATTGCTAATGAAAGAAATATCAAATGTAACGGAGTATGATGGGGGATGTAACATTGATTAGAAATAGAGCCACAATACTGTCTTATCGTATTGTGGCAATGAATGTAGTGGTTTTGAGCTTTTGTTAGAGAATAATTTACTCGCCGGCTGGCACCCAAATATTTTTCACTTGGGTCGCTTCTCGTAAGAATTCTTCGCCCTCGCCTTCAGCGCGGTTCAGCCAGTTGCGGAGGTGTCCATAACTGACCCAAGTGCGTTTCATGTTGCTGGCAGATAGATGTTCCACATGATAACTGCCTTCCGCGGTGCCAAAGTACCACATAGCATCCACATCATCATGCTCTGCCAATGTTTTCGTGAGATGGTCGCGGTTGCCCGTCACAATGTTGACTACCCCATCCGGCACATCGGAAGTATCGAGAATCTGGTAAAAATCAGTGGCACACAACGGATATTTTTCCGATGGAATCAGCACGATAGTATTGCCGCGGGCTATCGCTGGTGCCATTAGCGAAATCATCCCTAGTAAAGGCATCTCATCTGGGCAAGCCATCCCAATAACCCCAATTGCCTCATGGGTCGCAATCGTCAAGCCACGCATGGGCGTTTCCTGAACAGTGCCACCATATTTATCGGCATATGCTGCATAGGTGAACAAACGGCTGATGCTGGCTTCGACTTCAGCTTGTGCTGTTGGTTTATCACAGCCGGTCATTGCCTGAATCCGCGCTGCAAATTCATCTGTTCGCGCTGATAAATTTTCGGCAATGTAATACATAATTTGCGCCCGCAAATGTCCGGTGCTATTCGCCCACTTCGCCGCTTTACGTGCCGCCTCCACCGCATCCCGAATATCTTTACGGTTGCCTTCGCCCACCTGCCCCAAGACTTCGCCAGCAGGGGTATAAATTGAAAAATTGTAATTGCCATCCGGGCGTTTTTGCTTGCCCCCAATATAGAGTTTGGGCGTGCGGTCAATCTGCGGCAGCGCATGACCATTCACACTCATGACGCCAATCGGCTGCGGGTAACGCGGCGTAAATGAACCCCATTTTTTATTCGGTTGTGCGGGTAGTTCCGGGCGAAGACGTTGTTCCCAGACAGGACGCAAATATTCGTACAAGCCCTCTTTGCCACCTTCGCGCCCATACCCACTTTCCCGATACCCGCCAAAACCACTGGCAGCATCAAACATATTGGTGCAGTTAATCCACACGCTGCCCGCTTTGATTTTGTTGGCGACATCGATTGCCAAATTAATATTCTCGCTCCAGACACTTGCGGCTAATCCATAGCGCGTATTGTTCGCCAATTCGATGGCTTCTGTCGGCGTCCTGAAAGTCATGGCAACTAAAACGGGACCAAAAATTTCTTCTTGCGCGACGGTGGATGAAGGCGCAACATTGGTGAGCAGCGTCGGTGGGAAATAACAGCCATTGGGGGCAGGTACATCAAACGGCGGCTGGAATAACTCTGCGCCTTCTTTTAGCGCAATGTCTACCCAACGCGAAATCGTCTCGTACTGGGTGCGCGAGACCAGCGCACCTAAATCAATGCCTTTATCCAAGGCATCACCAGAGCGTAATTTGCTCATGCGAATTTTGACGCGCTCAATGAAGCGGTCAGCAATACTTTCCTGCACCAGCAAGCGCGACCCGGCGCAGCACACCTCGCCCTGATTAAACCAAATAGCGTCTACTAAGCCCTCAATGGCGCTGTCTTGGTCAGCATCGTCAAAGACCACAAATGGCGATTTACCGCCCAATTCCAGCGATAATTTTTTGCCCGTGCCTGCCGTTGCCCGCCGGATAATCTGTCCAACACCTGTCGAGCCTGTGAAAGCAATTTTGTCAAAACCAGCATGAGAGGTGATGCTTGCGCCAGCTTCGTCGCCACCTGTGGCAATGTTCACCACGCCCGGCGGCAAACCAGAAGCATTTAAAATTTCGGCAAACAATAATGCTGTTAAAGGTGTATCCGGTGCAGGTTTAATCACAACTGTATTGCCCATCGCCAATGCCGGGGCGATTTTCCACGCCAACATCAACAAGGGAAAATTCCAAGGGATGACTTGCCCTACGACCCCCACAGGTTGATACCCGGCGAGTTCAGTTTCCATAAGCTGCGCCCAACCGGCATGATAATAAAAATGGCGGGCGACCAACGGAATATCCAAGTCACGGCTTTCGCGGATAGATTTGCCGTTGTTCATAGATTCCAATACAGCAAATAATCGGGCATGTTTTTGGATGTTGCGGGCAATGGCATATAAATAACGGGCGCGAACATGCCCTGCTGTTTTTCCCCAAGTGGCGAATGCATCAGTAGCAGCTTTCACGGCGGCATCAATATCGTCTTTAGTTGCCTGTGCCACTTGCGCCAATACATCCCCATTTGATGGATTATGCACGGGGGTATAGGCATTGCTTTTGGGCGCAACCCATTGATTGTTGATGAATAATTCAAACTTGCGTCCATGCCCTTCCAACCATTGCGTCGCTGTCGAAGGCGATTCAGGTGCGGGTCCATAGTCCATTGTCTTAAAAATTTCGGCTATCGTTGTCATAAGTCTTTATCCCATCGGCATATGATGAATTGCCGCATAACGCCCGGTCACATGATGCGATAATTGCCGTTCAATATCGCCTAATAAACTCGATGCCCCAAACCGGAATAAATCCGGTTGCAGCCAATCGTTGCCCAATTCTTCTTTCATCAAGATTTGCCACGCCAGCGCATCTTTTGCTGTGCGAATCCCGCCCGCAGGTTTAAACCCAACTTTGAAGCCTGCTATATGCTCATATTCTCGAATGGCGCGTACCATCACTAAACTCACCGGAAGCGTGGCATTGACCGGCTCTTTGCCCGTGGAAGTCTTGATAAAATCCGACCCCGCCATCATCGCTACCCAACTGGCTTTGGCGACGTTTCGTAATGTTTCCAGTTCGCCTGTTGCCAGAATCGTTTTCATGTGGGCATCACCACAGGCTTGCCGGAAGTCTTTAATTTCGTCGTACAGTGCCTGCCAATTGCCCCTCAACACATGTTCCCGTGAAATCACAATATCAATCTCAGCAGCACCATCGCGCACCGACTGTTCAATTTCGCGCAATTTTTGGTCATGTGGGGTTTGTCCGGCAGGAAATCCTGTCGAAACAGCCGCCACCGGAATATGACTGCCTTTTAGCGCCGCTACCACTTCTTTGACGCGGTTATGATAAACGCAGACTGCCCCGACTTGGATACAAGCATCGGTCATACCCAATGCTTTTAAAATATCACTGCGAACAGGTTGCCGTGCTTTCAGTGCCAACCGATGCACTTTGCCGGGCGTATCATCCCCTGCCAGCGTGGTTAAATCCATACAAGTGATGGCTTTGAGCAGCCACGCAGCTTGCCATGCTTGTTTGATAGAACGGCGTTTATCCATCGTGCCTGCCCGCCGTTCTACAGCACTCAGATTGATGCGCGAATGATCGCAAACCAGCCCCATATCCAGCGGGATACCTGCGTTACGCGGATGTTGTGTCATAATTTTTTTCCTATTGTCTCGCTTTTCGTCATTATAGCGATTATTGTCAAACGATTCATCTATTTGAAGATACGTTGAAGTCCCTAGTTCATAGTTCGCAGCTAAAAGCTGACTTGCTTATGGAAATTCGGTATCATTATGAATAAACAAAGATTTAAATAAAGAGAACTTATCGTGATAGAAAATCAACATATTGCCCGCTATCCCCTACCAGAAGATAACGCCTTGCATCATTGGCTGGCACTAGGGACACTCACATCACCGATTGCGCCCTTAGAAAAAACAATTCCCGCCGCAGGTACGCCTTTTGGTCAAGATAAACGCTGGGTGCTGAATTATTGGGCGTGGTCAAAACCTTCCAAACGCATCAAGCGCCGCCTATACGAACAACTGCCGGATGTGACTTTGCCCACGCAGACGCCCTATTTGCACATGCCCGCTGATGATGGCAAGCAGTGGCGCTATGCTCAAGCTGCCGAAGACCAAGTGATAGATTTTAGCTTGTTCAATTTTACGCCAACACTGATGCAGGGCTGGTTATTTACGCTCTTGAATGCGCCGGAAAAAATGCGCGTTCAAGCTGAATTGCTCACAATTGGAGCCGCACGAGTATTCTTGAATAATCAATTAGTGTTTCACTATGCGAAAGAATTTAGTTATGTCGCGTTGCAATATATTCCGGTCACACTCCATTTGCAAGCAGGCATGAACGCCTTATATTTGCACAGTGCTATGTTTGGCTGGCGTGAAGCACGATTGGCGATTGGCTTGAGTTTTCGAGAGGCTGTGGCGCTGGAAAGTGGTTTGCCATTGGGTGCTGTTCCCGCCGAAAATTGGCATCGCGCCCAACGCGGATTAGAAGCACTGCGCGTCAAACAATTCGCTTTCCCCAAATTACCGGGTTATATCGAACTAGATAATAATGCGACTGAAGCATTTACGTTTCAAGCCACTGTTGAACTGCCCATACCTGAAAATGTGTTTGCACAGCTTGCCACAAGCGAGAGTCCCAAAGGCAGCACAATCTTAACCCTAAAACCCGGAGAACGCGCCGAACTGCCTATCGTGACGGAAATCACGGCGGGCATGTCGGGCATGCCCGGCGAAAATAGCTTGCATTTGCGCTTGAGTCCGGTTGATGGCACACCTATCGCGCTCCAACGAGAAATTTGGGCGGGGCAAAACACCTTCCAGTTGCAACCCTATGGGGATTACGATAGCCGCCGCGCCGAAGCCTTAGCGCACCTAGCAAAAATGCCATTTGATGTTCCCGCCGGATTAGCCGCACTCGCTACAGGGACGGCACAAACCATGAGTTCAGAAGCGGTGGCGGTGGCATGTCACTTCATGGAAAATCGTTACGATTGCGCGGATTTTTACGCCATTGGGCTGTTGGCACTGATGTATCGGTATGGCGATAGTCCGGCGCTCAAACCCGCTGATAAAGACCGGATTGAAGCGGCGTTTCGCCATTTTAAATATTGGATTGATGAACCCGGCTTGGATGCCATGTGCTATTTCACCGAGAATCATCAAATCTTGTTTCATGTGGCGTGTTATCTCGCCGGGCAAAAATGGCACGATTGGGTGTTCACCAACAGCGGGCGCACGGGACGCGAACAACAGCAGCGGGCGCGTCCGCGCATTGAAGATTGGATTTTGCGGCGCTTGCAAGGCAATTTTTCTGAATGGGATTCCAATGCTTATATGACGTTAGATGCTTTTGCCATGCTGGCACTGGTCGAATATGCCGATAGTGAACGCCTGCGCGAGATGGCAACAACATTACTGCATAAAATTTTCTTCTTGCTGGCGTGCCAATCATTCCGGGGCGCCCATGCCAGCACGCACGGACGCTGCTATGTGACGGCACTAAAATCGGCACGAGTTGAAAACACCTCCAGTTTGCAGCGCATCGCATGGGGCATGGGCTTATTTAATGGCGAAACTCGTGCTACTAGCTTTTTGGCATTAGCACAAAAATATCGCGTGCCAGACGTGATACAAGCTATTGGCGCGGATGTCGAAAGCACCATTATCACCCATGCTCGGTCTTTCGCTCAATTTCGCCCGCAGTTTGATATGCGCGGCGATACTTGGGATGTTCGCACCATCACCTATCGTACCTCCGATGTCATGCTCTCAGCAGCAGTAGAACATCGGCATGGCGAAGATGGCATTCAGGAACACTTATGGCAAGCCACCTTAAGCCCAGAAGCCTGTGTTTTTACGACTTATCCCGGCAACAGCCAAGAACATGGCAACGCCCGCCCCAATTTTTGGGCGGGGTCAGCGCGGTTGCCACGAGTGGGCATGGTAGATCGCACGGTGTTATGCCTGTATCAGGTTGAGAAAAATATTGGTTTAGGCGTGACCCATGCCTATTTCCCCACGCAAATGTTTGACGAATATCACATTAGCGGGCAGTGGGCGTTTGCCCGCTGTGGCAATGGCTACATCGCCTTATGGGGTGATGGCAATTTAGTCCTTACCGAAAAAGGGCAGCACGCCGCGCAGGAACTCCGCAGTGCTGGTATAGGCAATGCGTGGTTGTGCCATGTGGGACGCGCCGAAACTGATGGCGATTTTGTGCATTTCCAGCAGCAAGCCATGAAAAATACCCCCATTGCAGAAAAATTAACGATTCAGTGGCAAACTCCAGACGGCACAGATTTGGCACTGCATTGGGATACCGGCATGATGATTAATGACACACCAGAAAATTGGGACAATATGCCCCATTACGCGAATTACTATACGCAAACGCCTATAAATGCCGACACCATGACCATTAACCACAGCGGTCAATCACTGACGTTAGATTTGAAGCGCGGACGAATACTGTGATAAAACGGGTCTTGCGGTTCAATCGAATCACGCATAACAGGCTGCCCTAACTGCGCGGATTGATAGAGGCACGTCAAAAATTCAAGAATACGGCGTGCTTCTGCTCCACTGACTAACGGACGCTCATTGTTATCGAGGCTATCTAGCCATGCTGCGACTTGAGCATCCAAAATACCGGCTTGGTTTTCTGGCAGTGACCAGAACGATGCATCGGTTTCATTGGCAGGCGTAAAACTCCAATTATCATTATTGGCGCTGTAAAGACCACACATTTCAACTGTTGCCCGTTGAAAATCCAAACGCAAATACGTTTCTTGCCGCAGCGACAAGGCACTATTCACAATGGAAGCGATACCACCATTTTTAAATTGCACCTGCGCCATCGAAAGATTATCTACGGTAATCGGCTGTTCCAGCGTCAGCACTTGGGCAGTCACGCGCTGCCAATCCGGCAGCAACCACAACAGCAAATCCATCAGGTGAATACCATGCCCCGTAGTCGTGCCGCCTAAGGCGGTTTCGGCATCGGATCGCCATTCGGTACTATAATAATCGGCATCCCGATACCACAGCGTATGACACACAGCGAGACGCAATGTTCCCAACGCCCCAGTTTCAATCAAGTGTTTAAGATGTTGCGCGGCACTACCAAAACGCCACTGGGCGACGCTGCTCACAAAGCGCCCACTTTCTTTTTCGACAAGTTGCAAAACATCAAAATCCGCCAATGACCCACACAAGGGTTTTTCGCACAGCACATGCGCTTTAGCCCGCAAGCACATCACGGATAATGGCACATGTGTATTCGGCGGCGTGCAAATCAAGACAATATCGGGACGAACATGGTATAGCATCACATCTACAGACACAAAAAATGCTGGAATATTGTGAATTTGGCAAAACTCACGCCCTTTTTCTTCATTTAGATTCACAGCAGCAACCAGTTCAATGCGCGGCGCACTCGCACGAATCGCCTGCACATGGGCGGCGGCAAATGCGCCTGTTCCAATCAATGCTGCGCGATAAGATTTTACCGTCATTTTTTAACAATCTCTCACTTGCATAAATCTAGCAAACAGTGGATAATGAAAAAAATAATTAATTAAATCATTGAAGTAATTATAATTTTACATGAAAAATCATTCCTTATCTCATAAACTTATCACCCACACCACTACCCCCATCCATCGCACTCGCCGGGTGTCTGCGCTATTTTGGCAGAAATTCTCCCAATATGTTACTCTGGTGGTTCTCTGCTCTATTTTCTGGAGCAGTGTATTATATGTATTGTTTAGTTTAAGGAGACGCGAAAAATGAAAAAAATGCTGGTCGTTTTAGCATTGTTGGTTCTGGCGCTGACTTCGGTTCACGCTCAGGACGCCGTTGAACTTCGTATTGCTTGGTATGATGATGGCAACGAAGGGACTGTGCTGCGGGATTTGTTGGATAAATTTGAAGCCGAAAATCCCGACATCAAAGTGGTGGTAGATACCGTCGCTTATAATGTAATTCTGGAACAACTGCCGTTGCAGGTAGAAGCCGGCGAAGGTCCCGATATGGCGCGTGTCACTAACTTTGATGCGTTCAAAGGCTATTATCTTGACCTGCGTCCCCTCTTGGCGGATGCTGCTTATTGGGAAGCCAGCTTCTCCCCCACCGTGTTCGCCGCCCTTCGCACGGAAGAAGATGCCGAAGATGCAATTTTCGGTTTCCCGAATCAATTCACTGTGACGGGTCCGTACATCAATCGCACGCTGTTTGAACAAGCGGGTGTGGAAGTCCCCAGCGATAGCAGCGATTCGGTGACATGGGCAGAGTGGACAGAAGCCGCCAAAGCCGTTGCCGAAGCCACTGGTACACAATATGCCATCGCCATTGACCGCAGCGGTCATCGCGTCGCGGGTCCGGCGTTTAGCTCTGGCGCAGTCTTCTTTAATGAAGATGGCAGCATCAGCGTTGACACTGAAGGTTTCCGTGAGTTTGCCCAATTGGTCGTGGATTGGCACACCGAAGGCATCACCCCGGCAGAAGTCTGGGTCGGTGCGGGTGGTAGCTATGCCGCCGCCGCGGATTTCTTCATCAATGGTCAATTGGTGATGTACATGAGTGGTAGCTGGCAAATTGGTCGTTTCAGCAATGACATCGGCGATACCTTCGATTGGGAAGCTGTCCCGAATCCGACGGGTGAAGGTGGTAGCACTGGGATGCCCGGCGGTACGATGATGGTTGCCTTTGCCCAAACTGAACACCCCGAAGAAGTGGCGCGGGTGATGGATTATCTGGTTCAGGAAGATGTCATGAAGGAATTCGTGGAACGCACCCTGTTCATCCCCGGTCACATTGCCTTGGGCGAATTGGCGTACCAAACCGAATCCGAAGCCGCTGGTGCCGCGTTGACGACCTTCGCCGCTGAAGTGCCGAAACTGAGCGACCAAGCCTACGAACTGCAATTTGGTGGCAAAGCCTTCGCCATCAACAACCCCATCCGTGACCGCCTGACTCAGGTGATTACGGGCGAATTGAGCTTGGATGACGCGATTGCCCGCATTCAACAAGATATTGATGATGCGTTAGCTGCTGCCGCCCAATCCTAATGCTTAAATAAAACGAGGCGGGTCAGTGACCCGCCTTTTTATATCTCGGAACTAGATTTTTAAGGAACGCCCCATGACCCAGAATACGCTTAAAGCCAAGCAGCGGCGGCTCTCTCCATGGCAGATTCTTTCGCAGGCTATCGCTAATTTTTTTACAACCATTTTTCACGGCATTATCAACCTGATGGATTTAATCATGCATCCTCTCCAAGACCGCTTGGGGGTGAGAGGCATGGCATATGTGTTTGTGCTGCCCAATTTATTAATTTTTGGCATTTTTATTTTGCTGCCGATGTTGTTGAACTTTTATTATGCCTTCACGGGTGGCACCAATTTATTTCCACAAGACCGTCCTTTCGTAGGGATGGAAAATATCAACACAATATTTAGCTGCGAAAGCATTTTTGACCACAATAGCTGCCGCGAAGATTTGTTCTGGCGGGCGGTGTTTAATACGCTGTTCTTTGTCGTCTTTCAAGTCAGCATCATGGTCTTCATGGCGCTGATAACGGCATTGGCACTGAATCGACAGATTATCGCGCGTGGGTTTTTCCGCAGCGTCTTTTTCTATCCGGTGCTATTGTCGCCCGTTGTCGTGGCGCTCATCTGGAAATGGATTTTGCAGCAAGACGGCTTGATGAATGCCATCATCGTCAGTTTGGGGGGCGAAAAATTACCTTTTCTGATTAACGCTCAGTGGGCGCAAGTGTGGGTCATCTTCATTAGTGTGTGGGCGCAAATGGGCTTCTTTACGCTCATTTTGCTGGCAGGCTTGCAAGCTATCCCCGGTGAATTTTACGAAGCCGCTGCGATTGATGGTGCGACCGGTTGGCAGACTTTTTGGGGTGTAACACTGCCACTGCTGATGCCGACGATGTTTGTGGTGTTGCTGCTTTCGCTGATTCGTGCGGTACAAGTCTTTGACCAAGTATTTCCTTTTACAGGTGGCGGTCCCGGCACAACCACGCTCTACATGGTGCAGTATATTTATTCCACCGGGTTCTCTAACCAGACGAAAGAATATGGTTTGGCGGCGGCGGCTTCGCTGCTGATGGCGTTGTGCTTGCTGATGCTGACGGTGTTACAACTGCGGGCTGGTCGTTCCAGCGATATTGCATAGGGGGATGCACCATGATAGAAGAATTTATACTCCGCACACACGGCAAACGTCGGCTGGATTTCGCAGATTATGCGACGTATTTGTATTTGCTCTTCGGCACATTTTTGATGTTTGGACCCGTGATTTGGCTGGTGTTATCCTCGTTCAAACCCCAAGCAGAGCTTTCGCGCTTTCCGCCACGTTTGCTGCCCTATCGCCAAGAAACGGTGATGGTGGAAGGCTATGACGAGCCGCTGCCGTTATTTAATGTGACGATGCCCGATGGTACAACCCAACAATTAGCACAAGCGCGGCGCGTGGGCATCGAAGCCCAGATGATTGACCCGGCAAATCCAACGGAGATGCTTCCGGTCAATATCAATGAGCGCACCGCTGTAGAAGCAGTCTATTTTGGGCTAGAAAATTATACCGATGGCATCGCCCGATTTAACTTTTTGCAGTATTTCCGCAACAGTATCGTGGTGACGGTCAGTGCCACCATTTTAACGCTGCTGTTTAACAGCATGGCGGCATTTGCCCTCAGCAAATATCAATTTCGTGGGCGCGATACCATTTTGCTACTGACAATTAGCACGCTCATGGTGCCACTGTCGGTCATCCTGATTCCGGTCTTTTTGGTCATCACCGAAATTGGCTGGAACAACAATCTGCTTGGTATCATCATTCCGGCGGCGGCAACCCCGACGGGTGTTTTCCTGTTGCGTCAATACATGCTGACCATTCCTGATGAACTACTCGATTCGGCACGGATTGACGGCGCGAGTGAATGGCGCATTTACCTACAAATTATTTTGCCGTTGGCACGCCCGGCATTGGCAGTGCTGACCATTTTCTCGATCATGTGGCGCTGGAATGACTTCTTGTGGCCCCTGATTGTGTTAAGCCGCAGCGAATTGTTCACGATTCAAGTCGGCTTAAATTCGTTCCAAGGTGAATTACAAACGCAATGGAATCTGATTTTGGCGATGACCGTACTCACGCTGCTGCCGATTACGTTGGTTTTTGCCTTTTTGCAACGCTACATTACCAGCGGCATTGCCACCACTGGGATGAAATAAGCCCATGCAATTTCTCGATTCGTCTGTGATGCCTGTGCCTGCCACATTATCCGCGTGGCAGGCAACCATCCCCGAACTGCGGCAAACGCTGTGGCGCTTGCTCGGTGATTTGCCGCCCCTATTCATGCCAGAACTGACTATCATAGAGCGTGCTGTGCGTGACGGACACACGCTTGAAAAATTCA
>JALHOR010000087.1 GCA_022842885.1 Anaerolineae bacterium
TGCCGGGTTTCTCGTGGGCAGCAATGAAGCGCGTCGGGCGCTTTTCATTGGATATGAATTTAATTGCAGCATTATCAGTATTATTTACGCAAGTAGACAGCATCCTAGTGAGTTATTTGCTGCCCATCACCATGCTGGGTTATTACAATAATGCCTATAACATCAGTTTGAAAGCCATTGGTTCGTTTAACATGTTTCTCTCTGGGGCAATGCTCCCTTCAATGGCACAAGACTACAGCCAGCAGCAGATTGAATTATTGCGACTGCGGTTTAACAAATATTCGCAATTATTAATGTATGTGATTACTATCCCCACACTGCTCTTAATTTTCTGGGGACATGATATTTTGCGCGTTTGGACAACACTTGAAGTTGCTGAGGTAACACATACGACTTTAATCATTCTAGCAGGTGGTTTTTTCCTCAATACAGCAATGTCAGCATGTTACATTTTGGCTGTTGGTACAGGGCATACCCGCATTCCATTATATATCAATCTTGTTGCAATTGGGATTTATCTGCCGGTTTTGTATGGTCTGATTACCCTGTTTAGCATTAATGGAGCAGCGGTGGCTTGGGTGTTATTGAACATCTATTATGTGTTGACACTGCTGCCCTTAACACACCGCCAAATTTTACAGGTAAACCCCTTGACTTGGTTGGTAAAAAATGTGATGTCATTTGTGCTGGTGGGGTTTGCAGTTTTTGCATTTGGGCGTGCTATCGTCGCAGCAACGACATTCCCTAGTGAATGGATAATTTGGGGTGTGGGTGCCGCTAGCACGTTGGTGTATCTGATAGGTGGTTTCTTTTTCTTACAGCGTCCTCTACAACAAGATGCTTGGCAATTCGGGCGACGTTTGCTCACTTTACGACATCGTTTCCACAAGACGAAGACGAGTACCTTATTATGATTTCCACCTCATGCCCATATTGTGGTACTGCTGCACACCACTTGTTGGATGCTCGTGATTTCAACAGACACATTGATAATGAAGTATTCCAGTATTATCAATGCCCTCAAGATGGATTGGTTTTTCTGCATCCTATTCCGGCAGATTTGGGGCAATATTATCCGTCATCATATTATAGTTTGGATGTAGAGCCAGCCACTTTGCGCGATGCCTACCAAGCCACCGAAGGGTATAAAATAGAATTGCTCAATCAATTCGCACCCGGCAAACGCTTGTTGGAAATTGGACCCGGCAGTGGTGGGTTTATGTTTCTTGCCCAAGAAGCAGGCTATGACCCAACTGCGATTGAGATGGATAAAACTGTTTGCGATTTTCTCAGCACGAAAATTGGTATTACCACCATCAATACTACTGATGTGACAGAGGGGTTAGCAAACTTGGGGCAGTTTGATGCAATTGTGTTATGGCATGTGATTGAACATATGCCGGATGCATGGAATGCCCTCCACGTTCTGAGTCGCCACCTAGCGACGAATGGCGTGTTAATTCTGGCAGCACCGAATCCTGATGCGTTGCAATTCAAAATCTTTGGCAAGTGGTGGACACATTTGGATGCACCGCGCCATGTGTATCTCATACCAGCGGCTGTGCTAGAAAAAATTGGAAAACAAAATGGGTTAGAATTGGTAGAAAAGACTGATTTAGATAGGGGTAGCTTGATGTGGAATCGTTTTGGTTGGCGCTGTAGTTTACGTAATCTTGCCCACCACAAGCTGCAAAATTATAAAATAGGTTTTATTCTGGATTTGCTCATGCGTCCGCTGGAACGCCGCGGGTTTCGGGGTACAACTTATACGGTCATCTTGAGAAAGACAAATGCATGAAATTCTCGGTCTTGCTACCCACCTATAATCGGCTTGATTTGCTTAAGTACGCAATCGAGTCTGTGCGCCACCAAGAGTATGCCGATTGGGAATTGATTATCTCCGATAATCAGAGCGAAGATGATGTATATGGCTATGTGCAATCATTAAACGACAGCCGCATCCACTACTCACGCACCGAAACCCTTTTGAATGTCACCGATAATTGGAATCGGACGCTTTCTTTTGCAACAGGTGATTATTTTGTAATGTTGGGTGATGATGATGCCCTAATGCCGCATTACTTCACCAAAATGGCACAAGTTATCGCGCAGTATCATTCACCTGATTGGATTTATACCGAAGCCTATGAATATGCTTACCCAGAGGTATTGCCAGAACACCCAGAAGGGTTGCTTATTGCTGGGCGCAATCCACAAAACATATGGAAAACACCCCTAGCATTAAACACATCCAAAAGGCAAGACATTCTACAACGCTCGTTTGACAGGGAAGTGGCAATTAATTTCAACATGCAGCATTCGTTGATTAAACGACATTTTGCTACGACGCTGCCGGGAAATTTCTTTCAGTCATTATTTCCAGATTATTACGCTACCTTAGCCGGAGTCATCAAGGCTGCCCAATTCGTGATTTATCCGCAAGCCATGGTGGTCATTGGTATTACCCGAAAATCACATGGATTTTATTATTTTAATAAAAAAATGTCGGAAGCTAAAAATATCTTGCACACGGATGATATGAATCGCCAAGCGATGGCAAAAATCGAACATCTGCTTTTGCCCGCTATGGATTGGATTGATGTGGGTTGGTTATCAGCCCTACAGCAACTATTGGTGGTGTATGCGAATGAACTGACGGCTTACAATATAGATAGCACGTTGCAAGGTTTTCGGCGGCGGGTTATTCGTAATAGTGCAAAACTGCGTAGCCAGCAGCAACTTTTACCAGAGCAGATTGAGGCGCTAAAATCAGCACTTCCCACCGTAGAGTATTATCGCCATCACCTGTTTTTCTATTGGATGTATTGTCTAGGCGCCCGTGAATTGCTTATTGTTGCCAAACGCATGATGAAAAAAATACGCACAACACCGGATGTGGGTGATATAACCGGGGGTATTGTGGTTCCGCTGCTGGATGTAAAAAATATTTTGGATGTTATCCAACATTATCCATGTGATTTTCGTGCGATAACTGATTTGGTGCGTTCCTATTAAAAGAATGAATATGGCACACATGCAGCAACCCCAATTCACAATTGCTATCCCAGTCTATAATGGTGAAGCGTACATCGCCCAAACGATACAGAGTTTATTGGCGCAAACCTATCCATATTTTGATATTGTTGTGCTAGAAAATGGCTCTACGGATCAGACTATCCCCATTGTTATGTCCTTTGCTGACCCACGCATTCAAATTTTGTCGTCTGGTCAATTACTGCCTATCGAGCAGAATTGGGCACGGATTTTGGACATCCCAAACCCGCATGAATTTCTGGTTTTGATGTGTGCCGACGATATTTTATATCCGCAGTTTCTTAGCAGGATAGCAGATGCCATTTCTCAACATCCTACAGCATCCCTCTACCATGCCCAAACCCTCATTATTGATTCACAGGGGCAATTTATAGACGACTTTGCATCGGGGAATTACCAAGAAACTGCCGAAGATTTTTTGGATGCTGTTCATGCGTTTCGTCAGAGTGTATTTGGCACAGGCTATGTGATGCGTTTTGCCGATTTCAAAGCTGTGGGTGGGTATCCGAACTACAGTAAATTATTGTTCTCCGATATTTTTTGTTATTACCGTCTCACGAAAAAGAGTTATAAAATCTGCGTGCAAGAGCCGCTGGTGGGATTCCGGCGACACGCCTCCAGCACCGGATTTAATGCTCACACCAGAGAATTTGAGTCCGCGGCTGTTGACTATCTCCGCGATTTACAAAATGCTGGCTATTTGACAACACCGCAACACGAGCAGATGACCCGTTTATTTGTGCGCTTCGTCAGTGGTAGCGGTTTACGGCAATTTATTCACGATTTAATCAAAGAAACGCATGACCCAAACCGTGCCAAAGCCGTCACAACACAAGAATCCTTACCCAATGCGCTCAAACAACGCCGTATGTTTCTTTGGGATGTTTCATTAAATTGGTACCTTTATATCGCCACTATTGTTAACCCAGTGCTTCGGCTTAGTATATATTATGGCATTTTGGCGATAATTCGGCTTCGTCGGGCGTATTATGTGCGTAACCGCCGCTATCAACTAAAGTCTCTGCTGCATCCAAAGGGATGATGTTGTGATAACCAGAATGCCAACCTTTACGATTGCCTTGCCTGTGCATAATGGGATGCCCTATATTGCTGCGGCTATCGAGAGTTTGCTCCACCAAACCTACCATCAGTTTGATATTGTTGTCTTAGAAAATGGCTCGACGGATACTACAGTTAGTGTGATTGAGGCGTACCATGACCCACGCATTCGGATTGTACCTTCACAAAAATTTTTGGGGATTGAAGACAATTGGAAGCGCATTCTTGATATTGAAACACCTTCTGAATTTTTGGTGCTGATGTGCGCCGATGATATTGTGTTCCCCACTTTTTTGGAAGAAATTGTGACACTCATTCAATCAGAGCCAGCCGCGACCTTGTATCATACAGGGGCGATATTTATGGATGAGCAAGGGCGCAGTCGTCAACCGATGCAAGCCGGGACATATCGTGAAAATGCTTGTGAATTTTTATCACGCTTGCATACGTTCCGCGAAGATGTGTGTGGCAGCGGCTTTGTAATGCGCTTCGCTGATTTTCAGCGTGTTGGTGGGTATCCTAGCTTTAAGCGATTACTATTTGCCGATTTTTATTGTTATTATGCGCTCACCCGCTTGGGCTACAAAATATGCTCACCAACACCATTAGTTGGTTTCAGGCAACATACACAGGGTATGACGAGCCAATCGGTTATCCATGATTTTGTAATCGCGGCAGGTCAGTACCGCGAGATGCTTAGTCGTGATGTAGACGTTGATACCCGTCTGCTTGACCAGTTTTTGCACAAACTTTTACTCGTGCAATATCGGCGTTATGTATTTGACCGGATAAAACATCGCCACCGCGATTTTCATCCAGCATTTGAAGAATATCAGCACCGATTTCTGGTTGCACCTTACCCGACTAAAGCATTTGCATATGATTTTCCGATGCGCTGGTATGTTCGCCTTGCCAAAATGCCTATATGGGCAATCCGCATCATCTTTTATTATGGGCTGCTCATTGTGATAAGCATTCGTAAAAAGAGGATGGCGCAGTAGATGCGCCGATGTGTATGCGTGTCCTTGTGCTGTATCCCCAATTGTTTGCTTCACCGATAGTTAATATCCTAATACCCCTGCGCCATCTTGCGACATTAGGCGACATTGTATTAGAGCATTGCCGGGAAGACCAAGTATCCCCCAATCAGGTACGTTCAGCAGATATACTGGTGACATGCCGCAGCGTTGACCCGACCTTCAAGCCTATTTATGAATATGCCTTGGCGCTTGGCATCCCCATCATTTACGACTTAGATGACAACTTATTGGCTGTACCACCTGACAGCGAAGTGTATCGTTATTTTGGGCATCCTGATAAGCAGCAACAGCTTAAATGGTTGCTCACACAAGCAAAGCTGGTGCGGGTACATTCACCCGCATTAATCAATGTAATTCGCCCATGGAATGAACAAGTTAAGTCTGTTTGGGCATCGGTTGATTGGGAGCTTGTGCCGGATACATTGCCCGAATTGCACCAACCCTTAGAAATCGTGTATGCAGTATCGCCTATCAGCGGTGCGATGTTTTACGCGCTTATCCGTGACGATATACAACGAGTGCTGCGCCAATACGGCGAAAGAGTGCGTTTTTATATGTTGGGCTATCGAGATGCGGTGCTGGCAAAGCAACCCAATTGCGTTTATATTCCCTTTGAGAGCGATTATGCAGCATTTTTCCGTGCTTTTACGCGGCATGGCTACGCTATCGGGCTTGCTCCGATGAAGTATGATGTGTTTTATGAATGCAAGACGGACATTAAATTCCGCGATTATGCGGCGGCAGGGGTAGTGGGAATTTATACCGATAGTCCACTCTACCAACAAGTACAACATGGGATAACAGGTATTATTGTTCAAAATGAGCCGGGAAAGTGGTACAGTGCCATCGTAGATTTGCTGGAAAACCCTGCTAAATTAAAGCAGATACGGCAAGCAGCCCGCCAATTTGCCTTCCAAAGATACCATGTTGACGTTACATCTCAGCAATGGTTAACAGATTTGCAATCGCTACAACGCCAACCGAGTGCGGAGCATATATCGCACCCTGAACGCTGGTGGTTCACAGACACAGGCGTTGTGTCTGCTGCCCAACGGTTTCCAAAGGTATATCAGCTTTATCAGCGGTTTGTTCCCTTCCGATTGCACGTTTTATTGAGTCGCTTATATCATCGTCTGAAAGCTACTTTAGCGGCGATTCCGAAGTTGCCACGTTAATTTGGCGAAGATTTTGATGCTCACCGCCACTATCTTTCTTATAGGATGCGGCAGTCGCAGCAATAATTGAAACAATTTTACTGCCAAATCTTCTTCACCACACCAACGTGTATCGTGCCGTAACTGGGCAATTTGTTCATGATATGGTTGCCGTGTGGCTACCTCAGCGGTAAACAATCCCACTATCAAAGCGCGGTGCTGACGCACCAAAACGGATTTAACATATTGGTGTGCCGCTTCACGCTGTTCTGGTTTATCCATATATGCGGTACGGCTCAAATAATCAAGATATTGTTTGCCTGCCTCAAATGTGGTTTCTAAAGTTGTTAGGCGGGCGGCACTGCTGGCATGATAGCGATAATCAAACTGAATGGATGCATCACAAACTTTATATCCACCTTGCATCGTCGCAAAGACCAGCAAATCATCTGCAAACATCAGATTCGGCAGTGGTGGAATGCCACCAACGACAAGCAGGCGCTCACGCAGCATCACATAACCTGTGCCATATGAATCACGCTGATGGCGTTGGGTTGCCAGCAAAAATTCATGAGCAGATTCAATAAGTGAGGTAGCTTTGCTCAAACGCAGCACATTTCCCTTAGCATCTATCAGGTTAAAATGCGTGGTATATACGCCAGCATCGGGGTATTTTGTTATCAATGAAACAACAGTGCTTAAAAAATCTGGCGCTAAACGATCATCATGGCTGAGAAACGTCACATATGGGGCTAAATCTAACTGCACTGCCCGCCCCCAATTCTCCTCCATTGGCAGCAAACGGTCGCTGGGGAACACCTTAATACGGGTATCAGAGAAGGTTGTTAGAATATATGCCGTATCATCGGTAGAAGCATTTTCTAGCACCAAAAGTTCAAAGTGTGGATATGTTTGTTCTAAAACACTCTGTACAGCTTCTGTTAGATAAGCGCCGCCATTATGAACTGGCAAAATAATTGAAAAATGCACTGGGGTGTTTATCATCTATGCCAAACCTACTCTAAGAATACTATTCTTCAACAATCAGTGAGCAAATCGTATGATACTGTCATTCATCTGACAACAAAAGTACTGTATATTATCGCTTTTTATTCGCTTACAGATGAGGCAATCCTATGACACAATCACAGCTTTTCTGGTGGCACACGGGCATTGTTTACCAAGTATATCCGCGCAGCTTTAATGATACCAATGGCGACGGCATTGGCGATTTGCCGGGCGTGATTGAAAAATTGGATTATTTGCAGCAGCTTGGCATTGATGCCATTTGGCTCAGTCCCTTTTTTCCGTCGCCGATGAAAGATTTTGGCTATGATGTCGCTGATTATTGTGATGTGCATCCTATGTTCGGTGATTTGGCAACATTTGATAAACTCATTGCCGAAGCACATCAACGCCACATCAAAATTATCATTGATTGGGTGCCGAATCATACCTCCACTGAACACCCTTGGTTCATCGAATCGCGCAGCAGCCGTGATAACCCCAAACGCGATTGGTACATCTGGCGCGATGCCAAACCGGACGGTAGCTTGCCGAATAATTGGGGCAGCATTTTCGGCGGGCAAGCATGGACATTTGATGAAACCAGTGGGCAGTATTATTTTCATCAATTTGACCCAGCGCAGCCTGATTTAAATTGGCGCAATCCCAATGTCAAAGCTGCCATGCTGGATACCCTGCGCTTCTGGTTACGGCGGGGTGTAGATGGCTTCCGTATGGATGTCGTCTATATGATTTGGAAACATCCTGATATGCCTGACCAACCCTTAGCGCCAGATGCCATACCGCGCAACGAGAACGATATTTTCAGCACGCAGCAGCAGCTTTACGCCTATGATTATGAGGGTGTGCATGAGATCATGCGCGAGATTCGGGCGACACTGGCAGAATTTGGTGAGGATAAAATTGCTATTGGCGAAGTGTGGCTGCCGCTGGAAAAACGCTTGCAATATTTGGGTAATAACGATGAACTCCACATGCCCTTTAATTTTGACCTGATTGGCGATTGGGATTGGCGCTATGTAAAGCCGTTTAATGCCGCCAAAATCCGCCAATTGGTGGATGCTTATGATGCGGCTTTGCCTGATTTTGCCACTCCCAATTATGTGATTGGCAGCCATGATATTCCGCGTATTGCCTCCCGTTTGGGCAGCGAAGCGCGGGCGCGGGTGGCGGCGATGCTGCTGCTGACGTTGCGTGGTATCCCCACGATTTATAACGGGGAAGAAATTGGCATGGTCAATGGCGTCATTCCACCCGATAAAGTGCAAGACCCGCAAGGCATTCGTCTTGGCGCAATCCATACCCGTGACCAATGCCGGACACCGATGCAATGGGATAACAGCACCTACGCTGGTTTTAGTACAGTCGAACCTTGGCTGCCTGTGAATCAAGATTTTCCACAGCGCAATGTTGCGACACAGCAAATGCAGCCGGATTCGATGTGGGCGTTGTATCACCAATTGATTCAAATTCGGCGCAACCATGCGGCTTTAACGCTAGGGACATATCAAAGCCTAGCATCGCCGGAAGATACCTTTGTGTATATGCGTGAGTATAACCAAGAAAAATTTTTAGTCTTGCTCAATTTTAGTGATGAAGCACGCACTATCACGCTGCCGCACGGTGGCACAATCCTTATCAGCACAAGTTTAAACCGCACTGGCGAAGTGGATGATGAGATTATGCTGCACGGCAATGAAGGCATTCTGATAAAGTTGGGATAGATGCTGGCTATCACGGATTTAATTGCCACTATTTTTGAAGGCAAAAGCAATCATTTGTCGCATTGGCTGGAGCAGCGCGTAAAAGAATCGCGCCGCTTCCGTGCCTTTGCCGACCATTATCGTGGCAAAATTCGTAGCAAACATCTTCTTACATTTATGGCAAAATCCGCTGGCAAAACATGCTGTTCCTTCGCAACTCGCTAATATAATTACTAAAATTTCTCCTATCGTTTGAAATTACAATCCGCCAACTTTTTCTTACAAAAAACAAACTATCTCATTCCGAGAGTTATAATGTGGAAATCTTGTTATATTCCATAGTATTTACCAGAATAAAGTGCATATAATAAAGAACAGGGACTTTTTCACCACATTCTCAATGGATAATTCATCATGCCTCATTTACGCAAAATAATGTTATGTTTGCTATTCATTGTTTGTTTGCTTATCACTTTGCCTGTATACGCCGATGACCCATCCGAATTATTGGCATTGGTCAACGCAGAACGCGCCAATGCTTGCCTTGCTCCCTTAACTTTTAGTTGGCATCTGAGCGAGATTGCTATCCGCCATACACAAGATATGGTGGATCGCGGTTATTTCTCACATATCGCGCCCGACCCTGCCCCAAATGGTGTGACACCCGCAGAGCGTGTCACCAACGGTGGTTATTATTGGCTGTGGATCGGTGAAAACTTGGCAACCGGTTTTGGCTCACCGGGTGAAGCCTTTGCCGCATGGATGAATAGTCCCGGACATCGTGCTAATATTTTGAACCCTGAATTTGTCGAGATGGGCATGGCACGCATTGGTGATACATGGACACAAATTTTTGGGCGTTCTCCCAATGCTGGCGCACCATTTCCCGATTGTAATCTTTACGGCATTCATGCTGCTGCTGCACCGATTGAGCCAGCACCGCCATCCCCTGTTGACCAATCCGTTGAACAACCCCAACCACCCGCTGAACAACCACCTGTTGAACAACCCATTGAGCAGCCCCAACCACCCGCTGAACAACCACCGGCAGCCGCCTTGCAACCTGCCGCCCCCGTGCTTGAGCAATCCCAACCAATGGCAGAAGCGCCACGTCCTGTCATTGAACAAGTGCGTGTTTTAGAGGCAACATCCAATGCTCCTGTCGAACATCAAACAGGCATGAGTACCCCCAGTAAAAATATTAGCAAGCGTTTTGACCAATAATTAGCCCGCAAAACAGGGGTATTCATTATTGGATACCCCTTCTGCTTGTGTAGATTTTTTTACAAATCCCCTTTCGTAACCCCAAAAGTAACATTTTGCATCCAAATTCACATATAATGCAAAATATCATTAGACATGCGCCAGCGGTAGCCAATGTAAGGTGATGCTATGAGCCAGCATGAAGCGCCTCAATCTGCCCCAAAAGATAAAAAAACACAACCAGAGTCACCGGAGTCCTTTGATATCACACCCGCCACCACCGATTCGTATGCCCTGCACCATATCATTACCGACCCCACCGAAGCTAATCTAACACCGAAAGTAGTCCGTGCCTTGCAGCGGTCGCATGGCAATCGGTTTGTCAACCGCTTAGTCCAACGCGCTAAGGTACACTATCCGCTGGTTCAGCGGGGAATCACGCCGGTCGCTGCCACTTATCACAACGCAGCCCAATTGCGCCGAATGACGGCTGGCGATTTTATCCAATATACCGAAGAACAAGTGGATTGGTTTACATCGCCACAATTGAGCGATGCCGAAAAACAAACGTATCGCACCCTGCATGAATTTTTACGGCGTCCGGGCGTGTTGGCAGGCTGCCGCGATATGACCAACAATAATCTGCTGCGGGCGGGATTAATTAACGGCGCTACCTTGAATGCTACGATTGCTGAACCCTTAGAAAATTATGGACGGGCAGTTGCCCAAGTTGAAGAGACTATCCAAATTCATCCGACAGACAATGTAGACATCGCTAAAAGATGGGGCGAAGCGGTTAAAGAGATGGCAAATCAGATCGGCGGGTCGCTCATCAAACGCAGCATCCCCCATGCTCAGTTCGTCGCTTTGGTGAATCGGCGCTTTATGAATGATTTTATAGATTATTTCAATCAGTGTTCGCCAAATTTAGAAGACCCTTCCGGCGGTGATGTTGATTCTTATATTGCATTGCGTAATGAGGGCAAAAATCCGGTCAGTTATCTCAGTACTTCGCTGAACGGGCGCATCAAAGATTTTCATCGGTTTGAACGGCGCGCATTGGATAAATTGGTACAAAATTTTGATTTAAGCGGACAACCCGATGCCAGTCGCAAACCATTGACCTTAATTATTCATAGTTCCAGCGACCATAATGCCGCGTTTCACCGAGATACCGAACTCACCAATGTGATTCGCAATCCGCGCCTTACCGTGTTATTGGTCGAAGTCACCGCATCCCTCGGTGCGGTCGAATCACAAATTCCGACGTTAGCGCGGGACTATGGCAAAAATGGAAAACTTGACCAAGTGATGTTCGCCGGACACGGCAATTCCCGCGGGATAGAAATGATGCCAGCACAACCCGGCGGTGGATCACAAGATTTGGATTTGGATACGAATGCCGCTGCGACCCAATCGTTGATGGATACGGTTGTTCGCAATATGGCGACCGACCCTGCTGTTGCGCCGCATCGCCGGATTGTTTTTAATGCCTGTTTGACTGCCTCCAATGTGGTCAACTTGCCGGATGATGCCCAAGGTAATCCAACCCACCTTAGCAGCAATGCCACTACTGCCCAAGGTCAAGTTCGCCAGCGCATTACCAGCAGCCCTAGTTTGGCAACTTTTTTACGCAACCGGATTGGCAGCAGCACGATTCGCGTCGTGGGGGCGAATGGTTCTATCACTGTGGTGCGCTTAGTTGACGCCGGGGATGGCTTAGACATCATCACCAGTGATGACCCCACCGTGACCAGCGATGATAAGCTGGATTATGTGGAACGCGGCACAGAACCCGAAGGCGTGCTGCGAGCCGTCTTAGAATGCTGGTCAGGCTTTGGTGCAACCGATGCCGCAGCGCAAGCACAACGGCGACAAGATTGTTTCACTAAAATGCAAACACGGGTGAGTGGTGGTGCTACCACAGTGTGGCGCGAAGTGATTATTCGCACCATGTATAGTCGCATTCTTGCCAGCTACCGCGATAATGGTGAGATGATTCGCAACTTCGCACCAGCGGCGTATGCTTTAGCTGAATTGGTACATGAAGCTGAATGTAAACCGGGGGCATTGGTCAACACTGGGCTGATGGTTGGTGGGGCAATTGCAACCGAAGCCACAAATTTATTCAGCGCCATCGAGGGCAAACCCGCTTGGACGAGCAATGACTTTATCCCGCTTGTCGTCTATCAAGTGTGGATGCACCACGACACTGCTAAAGAAACCAACTTTTTAGCAGCATTAGATCGGTTTGATGGGCAAACAGTTTCGCCGCCCTCTGGCGGATTTTTACACCCAGTCACGCTAACCGATGCGCGGCTCACTTCGCTGCTTGCCGTTGGGAGTACACCAACGCGGGGACGGCTGTTGCTTGCGTGCAAAATTATTGCAAACATACGCGACCATGCCATTGCCAAACCGTATTTGATGGGTGTGATTGGGACAGGCAGACGTTTTCCGCCTGCATTGAATATTAATGATATTTTGCAAGGACGCCCCGATGAGAGTGTAGTGTTAAGAAATTTGAATCTCACTGCTGCCAGCACAACCCAAAATGCCAATTTTGATTTAGACCGAGATGGGACTAATGAGACATTTATTGAACCGATGGCAGAACGTACCGGGATTAATCCTGCCACGCCCGCCGTTGTCTATGAACGACCTGATACAACTTCGCGCCAATTGACCACATTCCAACGCGATACCACTGTCCGATTTGCGGGAAAGATTCAGACTTTTTATGCCATTTATCATGATGCCGCACCGAGCAGCATTGCATTTGTTTTACAATCGAGTTTTTTGACCTTCACCTAATGGTCGGTTATTCTAGCAGCGTGCAGTGCAGCAAGCGCCCATCTTCCACTGCAACGATGCAGGTGGCATCATCGGGTGCAATGGCTATCGCTTCAATCGGGCTGCCCACATGCAGGCTCGCTAATAATCGTGGTTGTGCGGCTATTGACCAGATTTTGAGGTGAGCATCCCCTCCACCGGTGAGCAACCAATCCCGCGGCGAAAATGCAACAGCAGCAGCAAATTCTTCATGGGCTTGCCATTGCGCCATGGTCTGCCAAGAAGTGGTCTGCCAAAGAATCACTTGCCCATCCCAGCCAGCACTCGCCATCAACGTGTTATCCGCATTAAACGTTAATGCCCGCAGGGTGGTGGTATGCATCTCCAATGTGGCAACCGGGGTAAAATCGCCTGCCGCATAAATCCGAATCGGCATTCCAGCGGCAGCAATAAATCGCTCGCTATACGCCAAGGTGTTATATTCGTCGGCGGTGCTGTCTTGCCATAAAAGCTGTTCTAGTTCGCGCTTACGATTGACTAATAAGAGGCGATTTCGGGGAACATCATGCGAAGGTGTCCCATTGCGGCGGCGTGAGGGCTGATATTCTACCGAGAGCAAAAGATGTTGATAATCAGGACTCCACATCGCTGCTCGCAATACAAAATCTGCCGATTGCCCAGCTGGTGGCAATCCGGCAGTAAAAGCACTACTCACAGATGGCAAGTCTACAAAGTTATCAGCTTCTAGGTCATAACATAAAGGAGCTAGATAGACGTAGCGATTATCTGCACTTATTCGGACGGTGCTGGTGATATGCCCTTCTAAATTAATCGATTTCTGAAGCTGATGCCCTTGCCAGAGATGAAGTTGTGTGCCATCACATGACACCCAAAATGATGAGTTGATGCCGACTGCCAATTGTGTACCGTAGCCAAGGGTATCTTCGTGCGTAATCGCTAGGGTGGTCATGCATGTATCTCCCATTTTGGATTGCTACTTCAATTATACTGCCAAAAAAATCGCTGTTATGCTTTCTGTTATTTGATATAGACAAAAGACACAAACCGTCTCTGCCTTTTGCGCCTAAAAACTGCTACGATTCATCTCTTGAATAGGTCTTATGTTCTGGAATAATGCGATGGCAGTACAGCAACCCCTAGCAGAACAACTCCGTCCGCAAACGCTGGCAGAAGTCGTTGGGCAAACCCATCTTATTGGCGCGGGCAAACCGTTGTATCAAGCGATTCAGCATAATATTGTGCCTTCCATGATTTTGTGGGGACCGCCGGGGGTGGGCAAAACCACGCTGGCACGCCTTATCGCCGCCCACACACACCGCGCTTTTTATGTGTTGTCGGCTGTTTCTGCTGGTAAAGCCGATTTGCGCCAAATAGTAGATGAGGTGCGCGGCACAAAACAAAAAACCTTGTTCGATAGCGAGCCGACCTCATCCCCAAAAATGGAGCGCGGCGGCAGCGAGGGCGCTATTTTATTTCTGGATGAAATTCATCGGTTTAACAAGGCGCAGCAAGATTTTTTGCTGCCCTATGTGGAAGATGGCACGCTGATTTTAATTGGCGCAACCACCGAAAATCCTAGTTTTGAAGTCATTTCGGCGCTGTTATCACGGGTGCAGATTTTTACGCTCAAGTCACTCACGCCCGAAGATATTCAACAGCTTGTCCAGCGTGGCGCGGAAAAATTAGCGATTACGGTTGAAGCTGAGGCAAGCGAATTTTTGGCGCAGTATGCCAATGGCGATGCACGGGCGGCGCTCAATTTGCTGGAAAACACCGTGCGGTTGCATCAAACGCCGTTGATTACGCTGGAGCAAATCAAAAATACGCTGCAATCCAAACACCTACGCTACGATAAAACGGGCGAAGAACATTATGATACCATTAGCGCCTTCATCAAAAGTATGCGGGCAAGCAATGTGGATGCGGCACTGTATTATTTGGCACGCATGATAGACGCGGGCGAAGACGCTAAATTTATTGCGCGGCGTATGGTCATTTTTGCCAGCGAAGATGTGGGGATGGCACTGCCAACGGCGCTGGTGGTCGCCAATGAAATCTTCCGTGCTGTGGAAACGGTTGGCTTGCCGGAAGCGCAAATTAATCTGGCGCATGGGGTGGTTTATCTGGCATCAGCCCCCAAAGACCGCCATGCTTACGAAGCCTATTTTGCCGCTTTAGACGATGTTCGCACGCATGGTAATCTGCCGATTCCGCTGCACCTCCGCAATGCCCCTACCAAACTGATGAAAGACTTGGGCTATGGCACGCACAAAGACGGCGTAGACAGCGATTTGCCAGAGAAACTCAAAAACAAGAAGTATTATCAACGGCGCGGGGAATGAAAGTTTTCGCACAAGTTCAAAACGAGTGATTTTCAGGAGGGTCGAGGCATGCTTCGACCCTACAACAACCGATTTTTCACACAATCTGAACATGAGCCAAAATCTTTGTACATCAAAACAGGGTCAACTTCACCCCTGTTTGAAAATCATAGGTTAGCTATCTGCCGCAGAGGGCAACGCATAGCGGCTAAAAAATTGCCAAATGATTTCGCCCGCGTTGATGTCCATATTGGTTTCGCCTGCAATTTCGGGACCAATGCGGTCAGCGCCGGGGACACCCGACCAATTATGCCCGCCGCCCAAAATGGCATAGAGTTCAACGGTGGTATTGGGCGCACACACATTCAGCGAAAAATGCCGGACTCGCGTGGGAGCAGTCTCATCTTGCGGCTCTATATCTATCGTGCTGGTGGCGTTAGCATCACAATCGTTATGCTGTCCCCAGAAGGATACGGAATTTTCAACCGATTCGAGTCCGCGATCATCACCTTCCCAAGGAATGCTGACATCCTCCGTGCCATGAATGAAGAGTATCGGCACGGGTGGCGCTTCATAACAAATGGCTGCCATCCCATGAAATACCGTTGCTCCTACCACACCATACGCGGCAAATGTGTTGGGCGCTTCGCACGCGACGCGCTGCGTCATGAATCCGCCATTGGAAAATCCCGTCACATACACTCGTGAGCGATCAATGTTCAAATCTATGCCTAAGTCATCCACCAACGTCACCAGAAATGCCACATCATCGCGTTTGTTGCGCGTGTATTGCAGCAGGTCTTTGGGGTAATTCCATTCACGGTTGATGCCATCGGGATAAATAGTGATGAACCCATATTTTTCCGCGACTTTATGGACTTCGGTGATGTATGCCATGCCTGTTGAATTGCTTGGTCTGCCATGCAGCACTAACACTAATGGCGTGGGCGTATCTGGCGAATAAGAGGCAGGCACATAGGTAATCCAACTGCGCCCTTCGCCAGAAAAACTGAGCGATGGCGCGGCGTGCTGCTGCCAATCCGCATCATTGCGGAAAAATGCCGTGATTAAATCGGTCGCGTTCACACCAAAATCATTAAGTTGATACTCAGCACCACTTCGCATCCAAGTACTGCTCGCGCCGCGCACAATGACCACCGAAACATGCGATTCTTGTTCACAATCGGGTACGCTAATCACCTGCCCCACATCGCTACGAAGAAGCGTGTCGCGGTTGCAGCCATAACGTGCCATCCAGAATTGCAGCGTGGCATCCAAACTGAGAATTTCTAATTGCTCCCCAGTATCGGATGCGCCCACATCGCGCCCCTCAAGTCCATAGGTGGCATCTTCTGAGCCATGTACCATCAGCAATCGCAAGCCATCTTGGGCATCGTCACGGCAATTTTCAATTTGGTATGACCACATGCCGCTGCTGACAATTGCCACCGCCGCGAAGCGTTCCGGCGCGGCACACGCCAGCGTATATGCCATTGTGCCGCCGTTGGACGTGCCAGTGAGATAAATTTTGTCCGAATCAAGGTTATATTCAGTTGCCAGTTGGTCAATCAACGCCAATATAAATCCAACATCATCCACAGCACTATCACGCGGGAAAAGCCCGGCAGCATAGCGCCCATCATCCCAATAATCATATAAGCCATCAGGATAAACGACTAACGCACCCATCGTTTCGGCGGCGGCATCCAAATGACTGAGTGCCTGTAATGCCTTGCCCGTGCTAAAAATGCCGTGCAGTGCCACAATTAAAGCGGCGGGTTTTTCAGCATCATAACTTTCTGGCACGAATAATTCATACGTGCGTTCCGTTCCAGCATGTTCTAAAACACCCGGCACATTTTTTGCCATTGCCAACGGCGCCAACGCCAATAAAAACAACATTATCGTGAAAAAAAGCACTTTCCGAATCAACATTTTTGACTCCATCTGTCATAATAAGCATGATTTTTATAGTGTGACCTGAGATTATGAGGTTTTAATTTTAAAATGGGCAAATTAGCACAATTAGCAGCCGTCAAATCCACCAAAAATGAATCGTTTGTGTATACCCCGCCGGAACAGGCATATGGCGCAGTACGAATTCTAGTCAAGCCAAATCTGGGCTATGCTGTGAAACCACCCGCAACCGTGAGTCTGCCCGTATTGGCAAGCGTGCTGCGTGGCTTGCGGCGGGCATCTACCAGTGCGCGGATTTTGGTCGTTGAGGGCGTCACATCGGATAAATCAGCGCATGAGATTTTTGCTTATCACAAAGTCGAAACGATTTTGGATGATAACATGCGCTTGGCAGGCATGGATGAATTGGCAATGCGCGATTACTTGAATAAATCGGGCAACCCCATTCGGTTTGATAAGATGACTGCCCCGGCATATCTAGCCGATTTTGATTGTGTGATTAGTGTGGGCGCGTTCAAAAAGACCATGCTACATGATAAACCGCTGATTTCGGCATCGCTCAAAAATTTGTATGGCTTCTTCCCACCGGAAAAATATCATGCCCGCAATCCTCATGCGCGGGGACAACTGCACATTCCGTCTGTGCCGGAAGTCTTGCAGGATATTTATTTTACGATTGGGTTGTATATTCATGGCGCAGTCGTGGATTTAACAGCGAAATATGTCTCGCCCGATGAACGCCCGGATAGGTCACGCGGCGTTAGTGTGCCTGTGGGACAAGTGGTGTGGGGCGATGATATGCTGGCAGTGGATGAAACAGCGTGCCGCCTAGCAAATGAACCCGTGCCAGATTATATCCACGCGATTCGGCGCGTGCGGGAGAAGAAGACAGCCCCATGACCAAACGCGAAAAACGGTTGCAAAAATTACGCCAGAATCCTAAAAATGTTTCTTTTGATGAACTCAGACAAATCTTGGAAGCGGAGGGATTTGAATTAGATCATGTAACAGGCAGTCATCATGTATTTCGTGCCGAAGCCAATGAAGTTGTTCTGACGGTTGTGATACCATTTGCGCGTCCCATAAAACCTGTTTATGTAAAACAGGCGATTAAGGCGATCGTACAACATCGAGACGCCACAGCAACCCCAGATGAAAATAAAGAAAAGGATAAAGAAGATGATACCACCAGCGAAAACTAAAGACCTGATTTATTATCTAAATTTGCGTTACCGAATCGAATTAATTCCAGAAGAGGATGGGAGTTGGGGTGCCATTATTCCCGATTTACCGGGCTGTGTTGGGGGAGGGGATACGATAGCCGAGGCACTGGAAATGCTAGAAGATGCAAAAATGGGTTGGCTCACCAGTCGGCTAAAACATGGTGACCCAATCGCAGAACCGAGCGATAATGAAAAACATTCAGCAGCATAATGAACCTGTGCCGGATTATATCCACGCGATTCGGCGTGTGCGGGAAAAGAAGCAAAAAACCTAAATTGCACCACAGAGGCAAAATCTTTTGAACCGCGAAGAATGTGGAGGAAAATCCATAGGCAAAGCGTTGGGTAAATAATTGTATTTTTCTGCTACACTAAAAATTAGAAACGTTCTTAAAATTTAGAGTCTCGGCAGGGACACGATATATCGTGTCCCTACAACAATAAGGAAACCTTATGCGCCGTTTGTTAATTTTATGGCTGTGCCTGCTGTTGATAAACAACAAATCCATAGCGCAAGATAACGACATCATTCGTGAACTTATAGCCCAAACTGCCGCCACTGGGGCAACTATATTAGATTTGTCGTATTACAATTTGACCGAACTACCACCTGAAATTGGCAACCTTACGAACTTGCAATGGCTTTATCTTAGTTACAACCAATTAAGCAGTTTGCCATCGGAGATCGGCAACCTCACGAACTTGCAAGAACTTTATCTTGAGCATAGTCAATTGAGCAGTTTGCCGCCCGAAATCGGCAATCTCACCAACTTGCAAATACTTAATCTTGGTGGCAATCAATTGAGCAGTTTGCCACCCGAAATCGGCAATCTTACCAACTTGCAATCGCTGCTTATTAGTTATAATCAATTGAGCAGTTTGCCACCCGAAATCGGCAACCTCACCAATTTGCGGAGACTTTATCTCGGTAGCAATCAACTAAGCAGTTTGCCATCGGAAATTGGTAATCTTGCCAGTCTAAAATTTCTTACCCTCTATAGCAATCGGTTAAGCAATCTGCCACTCGAAATTGGCAACCTCACTAACTTGCAAGAACTTAATCTTGGTAGCAATCAATTGAGCAGTTTGCCGCCCGAAATTGGCAACCTCACTAACCTGCAATCCCTTGGTCTTGGTAGCAATCAATTGAGCAGTCTGCCCCCAGAAATCGGTAATCTCATCAACTTGCAGCAGCTTAGTGTTGATGACAATCAACTAAGCAGTCTGCCACCGGAAATAGGCAACCTCACCAATTTGCGGAGACTTTATCTCGGTAGCAATCAACTAAGCAGTTTGCTTCCCGAAATCGGCAACCTCAAACAACTTTGTTATCTTGATTTGAGAGGTAATCAGTTTCAACATTTGCCGATAGAAATTGGAAAGTTAAGCGAATTGGCTGAAAATCCGTGTAGTGAAGGACTTCGCATATATGGCAATCCTCTCATCTCACCACCACAAGAGGTCGTGCAGCAAGGCACGGCGGCAATTTTGGAGTATCTCAATCATCAGGCGGAGTGGCATTTGCGGCAGATGGTGACCAACATGGCGACAGCTATCGGCGCGGTGGCGGCGCTCATTCTGGCATTTCGGTATCGGCAGCGGTGGGCAATGGGCGCGAAAAAGAAGCGGCTTTAGCCATCTAAGCCATCGGTTGAAAACACGATGGAGACCAATGCCAATTGGTAAACCGATAAATCGGTTAAATTCTCTCTTTTTCTCTGTGAAACCTCTGTGTTCTCGGTGGCTCTGTGGTGATTTTTTGGTTTTCTTCGTGTCCTTCGTGACTTCGTGGTGAGAAACAAAAAGGACAGGTTGAACATGCCTGTCCCTAAAGCCCAATTATAGTTGCATCAATTAAATTATCTTTCGCAAAACGCGCTGATGTTCATTCGCTCGATAAGCACCTCCTCACCTATAGTTTTTGGTTAGAATTGCATACAATACCCATCGAAACACAGCGTAAGCCGTATTTCTTTTTGAGTTGCATCAACCAGCTTGTCATAGCGTTTTTGGGTTGATGCCCCTATTCAGATGGGGGTTGGCGCAAGTGATGTCTCGTTCTGGAAAAACATCATCACCTATGCCGACAAAAAATACTATAACGCGTTTTTTGCTATGAGGCAAGAGGGTCGAAAAAACGAGAATGGTGAAAATACGTTATTGTAGGGTCGAGCCATGCTTCAACCCCACGGAAAATGACTTGTTTTGAACTTGAGCGAATCAACTTATCGGATGAAGCATTCATGAACAGACCTTACCACGCGCAATACCCCCCATCTATGATGAGGTCACTACCCGTCATAAAATCGGATACGGCAGCAGCCAAAAATACCACCGCACCCTGCAAATCGGTCACTTCTGCCATGCGCTGCATGGGTGTCATGCTCATCCAAACGGGCAACACCGTTTGACCTTGAGGGGTATCTAATAAATCCTGCACGAGAGCAGTGCGCGTGTAACCGGGGCTGATACAGTTGACCCGCACACCCCGCGCCGCCCACTCTGCGCCCAAACTGCGCGTTAGGTGCAAAACACCCGCTTTAGAAGCGTTATAATGCGCTTGGTTTTGCGGCGTATTAGAGATGGTTGCGGACATAGACGCCGTATTGATGATTTTGCCATAGCCAGTGGGCAGCATCATTTTTGCTTCGGCTTGGCAGCACAAAAACACCCCTTTCAGGTTCACCGCCATCATCCTATCCCAATCCGCAGCGGGCATGTCTTCGGCAGCAATCCATTGTCCGATGCCGGCATTGTTGACGCCGATGGTCACTTTGCCCCATTGTTTGACGATAGTTGCCACCATCGCCTCTACCGAGTCGGGTTGGGTCACATCCACCTGCACAGCCAACGCCTGAGCGCCTTTCGCAGTCAGTTCGTCGGCAACCCGTTGGGCATTCTGTGCATGTAAATCGGCAACCGCCACCGCTGCCCCGGCTTCGGCTAAAGCATGAGCAAACGCCCGCCCAATCCCTTGCCCGCCGCCCGTTACAACCGCTACCCGGTCATCCAATCGAAAACGCTCTAATATCGGTTTTGCCTGTAAAACCGGGTCGCTCATGTTGATACCCCCTTAAAAATTATGCTCAGAATCATTCTTTCTTATACGGTGTACCAACGGCTTTCGGCGGGAAAGCCCGCCCAACCAAGCCCGCTAACACGACCAATGTCACCAAATACGGTACCATCTGCAAAAATTGCACCGGAACTGCCACCCGCAAAATCTGAAAGCGCGTGCCAAGTGCATCGGCAAAGCCAAATAATAATGCGCCAGCGAAAGCCCCAAAAGGATGCCACTTGCCAAAAATCATCGCTGCCAGCGCGATAAAGCCTTTGCCAGCAGTCATGTTATCAGTGAAGTTACCGCTGGCTTCTAACGTGAGGTGAGCGCCTGCCAACCCCGCAATCATCCCGGCAACAAACACACTTAGCCAACGCACACGGTTGACGTTAATGCCCAAAGTATCCGCTGCTGATGGATGTTCGCCCACTGCCCGCATCCGTAAGCCCCACCGAGTATGAAACAACACGACCCACGTCCCAATAATGACCACAAACATCAGATAAAAAATCGGCTTATTATTGAATAATGCTTCACCAATAATCGGAATATCTGCCAAAATGGGGATACGAATGGGCGTCATCGTTGGGACAAATCCTTCGCCGCGCCCCATCAAAAACTCACGCCGGACAAAACTGGTCACGCCCACTGCCAAAATATTGATGACCGTACCGCTAACGATTTGGTCTGTCGAAAACGTAATTGAAATCCAAGCGTGCAGCAGTGCCACCAAGCCACCTACCAGCATCCCAATCAACAACGCCAACAAATGGGCATTGGCAATCTGGTCAGACGGGAAAATATCGCGCAGGATAAAGACTGTGGTGAAAGCAAAACACGCGCTGAACAACATCATGCCTTCGATAGCGATGTTGACCACGCCAGAGCGTTCACACCAAATGCCCGCCATCGCGCCAATCGCAATCGGTGTCGCCAATTGCAAACTTTCGGTAAGCATAGTCACAATGTTGGTGCTGTTGCCCGCTGCCGCCGCAATCAGCAGCGTAGGGATCACCATCACACCCGCGATAATCATCAAAATAACGCTGGAACGCTCGGTTTGTGGGGCAGGCAGCAGCGATACGATGCCTGTGATGCTGAAAAATACGCCCATCATCAAAATAAATGGCAGCGTGGGAATAATAATTTTTGCCACATCATCCACATTGCCCGATTGCAGGGTGAGCGTCGTTGTCGTTTCTGACTCTAAATTAGGCGGCGCTTGCGTCAACATAATGAATGCCAGCACCAGCAAAAAGATTGCCAATAGGCGCTTGCGGGTAAATTTATACCCGGAAAGACCAGTTTTGGATTTTTCTAATGAAAGCGTGGAAGTTGTCATAAAAGTTTATCCAATGATTTTTGAAATGGTGTTTTTTACCTAATATTGGGCGCACTATATCACGCCGCTGCGACCATCGAATTTCGCTCAAGTTCAAAACAAGTAAAAATCTGATGACCGTAGGGGGAGGGTTTAGAAATTCTCCCCTACAAAAGCCCATTTTCTGAACATGCCCCGCCGTTAAAAGCTAAAAGCTAATGGCTAACAGCTAATAGCCAACCTTATCAACCAACGTTTTTCATGAATAAAGAGTGGAGATAAGAGGCCAAGGTCGTCCTTGGCTAAATTCTGAAATTAACCAATCCCACCCAATACGAAAGTAACTTAATTGC
>JALHOR010000088.1 GCA_022842885.1 Anaerolineae bacterium
GATTGGTGAAAGATTTACCACTGAAATTATGTGGCGAAATGGGGTCGTTATGCGCCACCTACGTATTGGAGCATATTGGCACCCAAAATCATCATTATACATCTGCTGAATTTATCAGCCGTTTTCGGTCAGAATTTGATGATGATGGCAAATTGGATGCGCTGCTGACAAACTAAGCGACATGTAGTTGATTAACCTATGCTAAGAATACGGTGGCGACATAATCTATGGGTTGTGTTAAAATGCCCCGCGTTTGGCTTTCCATGAGATTATCAGGAGAAAAAATGACAATTGAATTTGATGTGAAGGATGTCAATCTGGCAACAGGTGGCAGGTATCGGATTGAGTGGGCAGAGCAGGAAATGCCTGTTCTCCGTGCTATCCGTGAACGATTTGAACGCGAAAAACCGCTGAAGGGTGTGCGTGTATCAGCTTGTTTGCATGTCACCACAGAGACAGCAAATCTGGTTCAGACCCTTCAGGCAGGGGGCGCTGATGTGGTATTGACGGCTTCTAATCCCTTGTCTACGCAGGATGATGTGGCGGCATCGCTGGTGGTGCATAACGAAATTCCGGTCTATGCCATCAAAGGCGAAGACAACGAAACCTACTATAAGCATTTAGAATCGGCGCTTGACCACAAACCGCAAATGACGATGGACGACGGGGCAGATTTGGTGAGTGTGCTGCACAAAACGCGCCGCGAACTGCTCGAATACATCATCGGTGGTACAGAAGAAACCACTACGGGCGTTATCCGCTTAAAAGCGATGGCAAAAGATGGCGCACTAGAATTCCCAGTGATTGCCATCAACGATAGCAATACCAAACACATGTTTGATAATCGTTATGGCACAGGGCAAAGCACGATTGATGGCATCATCCGCGCGACCAACATTTTGCTGGCAGGTCGTACCATTGTCGTGGGGGGATACGGTTGGTGCAGTCGTGGAATTGCTTCTCGCGCTCATGGCATGGGTGCGAATGTGATTGTCACCGAAATTGACCCGTTGCGGGCATTAGAAGCCGTCATGGATGGCTTCCGTGTCATGCCAATGTCCGAAGCGGCAAAAGTGGGTGATATTTTTATCACGGCTACTGGCGATATTAATGTTCTGGATAAACAGCATTTTGAAGTGATGAAACCGGGGGCTATCCTCAGCAATTCCGGTCACTTCAATGTCGAAATCAATTTGGCGGCGTTGGCAGCCATAAGCGACGAAGCACCCCGTTTGGTGCGTCCTTTTGTGGAAGAATACCGCATCAAGGGGCGTCCCGTGTATGTGTTGGGCGAAGGGCGGCTGATTAATCTTGCCGCTGCTGAAGGACATCCCGCCAGCGTGATGGATATGAGCTTCGCCAATCAGGCTTTGGGGGCAGAATATATGCTGGTAAATGCCAAAACACTCGGCAAACAGGTGTATACGATTCCCGCTGAAGTTGACCAAGAAATTGCCCGCCTTAAGCTGGCAGCCATGGGCATGACGATTGATACCCTGACCGAAGAACAAGAAGCCTATCTGAACCAATGGCAGGAAGGCACCTAAGCCTTGTTGCGCCCGCCGCAAATATATGATTATCAATGTATTTGCGGTTCAATTCATATTCCAGTGAGCGAGGAGATAGCCCTCATGAGAATCTCACCCCGTTATATTTTACGAATCTTAACCGCCGCAATTTTGCTGTTGGTGATGAGCTTGTCTAGTCTCTCCGCACAAGGTAACAGCCAAGTGCGGTTTGTCCATGTTATCCCCAATGCAACGGCGATTGATGTGTATATCAATGGCACTTTGGCAATTGCTAACTTGAATTATGCCAATGCCAGTACCTATGTGACTGTTCCAGCCGGGAATCACACCGTGACAGTAACACCCGCTGGCATCACCAGTTTACTGTGGGAACAAACCATTACCGCCGCAGCGGATGAAGCCGCTACCTTGGTTGCCTCATCACCAGAAGCACTCAAATTTGATGCTTTTACAGATAATTTATCCACTATTGACTTAGGGCAAGGTCGGTTGCTGTTGGTTCACGCCATTGCCGGCGCTCCAGCAGTGGATATTCAGTTGGCAGAGGCTGTTACGATTGGTGGTGCAATCCAGAATGCCGGAACGCCCATTGCGACTAATATGGCGTATGCTACTTTTTTTGGCGATTTTGACCTGCCTGCCCAAAGTTATCCTGTGAATGTTATTGCAGGTGGCGCAAATCTGTTATCCGATTTAACGCTGCCAGTAACGAGCAATACCTTCACAATGGCGATTGTTTATGGCACGGCGGAATTACCCCAAGTGCTGCTGCTGACTGCGCCCACTGTGCCAGCGGCAAATACCGGACGCTTACGGCTGGTGCATGGTGTGGTTGGCGCACCCGCTGTAGATGTGTATATCAACGATGTTTTAGTCGCTCCGGCATTGACCATTGAACGACCAACAGAACACATTGATTTGCCCGCTGGTGAACATACCGTAGTTCTGCGGGCGGCGGGTACAGAAGATGAAATTTTTAATGGCGGCATTGCCATTACAGCGGGAACGGCAGCAACGGCGGTGGTGCTGCAAGGCGAAACCGAAATTGAACTAAAGGCATATGAAGATGCCGTTAGCGCCAGTACACCGGATAGAGCCATTATCAGCGTTATCAACACCATTCCCGGTACGGAAAATGTGGATGTTGCTTTGCCAGATGGAACACCGCTGGCAACTGGGGTTGCTTTTGGCAGCGCCAGCAATCCCGTTAGCCTAAGCCCAATGACGATTGGCTTGATTTTCACCGTGACAATTGCCGACATGAGTGGTGTGGTGGATGTTCCCGCCGAAACCTTCTATGGTGGTGTTTATTACAACCTGATTGCGTTGGATGGGGGTGCATTTTCTGCACCACGCCTCATTGTTGCCAAGACTGGGCTAACCCAAAATTTGACCAGCGCCCCCGGTGGCGGGGCAACATTGGCAATAGCGCCGACGCAAGCCCCAACAGCGGCAGCCGCGCAACCAACAGCAGCTTCTGTTGCTGGGTCGGAAGTAGTGACGGATTCAACCGCACAGCCGCAAGCATTACCCCCCGGGACTAGCGAAGAAGACGATACCATCTTTGGACGCCTGTTGCTTGACCCCGGTGCTAACTTGCAACTGCGCGAATATCCGCGTTCAGAAGCGCGTTCTTTGGGATTAGCCCCTGCGGGTACAACGTTGGTGGTCAATGGGCGCGAAGGCGCTCCCGTAGCACTGGTTGAGGGGCAAGAACCCCCGCCCGAAGCGGCAGATTGGGTAGACCCAGTAACACTATTAGACCCGGCAGACGAAAAAGCCGATTTGGTCAAAGAAACGACTTGGCTGAACGTGACCTTTGCAACACCCGATGGTGGCAGTATTACCGCTTGGGTGAATTCGCTTTATGTAGATGTTCGTAATGCTGAGAACGAAGCTATTTTGCTCAAAACACTGCCCTTAATTGGTGGCAACGTTCCCGGCACCGCCCAAGCAACCGCTGTTACGCCGCCACCTATTCCCGAAGACACGGTTTCGGCTATCGTGATTAACCTGAATCAAGGTACCAACCTCAACATTCGCCGCACCCCCACTGCTGAAGGTGAAGTATTGGCACGCCTGCCATTAGGCACTGTGGTCGAATTTACAGGTTTGCTGGAAACCGAAGATTGGGCATTTGTCGTTTTTCGTCCGGCAGAAGGTGGTTCGATTTCGGGATGGGTGAATACGCTTTACATCGAATATCGCCTGAACAACGAAAAAATCGAACTGGAAGATTTGAAAGAAGCTGTCGGAACATATACCGGATTGCCCTTGTTCCAGTTCGCAGATGCCGAGCAGCGTGGGGCGATTACGGGCAGCGTGCCATCGGTGACTGTGCCGACGCCTGACCCATTGGAAGATGTCGTTGTTGCCGAAGTGCGCTTAAATACTGGGGCAAATTTGCAACTGCGCCGCACACCCGATGCCAACAGTGAATCCCTCAATTTGGTTCCCAATGGCACTCAGTTGATTGTCACGAGTCGGACTGCAACTGGCGAGTGGCTGAATGTGACGTTTGAAGGGGAATCGGGTTGGATTTCATCGTTATATGTGGTGTTGACCTTCAATGGCGATACCATCAATATCAATGATATTCCTGTTCAAGATGCCGCTGCACCCCAAGCCGTCCCAACCATTGCCGGCGGTGGCTAGGCATTTTTAACACTTAAATCGAATAAACCCTGACTACAGTCCTGTGAGCAAAATTGCCTGTTCGCAGGACTGTGTGTTTTGTGGCACAATGCTCATAAGATTCATAGCCAGCGTAGGGGAAAATTATGAGTGGGTTAAGTCGCTTCTGGATGCTTATCATGGGCTTTGTTTTGCTGGTGGCATGTACGCCGCAGCAACCACTGCCAACATTGGCACCCACCCCCATACCACCGACAGAAACACCCAACCCAACTGCAACCCGCACGCCCACCCTAACGCCAACGGCAACGCAAGCGATACCGCGCACCGAATCACTTGACCCCGCAACACAATCCTTCATTCGGGTTGTCAATATTTCGCAAATTACCGACCCACTTGATGTTTATATTGATGGTTTGAATATTGCCAGTTTTCTGGAATATGGGCAATTTACGCCATCGGGTGGCATTGTCGCAGGCAATTATACGCTGCATGTCGTTCCCAACGGCGGCAGACCCGGCGATGGGTCGCTTGCCCAACAGCCTTTGAGTGTCGGCGGTCAGCAGGCACTCATTGTTCTCGTGAGTGGAACGCTGTCTGCGCCGCAAGTTCGTGTTCTTGTTGAAGATGTGTCCCCTTTACGCGCTGATGAAAGCCGCCTGACAGTGGTGAATGCCATTGTAGATGGTCTAAGTTTTATCATGCAATTAGAAGTATCCGCGACGGCTTTAACCCCAATCTTAGCGCCGGGTGATATTGCGTCGCCCGTCGTGCTGCCCGCCGGAGAAAATTCTTTAGCACTGTTAAGTGGCGAAACGCTCTTAAAGTCTTTTTCAGAACGTTTTCGGGAACGCCGAAGCTACACCTTTATTGTAGTAGGGCAAGGGAGCGACCGCGAGAGTTTGGATGTTATCAGCCTTGACACGCCTGTTAGCGGTATTACTCAAGTGCGGGCAATTCATGCTGCCTTTGGTGCGGATGTGGTGGATATTTATGCCGGTTCTATCCCCTTGGGGACAGAGATGGGCTATGGGGTTGCTTCCTCACGTCAAACGTTGGTTGCGGGTGTTTATGATATTGCCGTTTACCCAACCGGGGCAGACCGCACAACGACTGAACCCTTAATCGTCGAGCAATTGGCGCTTAATGCGGATGATATTTTTTCTTTCATCTTTATTGGTGAATTAACCACGTTTCAAATCATTTCCCTACAAGAAAATCTATCGCTGACGCCCTTAGACGAAGCGCGAGTTACCATGATGCACGCTGTCCCCACTGTTCCCGCAATACACATCCAAGCCGGGGAACTGCCGCCACTGGTCATGCGCTATGGCGAAGTAACAGAACCATTCTTGATGAAGGCGACACCGACTTTCTTTACATGGGCGGTGCCAGAACAAGGGGGCATTGGGGAAGTGCTGGAATTGGGCGAGAATATCCCGCTGATGCCCGGCATTAATTATCTGTATTTGTTTACCGGAAAACGGCTCGGATTTCCATTGGTTTATCAAGAGAGTGTGGGCGCATTAGTTCCCACACCTGACCCGAATGATTTTACACCGACACCCACCCAAATTCCGGTGACAACGCTACGTGCCGTGAATGCTGCGCCGGGACGCTTTGTAGACTTTCGGGTGGATGATGTGGATTTTGCGACTGCTTTAGCCTATAAAAATGGCAGCAACCCCATCATTATTTTAGATGGTGACAGGATAGTCACTGCCCATGACCAAACAACGGGCGAATTATTAGGGCGAACTGTCGTTACAGTGTTATCTGGGGTGCAGTATTCGGTTTATGTTTCCCCTAGTTCTAGCTTGGGTTATAACATGACTGTCACCGAAGATGTATTGCCAAGTGCCAGCAACGATGCGTTGTATTTGCGGTTGGTCAACACCAGTTCGGTTGATGCATCGTTTGGGTTGGCATATTCTGACCCCGTTCCCGGTTCAGATATAGTGCCGACGGTGGACGCGAATGCCACCCCAAGCGGCGATAGCAGCTTTGTTGTTGACCCCTATCGCCGCAGTTTACCGTTTGGCACTGTGCCATTAATTGATAATGTGTTTCGTGCTTCGGCATCAGACTTTTTGCAAACACGGCGTATCACAGGCGCAAAAGACCTGGTGATTATTGATATGTATCAGATGATGATGGCGGCGGCGGTTTCTAATGTGGTGCTGGAAAAAAATATGTATTATGATGTGGTGGCTTTTCAGCAAGAGGGGTCAACCTTAGTTACGACGTTTATGCTCCCATATCCCACCGCACCTTAAGACTGGTAGAGCCGTAGACTTTGGCTATAATGCTGCGGGTCTTATGTCGTTTAGGGAAGTCTTCGTGCGGATTTTGATTACCGGTGCCAGTGGTTTTGCCGGGCAGCATCTCATCCGGTATTTGGCGGCAGTCCAACCAGAGGCAGAACAACACGGCACGGTTTTCCGTGCTGATGTGTCGTCTCTAGTGTCGAACGCTACCTATCACCGTTTGGATTTATGCCAAGCCGAGGCAGTTCTCCAGCTTATCCGGGAATTATGCCCAGATGTTATCTATCATTTAGCAGCGCAATCCGCGCCTGCTCGCTCACTGAAATCCCCTTGGTATACGCTGGAAACCAATGTGCGCTCACAACTCAATTTGCTGCAAAGTTGCATCGAAAGCAATTTGAGTCCGCGTATTCTGCTCGTTACGTCATCGGAAGTGTATGGCATCGTAAAACCCGAAGAATTACCCATTACGGAAAACCATCCGCTGCGCCCTGCCAATCACTACAGCCTCAGCAAAATCACGCAGGATTTGATGGGCTGGCAGTATTTTATGATGCATGGTTTACCTGTGATTCGGGTGCGAGCATTCAATCATATTGGCACTGGGCAAGGCAGCGATTTTGTCACCATAGATTTTGCGCTGCAAATCGCCCGCATTGAAGCGGGACAACAAACACCGATTATGCGCGTAGGGAATTTGAATGCCCAACGCGATTTTACCGATGTACGCGATACAGTGCGGGCATATTATCTGCTAATGCAGCATGGTATCCCCGGCGAATGTTACAATGTTGCCACTGGAAAGTGTCATAGCATACAAGAATTGCTGGATATTTTGTTAAGTTACAGCACCACCCCCATTCATGTTGAATCCGACCCCAAACGTATGCGCCCGTCCGATATTCCGATTTTACAAGGCGATTATGCCAAATTGGGAACCCTAACGGGCTGGCAACCGTCTATTTCATTTGCCGATACCCTGCGCGATGTTTTGCACGATTGTCGCCAGCGGGTTACTTGAATCACCTAGGAGTGAAGAAACACCATGACAAAAAAAGCACTGATTACTGGCATCACTGGTCAGGATGGGTCGTATCTTGCCGAATTGCTATTGCAAAAAGGTTACGATGTCTATGGTATGGTGCGCCGTACCAGCACCGTCCGTTATGAACGCATTCGCCATATTCAAGACCAACTCCACCTAGTTCAAGGGGATTTGCTTGACCAAACGAGCTTGACCCGTGCTATCAGCGAGATTATGCCGGATGAAGTGTATAATCTTGCTGCCCAAAGTTTTGTGCCAACCTCTTGGAATCAGCCTGTTTTTACTGGGGATGTGACAGGTCTGGGCGTGACCCGGATGTTAGAGGCACTGCATACTGTCAAACCGAATACGCGCTTTTATCAAGCGTCCAGCAGCGAGATGTTTGGCAAAGTGGTCGAAACACCGCAAAAAGAAACCACGCCTTTTTACCCGCGTAGCCCGTATGGGGTGGCAAAGGTGTATGGGCATTGGATAACGATTAATTATCGTGAGAGTTATAACATGTATGCCGTGAGTGGTATCTTGTTTAATCACGAAAGTGAACGGCGTGGTTTGGAATTCGTCACTCGTAAAGTGGCATATCACGTCGCCAAAATTAAACTCGGTTTAACGCGTGAAGTCCGCGTCGGTAATTTGGACGCACAGCGCGATTGGGGCTTCGCGGGTGATTATGTCGAGGCAATGTGGCTGATGTTGCAGCAAGATACACCTGATGATTATGTGGTGGCGACTGGAAAAACGCATTCTGTCGAGCGATTGTTAGATGTAGCGTTTAGCTGTGTGGATTTGGATTGGAAAAATTATACGGTGCAAGATGAAGAATTCATGCGTCCGGCAGAAGTGGATTTATTAGTCGGTGACCCAACAAAGGCACATGCCAAATTAGGTTGGGAACCAGAAGTGACCTTTGAGGCGTTGATTCAAAGAATGGTCGAAGCTGATATTGAACGCTTGAAAAAAGACCCTGAGCAGCATATTTAATCATCACCTAAAGTAAAATTCGATGATGCCAAAATCGTCTGTGATGGTAGATACCCACTGCCATCTCAATTTTGATAGTTACGATGATGACCGGTTGCCAGTTATCCAGCGTGCCGCCGCAGCCGGTGTCACTCGTATCATTATTCCTGCTGTAGATGTGGCGACCACGCAGGAAGCCTTGACGCTTGCAACCGAACATGTGGGTATTTTTGCAGCGGCGGGCGTGCATCCGAATAGCACCGCTGATTTTGACGATGCTGTTTTGGCAGAAATTCGCGCTTTAGCTCAGATGCCCAAAGTGATAGCAATTGGCGAAATTGGGCTGGATTATTATTGGGATAAAAGCCCCAAAGTCCAACAAATGGCTGCGTTTGAAGCACAGTTAGCACTGGCAGCTAGTCTACAACTGCCCGTGATTATTCATAACCGAGATGCCAGCGACGATGTGCTGCCCGTATTAGAAGCATGGGCGCAAACGTTGCCAGATGTCTTACGTGAGCGCCCCGGTGTTTTACATTCGGTTTCTGCGCCGCCCCACATGGCAGAACGGGCGCTTGCCGCTGGTTTTTATCTGGGGTTTACGGGTCCTATCACATTTGGCAAAGCCGACGAAACGCGCACCATTGCTCGTAATACGCCGCTAGACCGTATTTTGGTGGAAACAGATGCTCCTTTTTTAACACCTCATCCGTATCGTGGTAAACGGAATGAACCTGCCTATATCCCCTACATTGTGGAGCGCCTTGCCAGCTTAAAAAATCTCTCGACTGAAGAAATGGCAGCTATCACCACCGACAATGCAGTTCGTTTATTTCGCCTGCCACTATCATGATTGATAGCCTAGGGGAATGTGGCAGCACTATGGTTGCATCGTGTGTGCCACCGGGCTAGACTCGTACTGAATTCTTTCTTCACACCAGAGGGGTGCAGTTATGAAAATCATGCAATTTAATGGGCAAGGGTTGCAGGAAAAAACCGAGGCAGACTTCTGGTCGCAGCCGCTGAATCCTAACGAAGTCATTTGGGTTGATATTCATTTGCCGACGCCGGATGTGATGCGCCAATTGCAAGAGCGTTTTCACTTTCATTCTTTGGCGATTGAAGATACTTTAAATCAGCGCCAGCGCCCCAAAGTGGACGAATATTCCGACCATTTGCTCATCATCACCAATCATATTGTGATGATCGAAAAAGACTTGGAATTTGAAGAACTCGACATCTTTTTGGGGCATTCCTACATTGTCACAGTTCATCAGAATTGTAACCCGGTGATACGGGAGGCGTATTCACGAATGCAGCGGTCAGGTTTTTTCAAACATATTTCATCGGAATATTTGTTGTATATCATCATAGATACCATTGTGGATGCTTATTTCCCTATCATTGATATGATTGATGATGAGGTCGAAGAATTGGGCGAGAAGATTATTCGTAAATCAGCGCCGGGGCATTTGGAACGGCTGATGCTGCTCAAACGAATGCTGAATGAAACATGGCATGTGATGGAGCAGCAGCAAAGCATGTTCAGCATCCTCACACGGCGCGAAGAAGATTTGCTCACCAATCATGATGTGCTGGAATATTATTTGCGTGATGTCCATGACCACCTCATTCGCATTGCGACTATGACCAGTATGCTGCGTGATAACCTTACTAGCATTGTCGAATTGTATATGTCTGCTGAATCGTATCGCTTGAATCGGGTCGTGAATCGGTTGACGGTTATCACGATTACGATTGGTATTTTTACAGTATTCAGCGGTTTTTATGGCATGAATTTTGAGACTACTTGGCCCCCTTTTGGTGCAGACTGGGGCGTGCCATTTGTCATCAGCCTCATGAGTTTGTTATCGCTGGCAGCCATCCTCGTCTTTAAGAAAATGCGCTGGTTCTAAGAATTTTGCTCATTTTCATCAGCAAAATTGACTTTCGTAATCGGCTATGTTACGCTTCAAATCATACGACAACATGCATAGATAAAGGTCGCAACCATGAGCGAAGTAGATAAAGAAGCGGGATTACGCGAAGCATTGCGCTCCGTGATTGACCCGGAAATTGGCATGAACATTATTGAATTGGGCTTGATTCGGAACATTGAAGTTCATGAAGACCATGCCCATGTGTTGATGATTATGACGACGCCGTTCTGCCCATATGCACCGCAACTGCTGGAACAAACGCGCCGAACATCCCAAACCTATCTGGGTGTGCCAACCACGATTGAGATGGGCATGGAGATGTGGGATCCGTCCATGATGGAAGAAGGCGCAGTCAGCGATTGGGGACTGTTTTAGCATCAAAAACGGCACATCGTATCAAGATGTGCCGTTCAATACTATCTCTTATGGTCTGCTGCGACGAATGAATGCCAGCGGGTCAATATAATCCCGCAGTAACAAAGTCCGATTCGTGCCGGGCCAATCGCTAGGGCGGGTTTCCAATACTGTCGTCGGACTTAAATCAACATGCAAATGCGGCACAAAGCGCCCAAACGCATCGCCAATTTCACAAATTTGGTCGCCCCGTTTGACTCTATTGCCCACTCTAACGCGCATATTCTGCACATGTCCATAGCGGCTGTATAGCACCGCGCCGCTTGGCTCATATAAGGGGTCATGCCGAATAATAATCACATTCCCCCAAATGCGTAATGCCCCGGCAAAAATGACCGTGCCGTTGGCAACTGAATAGACAGGCATCCCTTTATCTTCATAGGGCGCACCAAAATTTAAATCGGCTCCGGTATGATAGGCTTCGCTGGGCGTGCCAACAAAATATAAGATGCCAAATGGACTCGCATCCAGCCAACCAGCGGGCCAAACGCGGCTGTTACGGCGCTGATCTGCCGTACCGACGGGCGAATCATAACCATCTGCCACCGGAATGCCATTGACGATGCTAGGGCGCGTGCCTGTGGTGCTGCCGCCTGTGCCACCTCCGGTAGTATTCGTCACAATCCGGCGGAAGCGCACGGCATCAAAGGCGATTTCGCGGTCAGATTCGCCGGTGACATCGTTCAGGAAAACTTTGCCCGCGTTATTTGCCCCTTTGACCAAATCAAACACGCCCAATGACACCCACAAGTTGCGATGTTGCGATTGATTAATATCAACCACCACTTCAGTATTCGTGCCGCGAATGCCATGAATTTTGTAGCGGGCGCGTTGGGTGGTGGCGTGCCGCGCTGGAATAAACACCGAAATTTCGTAGCGCCCCGATTCGGGCAAATCGGTTTTCCACTCTACCCACACTTTGCTGACCGATGGTTCGGTTTTTTTATAATATACTTTCCAATTCCAAGTGCCATCAAATTCGCTGAATTCTGGTGATCCGGTATAACTGCCGCGCCGGAAACCTGCGCCGCCGGGGATAACAATCACTTCGTTGGCAATGTTATCCGTCGGTTCTGTCGGTGTATCACCGGGGGAAGTTGTAATTTCTATGGGTTTATTGACGGCGTTGAACTGTGAAATCACGCCATAGCGCCACCAACTTAAGCCTTTGAAACCATAACGCTGCGTGGCGACATTATGGGCAGTCGTTTGGTCTACGACAGGGGCATCGCCCTGAAGTGCCGGAATAATCGGACGCCCAAAACTGCCCCATGTTTCAACCATCTGCTTAAGGGTATCTTCGGGTTTGGCACGGAAGGTATACCAATAGGTTTGGGGGTGCAGGCTGTTGATAAACGGCAACCACTCATCCGGGAAAATGCTCTCTTTGTGCCACGGGCGCGGATCCATGCTCATGCCGATATGAAAACGCCCGCCCACTAATTGGCGCAAGCGCACCATAAACGGTCTCACCGCTTCGCGCCCACCTTGCCAAAAGCCCGCATACGGCTCAACATCCAAAATCATGGATTTGACGCCCGCAGTGTTACAGGTGGCAGCAATAATCGCGGCTTCTGCTTCGATATTTAATCCCTGCGGCACACACCACGCATGAAATTCTAAGCCATTCTGTTCCAAGACGCTCACCCAACGGGCAATGTCTGTGGGTCCGTTAATGGCTAATGCACTTTTATCAAAGCGTCCCATCCAATCTGTGCCATCGGTGGTTTTGACCCACACTTGCTTGACATTGGGGGCAGACCGTTTGAGGTTAGCGGCGAAGGCTTCAATACTTGTTTCGCCAATGCTTTCGCCTTTCCAGTGCCATACCGCAATTTTGCCATCATAGGGTGTGGGTGTGGTGGTGGGGCGGGTTCCGCCAATAGCTGCTTCAAAACGGGCAACATCGCCAGATACCCAGCCGGAGACGCCTTGATGTTCGACCCAATACCAATTATCCGTAGTGCGCGAATTAGGGAAATAAACAACCAGCGCATTATCCCGAATATCGCCAATATCTTGATATTGCGTACCGGGACCGTTGCGAATATTCACAAAGGCGCTGCTGGTATCTAGGATAGCATTTTGCCCACTGCCCGCATTCGACGGTTTAGAAACAGCCGCAGGACTGCTCATCTTCTCGCTCCTGTGTTAGACAAACGATAATCAAACTAACAGGATGTTAGACGATTTTTGCGTGTAGAGCAAAGTAAAAGTGGGCAATCGTATAAAATCTATCCTTGTTGTGTGTCACATATTGGTTGAACACTAACTCGGTACATAGTGCCACTGCCAAATTTCGACGATGCCATCATGTGCATCAGCAATAAAATTGCCCTGTGCGTTCCATTGCGGATTTTCGCCTGTGAAATTGGCGGTTATTAGCACATTGCCTGTTTGCGCGTCCAGCAACCGATCATCGCCATTGACTGATAACACCCATAGCTGTGTGCCTTGCTGATTCCATACTACACTTTCGGCATTATAAAACGCGAAGCGCGGTGTGCCATCCGGCAGCGACCAAACCATACCGGATTTGCTGGCATCAATCGCAGCGATGGCGCTGGTATCGGCATTAAAAAGTACTTCGTAGCCACCATGATAGAATGGAGCTTTTAATCCTGATAGTGTTATCAAAGGAGATGCTACCGCGCCATACAAAGTATCAATGACTAATATCGGATTATCCTGATTTATGAAACGAATCCCTAATAAATCATTATCGGGTGTCCAAAACATTCCTTGTGATTCACCTAATCCGTGAAATAGAATATTTTGCCCAGAATCAACATCGCCTAAAAAACTCCCGGTTGTCAGCAATTGCCCATCAGGACTCCATCCTACAAAAAATGTCTGAAAATTGGATGTGGTACTACAATTTCCGACTGCCGCGCAACTTTCACGCAAATTCCATTTTTGTGATAGAGCAAAAGTTTGAGTATTCCAAAACCGGGCGATGCTTTCTTTTTCAACAGTCGCCAACTGCGTGCCATCTGGTTTCCATGCGATATCGGTTAATTCGGAATCATGTTGAATCATAGCAGCAGGCAGCATCTTGCCTGCAAGCTGGCGCATATCCCACACAACAACGCGATTCAGGCTAGGGTCGTTAATTGTCGAATTTTTGGGGATGGCTGCCAAAAAATCCCCTCTAGGATGCCATACTAATTTTAGAATAGGGGCGTTCAATCCCTCTAAAGTAGACAACCATAATTTTCGAGAGGCATCCCATAATCGAATCGTGCCTTGTCTATCTGCCAGTGCCACCACATCTAAAAATGGATGCCAACTCATCATCGGTTGGTATTCAACCAGCGCATGGTCAGATTTAAGGTTTGATACAATCCCAGTTTGAACTTGCCATGTCATGATGAGATTATCACCAACGATAGCAAGACGGTTGTTATCTTGATGCCAAGCCAGTTTCCAGACAAATTGCATCGGAACATGCAAACTGCGTAACACTGTGCCACCGGGTTCAGCGATAAGAATTTGGCTAGAAGCGTTTTCTATAGCCCTTATACCTATATTGTCGTTGGAAAATGCTAATAATTTACCCTTTGGTTGCCAACTTGCTTCGAGAGCAACCCCTGAGCCTACTTTTTTAGTGGTGCCGTCAACCATATTGATAATCTCTGCTCCGCGATAACCACCAACAGCAAAAGATGCCCCGTCCGCACTAAACGCCGGACTAAAACCGATTAACTTCTGGGCGTCTTCAAAAGTGCCTGTGGTTGTATCCCATAATTGTGCCGCACCATCATCACTAAAATACCACGTCAGCAGGCGAGTGTCATTTTGCCACGCGATGTTGTGCCACACATTCGGGAAGGATAACACCGTTTGCCCGGCGAGATTCCAGATTCGCATTTCGTTGAACATTGTGCCAGCTAAATGCGTTCCAGAGGGATTCCAAGCAAGATTGCCACTAGCATCAGGAGGTGTCTGTTGGAATTGATACAGCACTCGCAGCGTTTGGGCTTTGAGGTCATATAAAATGACGATGCCATTTTCTTCCATTGATGCCAAATAATCTCCGGCGGGTGACCATACCAGTGCAACCAGCGGGGAATTATGGCGATATAAAATGTGGGTGGGTTTAAATGTGGTGGTGTCCCATAAAATAATATTTTGCTGCGAATCGGCGGCAACGATTTGGCGACCATTGGGGCTAAACGACGCGATTTCTGCTTCTGGCAAATGAACAACATCTGCCAGCATGTCGGTATAAAACCATGCGCCGAGTTTGGTATTGACCAGCAGCAAATCACCATGCGGTTGCCACGCGGTATTTTGAATATTGCCCCGCCCAATGGTGGTAATTTTTTGAATCGCGCTAATCGCCGGCAGTGGGGTTGGGGTCGGAACTGCCGTCACTTCTACGATTGGGGCGGGCAATGGGGCATTCATTTGGGAGAGCGAATAAATCCCAAAGCCAATAACAATCACAAAACACAATACGATAAGTCGGGTAAACATGGTACGCACTCCAGTTAATTTCTGGTTAATGCGAACTTTAGACCATGTGCGCTTAAAATACTCTGACGCTCAGGCTACGACAACTAAACGCAAACCATACGATTTTAGGAGGTTATGAATTTTTAGGGGATTAATCGTTCTGAATAATCAGCTTGCCACTACCTGTCGTGACTTCGCCAATCATTGCCGCTTGTTCGCCCGCCGCCAGCAAATCATGGAGGAGGGCATCGGCGTTTTCACGGGCAACTGCCATCAATAATCCGCCGGAGGTTTGTGGGTCATAGAGCAGCGTTTCTTGCCATTCAGCAATAATGCCTTCAAATTGCGCCCATTGGCTAAAATACTCTTGGTTGCGGTCTGTGCCACCGGGGGAGATACCTGCTTGAGCATATTCAATGGTGCCGGGATAAAACTTTAATGCTGAGAATTGGATGATAAAATTGGCGTTGCTCAAATGCGCCATCTCATGTCCGTGTCCCATGAGGCTGTAGCCTGTTATGTCGGTCATAGCATGAACAGCATATTTCTGCGCCAATTCAGCGGCTGTTTTATTCAGGTGGCACATGCCTTGAATCGCGGCGTCTAAATGTAGGGTTTGCACTTGGTCGCGTTTATGTGCCGTTGTGATAACGCCTGTACCGATTGGTTTTGTCAAAATAAGCTTATCGCCGGGTTGAGCGCCGCCTTTTTTGATGAGGTGTGCTGGATGAATTTCGCCTGTTACTGCCAAACCATATTTCGGTTCTTTATCGGTAACAGTATGCCCGCCTGCGATGACTGCTCCAGCTTCGCGCACTTTTTCCGCGCCACCGCGCAAAATCTCGGTCAAAATACCCATATCCAGCCCATCGGGGAAGGCAACCAGATTGATTGCCAACAACGGTTTGCCGCCCATCGCATACACATCACTCAGCGCATTGGCGGCGGCAATCGCCCCAAAATGATAAGGGTCATCCACGACTGGCGGGAAAAAATCTACCGTCGAGATAAGCGCCCGCTGCTCATCCAATTGATACACGGCGGCATCATCAGGTTCATTTAGCCCCACAAGCAGCGCCTTATAATCTTGTGATGGGAAAATCCCATTTAACGGACGCAGCACCTGCGCCAAGTCACGCGGACCCAGTTTCGCCGCTCAACCCGCGCACGCCGCCAATGCCGTTAATTTGATGTCAGTCGTCATAACAAACCATCAATCAAATGGATAAGTGATACAGCCGATTATAGGCATAGATTGGGTAAGCACCAGAGCCAAATCGGGTTAAGAATATTAGCGTTAAAATGCCCCTTTGCGCGTGTCCATTTCTGTGTTACACTGCCCATCAATATAACGGAGCGTGGCGCAGCCCGGCTAGCGCACTTGCATGGGGTGCAAGGGGTCGTGGGTTCAAATCCCGCCGCTCCGACTTTCAAAATCTCTGGATCACTATCCAGAGATTTTTGTTTTAGATAAATGACAACATTTTAAATAATTTAAATGATTAACCTATGTCCAAAAGCCAAAAATATTTAAATAGGGAACTCCAACAAGATTCTTAATCAACTCCTCACATTTTGGCATAATCTTCAATAAATCTTCATAACCTTTGGTTAATCTCATGATTGCAAGGAGAACACTCGCTATGTTATAACAGGCGCGTGTGAATAAATTCACCCATCTTAAACGTTGTTGTCAAATTTTTAAGGAGTCACTATATGAAGCGGTTTACCAGATTTATGAGTCTGGGGATGTTGGCGATTCTTGTTTTGTCGCTGATTGTCCCCACCCTTGCCCAAGAAGTTCCAGCAGAAGCTGGGCAAGGCGGCATTATTGTCGAAGCCAATATCGGCGATGACCCCACCACGTTTAACCCCATCACCAGCAGCGATGCTACATCTTCGACTGTTTGGGACTGGATGTACCCCACCATCATCGCCCTCGATGACCGCACGCTCGAAGAAGCCCCCATGGCAGCCGATGGTATGGCAGAATCGTGGGAATTCGATGAAACCGGTACTATCCTGACGCTGAAACTGCGCCAAGATTTGACTTGGAGCGATGGCACCCCGATTACTGCTGATGATTATCTGTGGTCGTATAATGCCATTGCCAGCGGGCAGACCTCCTCTGTGCGTACCATCATGTATCAATTTGCTGACGGCAGCACTAACCCCGGCGGCGTGGTTTTTGATGTGAAGAAAATTGATGATTTCACTTTGGAATTTAAAATTGGGACGCCGGAACTTGATGATGCTGGCGAATGGACGGGCAATGTTCTCCCAAGCTGCACTGCCCTCAGTGATGTTAATGATGTGACTCCTGTTCCTTCCCATATTTTTGGACCGAAATTTGACAGCGATTTGACCTCAATGGATGCTGACCCCTATTTCATCGGTTCGACATTTGGAACTTTTACTGACCCCTTCATCGAATTTGGTGTTCAGGTCAGCTTGATTGCCGACGTAGATTACGCCGATGCAGTTAATGGTTATGTCAGCCCCGGCGAATGGATTTTGCGCCAGGTTGAAAATACCACTGTTTCGTATGAACGCTTCGTTGCTGGCGACTTCACCTATTTGAGCATCCCCGCCAATCGTCAAGGCGAATTCCGCCCGTTGATTGAAGAACGCGGCTTCCAAGTGATTGAATACCCCCAAAACGGGTACACCTACATGACCTACAATCAAGCCGACCCGAACAATCCGCAGGACGGTTTGGACGAAAATGGTCAACGCATTGACCAAGGTCTGCACCCGATTTTCTCCGATGTATTGGTGCGTCAAGCCTTGGCACACGCTGTTGATTTGGATGCTATCATTGGCACCAAAGCCGAAGGCGACCAAGCCGCGACTGGTATTTTGCAAGGCACGGGTTATCGTGTATTGACGCACAATCACCCCGGTTTGTCTTGGGTTGACCCGCAGCTTGAACCCTATGCCTTCGACCCCGAATTGGCAAAATCCATGCTCGCCGAAGCGGGTTGGGTGGATGAAAATGGCGATGGCTTGCTGGAATGCAAAGACTGCCTGTATGCCCGCGAAGTTGACCCCGCTTTCAATGGTTCGAATTTTGAATTTGAACTGCTGACCAACGCTGGTAACGTCATTCGTGAACAAACGGGTGAAACCATCAAACAACAACTTGCCGAAATTGGTATCACGGTCAACTTCCAAGCGATTGAATTTGGCACCTTGCTCGATGAACTCGATGGTCAAACTTATGACACCATCATCATCGGCTGGAGCCTCGGTCTGCCGTTTGACCCCGATGCGACTGCTTTCTTTGGTGGTGGTCAGGATGTGGTCGGTAACTGCTTCAACTGCGGTTCATACTATAACGCCGAACTGGAACAACTGTGGAAAGACGCTGTGAGCGTCCCCGGTTGCGCCCGTGAAGACCGCATCGAACTGTACCGTGAAGGCATGAAAACGCTGTATGATGAACAACCCTACATGTGGCTGTTCGCGCAGAACGTGATGATTGCTGCCCAACCTAATGTTCAGGGCTGGGATCCGCTGCCTTATAACGCCGCTTGGAACCTCGATGCGTGGAGCATCAACGACTAAGTACGGTGCATTTCCGGCACTCATGCTGTAATTGTAGTGTCAACAATGGCGGGGTGGGTATTCATACTCACCCCACTTATTCATTAGGAACAAAAACATGACCCGGCATATTATTCGGCGTTTGATACAAGCCATTCCTACAATTTTTGGTGTTACGCTGCTTTCTTTCGTCCTCATTATGTCCGCACCCGGCGGTCCCGCCCAAATCTACGCCCGCGAAGACCCCGAAAATATGACCCCCGAAAAACGGGAACGTTTATTAGAACGGTTGGGACTCAATGACCCATGGCCCATTCAATACCTGATTTGGCTAACGGGCAATGACTGGATGCATACTCTGGGTTGGAAAGACCTAGATTTGAATGATGATGGCGAAATTGATGAAGATTTTTTGCGTAGGGGTATATTGCGGTTCGATTTTGGCGAATCACTGCAATACAAGCGCGATGTTGGCGAAATCATCGGCGGGCGCATCCCGGCTACGCTGGAATTAGGCTTTGCGTCTTTATTAGTGTCATTATTTTTGGGTGTGCCTATCGGCATTTTAGCCGCCATTTGGCGCGGTGGTTGGTTCGACAATATTACCCGCGTGGGTGCAGTGATTGGCAGTGCGATTCCGGTCTTTTGGTTTGGGCTGATGTTATTTTTGTTCTTTGGGATTGTTTTGAACCAACCTTGGGCGCGAGGCAACCAATGTGACAAAAATAAATATAGTCGGTCTGGCTGCCCGCCGGTTCATATGCGCCTTGAATACCTGATTTTGCCAACGATTGTGTTGTCTTATGGTGGGATTGCAGGTTATTCGCGGTATATGCGGACATCGTTGCTCGATACGATTAATAGCGATTATGTGCGGACGGCGCGTGCCAAAGGACTACCGAACCGCGATGTTTGGTTCAAACATGCCGCACGCAATGCGCTTATCCCCTTGGCAACATTCTTAGGTCCCGCAGTGGTGGGGGTGTTAAGCGGCGCTGCTATTACCGAGTCCATATTTTCTTGGCCCGGACTAGGGCAAATTTTTGTCGCCTCCGTCAGCGCCCGCGATTACCCGATTGTGATGGCATCCGTACTGATTGGCGCGGTTTTGACGGTAATTGCGTTTATTATTTCTGATATTTTGTACGCTGTCTTTGACCCGCGTATTCGTTTTTAGTGCCTGTGGAGGAAATAACTATGGCTGCAAATGTTCGAGGTAATGTAGCACAAATACAGGCAGAAGAAGCGGGTCAGATTAAAGTGCGGACGCACATGCAGCGGGCTTTGATGCGTCTGCGCCGTGATCGGTTGACTCTAGTTGCTTTGGCTGTTCTTGGCACGATTACGCTTTTGGCAATCTTGGCAGAACCTATCACGCTGTATATGCTGAATACCACCTATGCCACTGAAGACCTCACCAATAATTTTACGCTGCCGGGTAACGAACATCTATTAGGTACCGATGAAAAAGGGCGTGATGTCTTCTCTCGGTTGTTATACGGCACCCAAGTATCGTTACGCATTGCCTTTTTCGCCGCCATTTTATCCTTAGGGATTGGCGTGACATTAGGGATGATTACGGGCTATTATGGCGGCATTGTGGATGATTTTCTGACTTGGTTTATCACCACACTCAATTCGATTCCAAGTTTGTTTTTGTTACTTATCATCGCTTCTATCCTGAAGCCCGATTCCACCACATTGATTTTTGTTTTGGGCTTCTTGGGTTGGACAGGCACGATGAGATTGGTACGTGGCGAAAGTTTATCGCTCAAAGAACGCGAATTTATTATCGCGGCACGGGCGATGGGCGCTTCCAGTTTGCGAATTATGTTCCAGCATATTCTGCCTAATCTCATTTCGCTGGTCGTCGTGACGCTGGCGATTGATGTTGGCGGACTTATCCTGACCGAAGCCGCGTTGAGCTTTTTGAATTTTGGGATTGCACCCCCAGAACCCTCATTAGGTAATATGCTCACGCGCTCATCCGATTATTATCGGACTGCGCCGCACTTGGTCGTGATACCGGGATTGGTGATTACCATTATTGTGTTGTGCCTGTTTGTGATTGGGGATGGCGTCCGCGATGCCCTAGACCCAACGATTAATCCATAATCTTCATTTGCCGTTTAAGACGATGCCGGGTTTAACGGGGAACACTTTTGTTCCCTGTTTTATTTTTATCATTAAAACAACCAAACAGGAAACATACCATTTTGCAATATCATCTGACTGCAATTTCTCCATTATTCTCATACAATTAACGTAGCGATATATTCACTAGGGCAAAAGGGAAAGAACCATGCCGGAACTTTACAGCCGGATGGATAATGCAAATTGGCTTACCCCTTCAATTGCAGATATTCTGGAACAAGGCGCAAATCCACCGGGGGGTGCCGGGACTATCCGCGAATATACGCTGATTCTTCAGCGCGAATTGTCTGATTTAGATACCCCAGCACGCATTGTTAATGTGCGTTCTTCGCCCTCTTATCATCTGTTTGTGGCGCGTCCAGAGATGGTCGGCAAGATGGGGAATCGGCATCTCGTCACGCCGGATGAAATTGAAAAAAGTATCGAACAAATTGCCGAAGCGCATCCTGAATGGAGTCTTGGGTTCATGCCAACACTGCGGGGTGAAGATAATGCCGTCGGCATCTTACTTCGCACCCGCGACCACCGCCCCCAGAGTTTGCGGCGATTGCTCGTCCGCGATACCTACCGCAAGCATCCCACAACAACCGCATTTTTGTGTGGTATCACGCTAGATCAACAGATTGTGATGCGCGATCTTGCCGAAATCGGGCATGTCATTGTGATTGGCAAAGACAGCGCCCGTAATCATCTGATTCAAGGCATTTTGCTAACCCTGATTTTGCTCAATACACCGGGCGAATTACGCTTGGCAATGGCAGGGCATACTGCCCGTAATCATCGCGGCTTATCCGAGACGCCCCATGCGTTAGGGCGCTTGCTGCCAGATGCCATTGGTGGACAGCGATTACTAGCAGGCTTGGTGAAAGAAGTTCAGCGGCGGTATCAATCATTCCAAGAAGAAAATGTTCGCTCATTTGCCCAATATAACGAGAAACAACAAGAAAAACAGCGCCCGCAACTGCCGCGCATTGTCATGGTGATTGATTCGCTCTCTGATGAAAGTTGGCAAGACTCCAGCACTGAATGGCTGCCACTGCTCGGCAAATTAGCCGCAGAAGGGCATAAAGCGGGGATTCATCTGCTGTTGACGGCTGATGATTTACAAGCCACTGCTGCGCTAGATAGTAATGTTCACACCCGTATTGTCTTGCGGGCTGCCGGAAAAGATTTGGTTAAAGATGCCGGGATGCATCGCTCGCAAATTCGCTTTATAGATGCATTGTTGTGGGAAACGCGCAAAGAAACGCGGGTGAATCCGTTTGAAATTTGTGCTGTTTCCGCTGTAGAAATCAAACGAGCCGTCGAATATTGGCGCAGCAATGCCCGCCAACGCCAAACTGAAACCGCGACCGGGCTAAATCCTGTCAGTGGTAAAACAGGCGTCACTGGACTTTTGCAAATTCAGGAAGCGGCGATGGTGTTGACGAAACCGCCGATTCCAGAAAAACCCCAACCCCGCGCTTTGGAACGTGCTACCCAAATTTTATCGGCACGGCAGCCACAAGTGCTGCCGACACAGCGTATCGTCCGCCCGGCACCTGCCAAAGAAGTGTCCGCATTTGACCAGACCATTGAAACTGGAACACCGCCGGATTTGATACCCGATTTAGTGCCGGAAGATAAAACGGTAGAGACCCCGATTACTCCCGACATGCCCTATACCACCGAAACCCATCCGATTACCGATGTAGCGGTAGTGGCAACCCAAGAAAAAATGCCTGTGGAAGTGATTGTGACCGCCGCCCATAGTGCGAATGGTGCCGCAGCAAAATTAGAAACTGTCGAGAGCATTTCTACGCAGCGTCTAAGCCAATCCCAAACGTTAGCGGCTTATTTGGGCTGGCTGAGTCCGGGAGCATTACAAGATATTTTCTTGGTAAGCCAAGAAGAAGCGACAGCTATCATCGAAGAACTGAAGCATCAGCAAGTTTTGGAAGAAACAACAGCAGTCGCGCCGCGTTTTCTTCCCATACACCCCAAACCGGAAAAATAAACGCTTATATCAATACCTTCGCCAATTATGCGGCAACTTGATCTGAATAACGAGTTCGGATCGAGCCTAAACG
>JALHOR010000089.1 GCA_022842885.1 Anaerolineae bacterium
CAAAGCTCGGACTTCGGTATCGCCCATCCGGTAAACTTTGGTCAAATCACCCGTTTCTATGACCGCCATGTGCGGTGCGGCAACCGGTTGTTCACGCACAAAGTCTGAGGTCAAAAATTGCATGGTCATTAGTTGCCTCCGCCGAATGGCAGACCGCTACCTGTAGATGCATTGCTGCGTTCAGGAATGATGATGATTAATCCTTCGGTCAAATCGCCTTCAACAGCGGTGAAGCCGTCAATCGTTGTGCTACTGGTCACGGCGACCTGCGTGATGGAGTTATCCGCATTAAGAACTTCGACAAACTCGTTTTCGCCATCACGCTGAATCGCGTCTGTTGGCACAACAAGTACCGCTTCTGAACTGCCAATTACAATCTCAACCGTCGTCGTCATGCCAATTCGCAGCGGCAAAGATGTTTCTTCCGTAATGTCCACGCGCACTTCATAGGTTACAACCCCGTCAATGGTGGTGCTGGTTGGGGCAATGCGCGTTACCACGCCGTCAATCGTCTGACTATCCAACGCTTCTGGTGAGATTATGGACGCCTGATTCAGTGCAATCTGAGCAATATCCAATTCATCCACACTGACATCAACATGAAGCTGAGACATATCCACTAGGATAATCGCGGTGGTATTGGCGTTCACTTGTTGTCCGCGTGTAATCTGAATATCAGCGATGATGCCATCGAATGGGGCAGTGATAACAGCATCTTCCAGCGAAGTACGAGCATCTTCCAATTGCAACTGCGATTGGTCGAGTTGTGCTTGTGCAGAAGCGAGTTCTTCTTCGGTGGGTCCATTCAGCAGTTCATCCAGCGCCGCTTGCGCTTGAGCAAGGCTTGCTTGAGCCGCCACGACAGCAACTTCCAATTGGGAAATCGGCGTGGTTTCATTGCACTGCGCTTGGGCAACATCATAGCTGCTTTGTGCTGTCCGCAATTGTTCACCCGCCTCGGAGTCGGGGTCTGGAATAAAAGTGGCATCCATGCGATAGCCATCTGCCACATAATCGGCATAGGCATCGGCGGCGCGTTCCAGTTCAAGGGTAGCACTATCGAGGCTTGAGCAGTTGATCGTCTCATTGTTCGAGGCGGTTTCCAAATTGGTTTGTGCCTGCGCCAGTTGCGACTCGGCTGACGCGACGCTGGCTTCTGCCTGAGTAATTTCGCGGGCAGTCGGTTCTGCCACCAACTGGTCATACGACACTTGCTGAACAATCAGGCTTTGTTCTTGGCGAGCAATCTGATTTTCTAAGTCAGTCGTATCAAGCTGTGCCAAGACATCCCCAACCTGCACTTCATCCCCAACCTGTACGAGAATGCCACTGACATTGCCAGACATGCCAAAAGCAAGCAGCACTTCATCTTCTGGTTCAATCGTCCCGGTCGTCTCGATAGTGGTATTCAAGCTGCGCTGCTGGACCAGCCCTGTTAGTTGTTCTTGTGCTGAAATGGTTTGTCTGCTGGATGACATCATCAATAGGCTAATAACCCCCAGCATTGTTACGACCAGCACGCCCATCATTAGATTACGTTTTTGCATCGGCTTATTCCTTTCTTGCAGCCAAAACGGTTCGTTATGCTCATACTTTTCACTCTAGCGACCAATTCTGGAGAATTGATGGAGACAATCTGCAACTTCTATCGAAGTGGTATCCAACTCTCAAGCGCCTGCTCGGACTGCATGGAAATTCGATAGTTTCTCGATAACTTCTCCAGACTCGGTTTCTACAATGAGGCATAACGCTTTGATTCAGAATTAAAATAGGAGACTATGGGTATGATGAAATCTTGGAATAGATTGCTGATGGCTCTCGCAGTGACTACCACACTCACATTGGGTCAGGTCACGCTCGCTCAAGAAGCCGTTGATTTAGAGGTACTAACGGAGATAACAACTGCCTTTGAAAACACCCAAAATGTGACCAGCTTGCATATGGTCTCGCAATCTTTGATGGAGAGTTCGGGTGGTAATAACGGAATGGCGCTGACTACGGAGCAAACACAGGAGTTTGATTTGGTACGTACAGAGGCTGGGTGGAATGCGATGGGGAGTATCACCTCCAGCGCAAATACGCCGATTGGGGCATTTGAGTTGGGTATGGAAGTTATCAGTGTGGATGAAGTGACTTATGGGCGCTTCAATCAGATTCCAGAAGGTTTACCGCTTGAGCTACCACAAGAATGGGTTAATCTGGACGAATTAACCACCGAAGAAGGCAATCTGCCGCTTGCCACATCCATTGAACAACTTATCGCACCCCTAATGCTCCCATTAGACGCGACAGCCGTGACCCAGATGAGTGTCTTGCCCTCTGATGAAATTGAAGGCGAACCTATGCGTGTTTATCAGGTCACACTTGACGCGGCAGCAGTGTTAGACAGCGAAGCCGCCAGTTTGCTCAATGTAGGTGGGGCAACTGGATTTGGTGGCTTTCCCGGTGGTGCAGGAGGTGGTCTCCCACCACAAGCAACACCCCAACTTCCGGCAGCCGGTGAAATAGCTACTCCTGCCCCAGAAGATATTCTAATGACATTTGCCGTGTATATCGGTGAAAATGATAGGCTGATACATCGCTTATACATCGTGACTCAAATCCAGCCCTCCGACGACAGCGAAACGACACGCCCCGGATTACAAACAACTACGATAATTGATTTTTCGCTCTTCAATCAAACTGTCGAAATCACTGCCCCAGACATCAATCCTTAATCCGCGCTAGTTTCCCAAAAAGTAAAATCAGTTAGAGGCAGTTAAATAGTTGCCTCTTTTTATTTATATCAACCCTCGAATGCCAAACTCCAATATTTCGGTGCATCATCTTATATTCCCAACCTAGCTGCGGGCTAAAATATGCCCGCACCAAGCTGTCGGGACGTTAGCAAAAACAAGGGCAGTTGATATAATGCTGCTCCATTAATTTCGGTGATGAGGAGATAGGTGAATGCATTCAATTACGACAGAAGATGCCAAGAAATTAGTCCTTTCTTTATATAATCTTTCCGCAACTATCCTCGCTTTACCGGGCGAATATGATCTAAATTTTCATGTTACGACTTCATCTCATGAACACTACGTCCTTAAAATCGTTCATCCTAGCCGAACACTTGAGGAAATTGATCTGCAATGTCAGGCATTGATGTATGCTGCCGACCATGCGCCAACTCTTAATCTTCCCCGTGTGAAGCTCACTACCGCTGGCACCATGATTACACGCTGCAAACTCGCAAATCATGAAACCTATCTTGTCTGGATGTTGACCTATGTACCGGGCAAAGTGATGGCGAAGGTCAGCCCGCACAGCCCAGAATTATTAATGAGCCTAGGGCAATGGCTTGGACAGTTGACAACGGCATTGCAAGGTTTCGCGCATCCTTTTGCACAGCGTTCATATAAGTGGGACATCGCGCAAGCAGGCTGGATTGGCGATTACCTAGAGTATATTAACGATACTGCTCGCCGCGCCTTAGTACAAACTATTCTCCATCAATTTAATCAAAGCCTATATCCTGCATTACAAAATACCCGTCAAAGCATCATTCATGCCGACGCTAACGATTACAACGTGCTTATTGATGATTCTAAATATCCTTATCAGGTGACCAGTGTCATTGATTTTGGCGATTTGATGCATACTTATCTGGTTTATGATGTGGCGGTTGCCTGCGCCTATGCTTTGCTCGATAAAACTGACCCCTTAGCGGCGGCAGTCCAAGTGGTCGCCGGGTATCATCAAATGTGTCCCCTGCAAGAAGACGAGATTGCGCTGATTTTTCCGCTTATTCAGATGCGGTTAGCACTCAGTGTTACCAATTCAGCATTCCGAAAGACAGAAGTCCCAGATGATCCCTATATTGTGATTAGTGAACGGGCAGCATGGAACGCATTGGAACAACTCGCTCAAATTCATCCACGCTTCGCCCATTATTGTTTGCGGTCTGTCTGTGGATTGCCGCCTGTCCCCCACAGCCAGCGGGTCATGGATTGGCTCTCTCAAAAAACGGCAGCAGCAATCGTCGGTGTGGATTTTGGTGGTGACACCTGTCATGTCCTTGATTTAAGCGTGGAGAGTTTAATGCTGGGGGCAGACCCTCAAAATAGTACCTGTCAACAATTAACGCAGCTAATTGATGAAGCACTCCAAACAGCCAATGCCCGCATTGGGATTGGGCGTTACAACGAGCCGCGGCTGATTTATGCGAATGATTTATTTAAAACAGGCATAAATCCGTTGGATGAGCGCCGAACAATTCATCTGGGACTCGATGTTTGGATGGCAGCCGAGACTCCCGTTTATGCGCCCCTTGATGGCATTATTTATTGTGTTGCCAACAATGCTGCTACTCTTGATTACGGACCGTTAGTTATCTTGCGGCACGAAACGCCGACACAAGACCCATTTTTTACCCTCTACGGTCATCTGGCAGAAGATGTTTTAACGCGCTGGCAAGTTGGACAGCCAGTGAAGGCAGGTGAATTACTGGCTCATATTGGCGCACCGCCTATCAACGGCAATTGGCCCCCACATTTGCACTTCCAGATTATTACCGACTTACTGGAAAAAGATGACCAATTTCCCGGTGTTGCTCTCGCCAGCCAACGGGCAATCTGGTTAAGTCTTTCGCCTGACCCGAATATAATTCTCAATGTACCAGCTGACCGTTTTCCTGCTCCACCTCTTGAGCGCGAACAAACACTACAGCAACGACGACTAAGACTAGGTGCCAACCTCAGTCTGACCTATAGCCAGCCCATTAAGATTGTGCGGGGTTGGCGACAATATTTATACGATGATACGGGGCGTGCTTATCTGGATATGTATAACAATGTTCCCCATGTCGGTCACACTCACCCGCATGTTGTCAAAGCCATTCAAGCGCAAGTCGCATTACTCAATACGAACACCCGTTATCTGCACGACAATATTAACCGTTATGCCGAAAGATTATGCAAGTTACTGCCGCCATCCCTAGAAGTGTGTTATTTTGTCAACTCTGCTAGCGAAGCCAATGAACTAGCATTACGTTTGGCGCGGACTTATACCCGTCAAGTGGATTTGATTGTGATGGATACTGCCTATCATGGGCATACCACCTCCCTGATTGATATTAGTCCTTATAAATTCAATGGAACTGGTGGCGAAGGGCGTAAACCTTGGGTTCATATTGCGCCTGTTCCTGATGATTATCGCGGTATCTACAAACGCGCTGACCCCAACTGTGGACATCAATATGCCGCGCATGTCGCCCAAATCATCGCTGAATTGCACGCACAAGGACGCGGTTTAGCCGGATTCATCGCTGAATCCTTGCCTAGTGTGGGCGGGCAGATTGTGCCGCCGCCGCATTATCTGGAAGAGGTTTATCGCCATGTTCGTGCGGCAGGCGGCGTATGTATTGCGGATGAAGTCCAAGTTGGTTTTGGGCGTTTGGGGCGCTGTTTTTGGGGGTTTGAGTTACAAAATGTTATTCCCGATATTATCGTGCTAGGTAAACCCATCGCTAACGGGCATCCTCTCGGCGCAGTCGTTACTACCCGTGCGATTACCGAGGCATTTGATAACGGGATGGAATTTTTCAGCACGTTTGGCGGTAATCCCGTTTCCTGTGCGGCGGGTTTGGCGGTGTTGGAGGTGTTAGAACAGGAAAATTTACAAGCTAATGCGCTTCTAGTCGGGAACATTTTGCTGGAAGGCATGAAAGCGTTGATGGTTTCTCATTCTATTATTGGCGATGTACGCGGTGTGGGCTTATTTCTTGGGGTGGAGTTGGTGAAAGACCACCAGACCCTCGAACCTGCCTCTAATGAGGCGGCTTATGTGGTTAACCGTTTGCGAAATCATGGCATTCTGGCAGGAACTGATGGTCCTTATCATAATGTCATCAAACTGCGCCCATCAATGATTTTTGCCCAAGCCGATGCTGAATTATTCTTGGATATATTCGCCCAAATTTTAGGTGAGGATAAGCTATTGCTTGATTGAAATCAGGGTCAATAACTGGCATTGTAGAGGGCGGTTTAAGCGAAATCAAGGAACTGAACAAAAATCTACGGCTGCATCGCATGAGGGCAGTCGTTTTTATTTGCGGTTGATGAGCAATCGCCAGTCCTATTTTTTGCGAGTGCTATAGTGTTTTGGACTCAACATGGCAACTCTTAAAAACCCTCTGCACAACATCTGCATAATTTACCCATAGTCTGAAATCAGAGGTTCATTTCATCGAGGAGAAAATGATGATCCGATTGAGCAAACCAAAGGGGTAACGCTCATCAGCCGCAGCGATAGCGAAGCCGTTTATCAGGTCTTGCCCGGAAAGGATGTGTTTGCGGTGGTGTAAAGATTGGCATGATTTTTCTGTTGAAAATAGTATTGAGTGCCGAGGATTGAGAGCTAAGTCAAAAGCCGCATTCACTTAGCTCTTGGTCAAATTGCCAATTTTTACCTCTCGGTGTGATACCAATTTATAGGAACTCTATGATGAAAATTTCTCTCGGTTTTGAGAACTATTTTATTTTTTGATACAATCCGCCTTATATTACAATCTTGTGGAGTACGCCATGCCTAGTTTCTCGGCAAATCTGATGCGCTGGTTGATGAAATACCGCCCAATTCCCGTAGATGTGCCTTTTGCCGAACAGCGCGAGGTGATGGAACGCATGATGCGGATGTTGCCGGGACCGAAGCAAAATCGCTATGAAGAAACAACCATGGGCAATGTGCGCTGCCTATGGATTACCCCGCCCAATGCTAGCCAACAAGTGCTGCTGTATTTTCACGGTGGGGCATATACACTGGGTTCGCCCAACACAGAACGCATTCTCGCCGGTCATATTGCATTGGACAGCCATGCGCGTGTCCTGATGCCGCAATATGCCTTAGCACCAGAGCAGCCCTTTCCAGCAGCATTAAACGATGCCGTTGCGTGTTACCAAGCGTTATTGAGCAGTGGTATTGCGCCACAGAACATCATTGTGGGGGGATTATCAGCGGGCGGTGGGTTGGCGATGGCGCTGCTGCTGCGCTTACGAGAATTGAGTGTGCCGTTGCCGCGTGCCGCTGTTCTCGTATCGGCGTGGCTCGACCTCACTGGGGAAGCACCGTCGATTGCCCACAATACACCGCATGATTCCGGCGTCAGTTGGAAGATGCTCACACCGTCCGTCGCTGCCTATGCTGGCACAGAAGATGTGAAACACACCCTCATTTCACCCGTTTTTGCCGACCCAACGGGATTACCACCCCTCCTCATTCAAGTGGGAGGTTCAGAGATTTTGTTGGATGATTCACGAGTCATGGCAGAAAAGGCACAAGCGGCGGGCGTTAGGGTAACGCTGAGTTTGTATCCGGGGATGATTCATGGCTGGCATCTGTTTCGTTTTGCGCCAGAAGCGCGGCGTGCCAGCCGTGAAATTGCCGATTTTGTGCGTGCCAATGCCTGATACAGATGAAATTTTTGAACCACAGATAAAAGCAATTGAACCACAAAGAACACGAAGGACACAAAGAAAAGACTTTGCGGTTCAAAGATGAATGTTATTATGCACTTCAACGATTAGCTTTGGCTTTTAGCTTTGTACTTGGCTTATGTCCCGATTGCGTGAAAAATGCCAATTTGCAGGGACACGGCATGCCGTGTCCCTACGGAAAATCACTCGTTTTGAACATGAGCCTTGTACTTTTAACTTTTAAATCGCTATTTTTACTCAGCACTTAGTCTTAAATTCTCAGTACTATTTCTAACCCACGCTGACTGCCGTTGTAAACACGCGCTGCACCGGCGTGGTTGCGCCCACAATCGCAAATGTTCCGGTCAGGTGAATATCTGCCGATGAACTGCCAACCATCACCGTGACGCTGCCCGGTTCTACGACCAATTCATGAGCATGATTCAAAAATGCCAGATGATTCACGGGCAAATGAAAGGTGATGGTTTTAGTTTCACCCGGAGTCAGCGACACTCGTTTGAAGGCTTTCAGTTCTTTCAGTGGGCGGGTGATGCGCGAGACGGTTTGATGCGTGTATAACTGCACCACTTCATCCCCGGCGCGGCTGCCTGTGTTGGTCACATCTACGCGAATCGTGACCTGTTCGCCAGCGTGTGCCTGTGCTTGTTCGATGTGCAAATTGGCGAAGGCAAATTGCGTATAGCTCAAGCCATATCCGAAAGGATACAACGGCTTAACGCTGGTTTCGACGTAATCCACTTTCCAATTGGAGCGTCCGCCGGACGGACGATGCCCATAATAAACCGGAATTTGCCCCACAGCGCGGGGAAAAGTCATGGGTAATTTGCCGCCGGGGTTCACGTCGCCAAACAACACATCCACAATGGCATTTGCGCCTTCTTCCGATGGCAACCAGCATTCGACAATTGCCGGAATTTTTTCTGCCATCCAGTCCAGTGTTATCGGTCTACCATTGACCAACACCAGCACTATCGGCGTGCCAGTCTCATAAATGGCTTTGACCAACTGCGCCTGTACACCCGGCAAATCCAACACTGCCCGGTCACGCGCTTCGCCACTGGTGCAATCATCGGTCAATCCAGCTTTATCGCCCACCACGACAATCGCAATTTGGGCATTTTTCGCGGCGGCAACGGCATCAGCAAAACCGGATGTATCCGCCGAATTGACAGCACATCCCCGTGCATAATGCACTTGCGTTTCGGCGCTCACCGCTTCTTTGAGTGCGCTCAAAATGCTGCGCGTCTCGATAAAATCATCCACATTTTCGATGCCATCGGGCAATGGCATATTGAACACATTCGATGTTTTTTTCAGTTCTGCCAATGTTTCGATGTGAGCAGGATACGCATAATCCCCGAATAAATTGCGCGTGCTATCGGCATTAGGACCAATCACAGCAATAGATGTGATATTTTTTGCCAACGGCAGCACTTGATTTTCATTCCGCAGCAGCACGATGGATTGCTGGGCGATAGTGCGGGCAAGCTGGCGTTGTTCGGGTGTATCAAAGGCGACACTGCCAGCATCTACATAGGGATTTTCAAAAAGTCCCAGTTCAAATTTTTGGCGTAATGCCCGTTCCACAGCGCGGTCAACCAGTGCTAACGGAATTTGCCCGTTTTCAATCGCGTGTTTCAACGGTGCGCCATACGAATCAGTGAAGGGCAGTTCAATATCAAGTCCGGCATCAAGGGCAATATGTGCCGCTTCAGCTTTGTCTTTGGCAATGTGATGATATTCATGCAGCATGGTGACAGCAAAATAATCTGAGACAACCGTGCCATTAAATCCCCATTCATCGCGCAGCACATCCGAAAGCAGCCATTTGGATGCGCCACACGGAATGCCATCCAATTCTTGATAGCCATTCATGATAGACGCGAGTTTGGCTTCGCGCACTGCCGCCTCAAATGGATAGAGATACACTTCGCGCAGTTCGCGTTCTGCGATGTGCGGCGGTGCCCAGTTCATGCCACCTTCCGACATGCCATAACCCACAAAATGTTTGCCAGTTGCAATCACACCGTTACGAAAATCACTGCCTTGCATCCCACGAATATACGCCATACCCATCTGCGCGACTAAATATGCATCTTCGCCAAAAGTTTCTTCCACGCGCCCCCAACGCGCATCACGGGTCACATCCAGCACGGGCGCTAACGCATGATGCCCGCCGACAGAGCGCATCTGAGCGCGAATCACATCGGTCATCGCTTCAACGAGTTCTGGTTGCCAAGTGCTGGCGACGCCGATTGCCTGCGGAAAAACCGTCGCGCCGCGTGCCATATAGCCGCTGCAACATTCTTCATGGATGACTGCTGGAATACCCAAGCGCGTATTTTCGATAAGATATTTTTGAATCGTGTTGGCGAGTTCGGCGCTTTGTTTAGGCGTGACATTACTTGCGCCACCGATGCGCGTCACTTGTCCCAAGCCATTTTGGAGTAAATGCGCTGCTTTAGTGGGTGAAAAAGAGATGCCGTCTAACAGTTCGTACACCCAATAACTGCCGAGTTGGGCGATTTTCTCATCCAAGGTCATCTGCGAAAGCAAATCCGTCACCCGTTCTTCGATAGAACGAGTCGCCTCTTGATAGCGTGGCATGTGAAGCCTCCTAAGTTGTTATTTGAGCGCCCCCGCCATAATGCCCTTCACGACGCGCTCTTGCCCAATAATATAAATCATGATGAGTGGCAGCGTAGATAGTGATAGCACTGCCATAATCGCCGGAATATTCATCGAATATTCGCCCTGATATTCCCAAATTGCCAACGGCAGCGGACGATATTCGGGCGATAAAATTAGCACGAAAGCGAATACAAATTCGTTCCATAAAATGACGGCGTTATAAATTGCCAGCGTCGCCAAGCCCGGCGTAGACAGCGGCAAAATCACCTGTGCGAAAGTCCGCATGGGACCACTGCCATCAATCCGTGCCGCTTCTTCCAGTTCTACCGGAATCTGGCGCATGAACTCCGTCAAAATAAAAATAGACAACGGCAAATTGAATGCCACATATGGACCCAGCAGCGCCCATAACGAGTCATACAAGCCAATTTCGCGGGTGAGCAAATAGACCGGAATTAACGTCACATGCAGCGGAATGACCAAGCCAGCGATAATCAACCCGAACAGCACATTACTAAAGCGGAATGGGATACGCGCAAACACATAGGACGCCATCGAACTAAGCACCAAAATCAAAATGACCGATACACTGACAATCAGGACGCTGTTGCCCAAATATTGGAAGAATGTGCCACCTGTCAGCACATCATTGTAATTTTCAAAAGAAGGATTTTCTGGGAACGAAAAGACCGAACCGCCCGAAAATAATTCAAAGCGCCCTTTGAAACCCGTAATCACCATAAAATAAAACGGGATGCCTGCAATCAACAGCCATACCAAGCCCAAAAATAACCCGAATAACTGCCCCGGCAATTTGTGTAAAGTCATGGCGATTACACCTCCGTCTCTAACCGGCGCGAAAAATAAAATGCCGATAGCGCCAAAATCATCACAATAATGAATAAGGCAGACGCGACGGCACTGCCATAGCCCATATCAAACGATGGGAAGGCTTTCTTATACATATACGTTGCCATCAATTCAGAGGCATTGTTGGGTCCGCCTTCGGTCATGACCCAGATTAAATCGAAATATTTCAGTGAGCCAATGAGCGACAAAATAATCGCCGTGCGGACAGTGCCGCGGACTAAGGGCAATGCCACATACCAGTAATATTGAAATTCTCTCGCGCCATCTATGCGGGCAGCATCGCGCAAATCTTCCGACACACTGTTGAGCGATGCCAGAAACAAAATCATGTAAAACGGTGTGTACTGCCAACAAATAACGGCAACAACCGCAAAAAGTGCCAGATTGGTTTCGCCTAACCAGCTTTGCCCTTCCAAGCCAATCGCTTCCAGCGTTTCGTTAATAATCCCAAACGAGGGGTCGTAGATATATTTGAACAAAATGCCAATCGAAACCGATGACATCAACATCGGGAAAAAATAAACTGTCTTAAAAACACGGAAGATAAAGCGCCGCCCGCCGCGTTCCATCATGATTGCCAGCAGCATCCCCATCGGCATTTGGAACATGATAGATAACGCAACCACCGTCAGATTATTTCTGAAAGCTCGCCAGAAAATATCGTCTTGTAATAAGCGTTCCCAATTTGCCAAGCCCACGGGCGTCCGTACCGGGTCTATGCCGTTCCATTCAAATAAGCTCAGGTGAAACGATGACAGAATCGGGTAAACCACAAACACCGCCATCAACAACAGCGATGGCAGCAAAAACAAAATAATCGTTAAAGTATATTCATCCCATGTGAACCATTTGCGGGGTGCTGCTGCCTTGCGTTTTGGGATTATTTGGGTTGCCATACTTGCTCCTCTTATGCCAACAGCGAAAAGGGCAGGCACACTGCCTGCCCTTTATCAGTTGCAATTAGCTGCCGAAGAATTCTGCTAAAGCAGCTTCTTGATTTTGCGCGGCTTCTTCAGGGGTCAATTCCAGACCAAAGAGTGCCTGCATGGTATCTTTGTGGACTTCGCCCAATTCCGGCGGCAGGTATTGGTCGTACCAAAGCTGCACTGCGCCAGCATTTTCGACGAGTTTAATCACTTCTTGCAACACCGGGTCGGTCAACATGGCGCTGACGCCCACGACAGGGGGAATACGCCCTTTTTCAACGCGCAGCGCGACCGATTCATCGTCAATCAAATACTGAATCATCGCAAAGGCTTCATCGGGGTTGGCACAGGTGGAGGAGATATGATAATAGTTATCGCCGACTGTTCCGACGACATTGCTGGGGTCGCCTGCGCCACCTTCAACAGCAGGGAAGGCGAAGAAGCCGAGTTTGTCTTCGTAGAATTCAGGATTTTCTGCCAAATAGGTCGAAATCTGCCATGTTCCCATCAGTTCCATAGCGGCTTCGTCGGCATACATCGGGATACGCGATTGCCCGGTATCATAATCCAGCCCATTGAAGCCTTCAATGAACGCGCCCATTTCCACGAGTTCTTGAATCATTTCGCCCGCTTGCACGAATGCCGGGTCTTCAAACGAACCACCGATACGATTGGCAGTCGAAGCGAACAATTCGGGACCGGCGATGCGATCAACCAAGTACATATAATACATGGAGCTTGTCCATTTGGTTTTGTTCGCCAGCGAGAAGGGGGTCACGCCATTGTCAATCAACGTTTGGGCGATGGCAACCAATTCGTCCCATGTGGTCGGCGGGGTGAGTCCGAATTGTTCAAAGATGGCTTTATTGTAGTAGAACACAGCGATAGCCGTATTTTCTACCGGAACACCGTACATGCTGCCATCAAACGTCACGTTAGACAGCGACGACGGCACAAAGCGCGAGACATAATCATCGGCATTCATATAATCGGTTAGGTCAATGACTTGTTCTGCCTGAACATATTCATACAGTGGACCACCGCCCCATGACGGGAAGACGCATGGCGGGTCGCCCGCGCCCATCGCGGTACGAATGCGGGTTTTGTAGGGGTCATTCTGCATCGGCACAACTTCGACGGTGACGCCGGGGTTATCCGCCATATAGCGGTCAACTGCTTGCTGAATTAATTCGGGACCGGGGTCGGTATTTTGGATGTGCCAGAAAGTAATGGTCACATCTTGGGCGAAAGCAACTGTGCCGACACCAATCAGCATCGCCACGAGCAATAAGAAGAACAACACTTTACGCATAGCACTTAACTCCTGAATGAATGAAAAATATCTTTCGGACGAAAAAGACTTTCTTTGATAGATTGGACTATTTCATTCTCCTTTCTGATAACTGGGCAGTAGATTGAACAGACGTGGTTGCTGGTGCTTGGCACGAGCCACGCAGCACGAGGTTTGTCGGTAATACAATGCGATGGTTGGGTGGCGGCTGACCCTTGATAAGATTCAACAACATTCGGGTTGCCGTGCGTCCCATGTCCATCAACGGTTGGCGCACGGTTGTGAGAGGGGGATACATAACCGCAGCTTGCAGCGTATCATCAAACCCCACCACCGAAATATCATGGGGAATACGCAGTCCAAATTCGTGAACGGCATCATACACTCCCAATGCCGATGAATCGTTACTGGCAAAAATTGCCGTTGGTGGCACATCCAAATTCAACAAGATTTTTGCCGCCAGATAGCCACCTTCTTGTTGGAAATCGCCATTCTGGACAAGCGCCGCATCAAACGAAATTTCGTGGGTATACAGCGCCGCTTGGTAAGCATTCAAGCGTTCTGTGGCGCTGCTCAGTTCGGGCGTACCTGCCACGAAGCCAATGCGCCGATGCCCCAATTGAATCAGATAACTGGTGGCATCGTATGCGCCTTGCCAGTTGGTCGCTACCACCGTTGGGCTAAAATCATCAAACCCTTGATGGTCAATCACGACATAAGGGAACTGCCGTTCCCGCAGATTTTTAAGATACGCCACGGGGTCAAGCGGCACAATCAGCAGCAACCCATCCACGATGCCGTTCACAATTGTTTTAACGTAAACCGGTTCTTTGCCCCGATGCCGATGGGTCGTATACAACATCAAATCATAATTGGCGCGGGCAAGTTCTTCGTCTATGCCCCGTACCACTTCACCGATATAAGCATTATCCAACCCCGGCACGAGCAAGCCAATAATGCGCGAGCGCCCACCTGCTAAACTACGTGCCTGTAAATTGGCGACATAGCCTAAACGTTCAGCGGTTTCTAAGACGCGCTGGCGCGTGCTGTCTTTCACAAATTCATAGCCATTCAAAACGCGGGACACTGTGGAATACGAGACGCCCGATTCACGCGCCACATCCATGATGGTGACATTGCGTATATCATTGGGGTCAGGTTGCGAAGACATAAAATTTATTCCAAAAATTGCAAGCGTTTGAGAAAAAAATTACAAACTTAACTTTGCGATGATTTTCACAAGCACAATTGTCTGAAAAATAATAAAAAGATGGTCAAGATATTTTATAAGGACGCTCAATATTTTTTGCAAGCGTTTTCAAAACATTAGCATGAAATAATGGCAATGTCAAGAGGTCTGCTATGGCAAAAAACGATTATAATAACCACGTTTTGTCCAACTTTTTGCGATGGAAATAGCATGGCAGTTGTGCTTGTGGGTTTGCGGCGTTTGACATGGTTGTTGGTCTTGCTGGCAATTGCCTGTTTGTTGGCAGCGCCAGCTATTTATCTTATGCGGCTGAATACCCCTTCTGTCTATACGATTGACACCACCGTACAAGACGCCCAAATTTATATCGCCGCTGATAAAACTGTCGTCGCACAAAAATGGGATTGCGTTACCCTCTCTTGGCAATTGCAGAATATCAGCAGCGTGTATTTAGCCGGTATGGGAACGGTGGGTGAAGCAAGCCAGCAGCTTTGCAATTTGCACAGCCCTATGACCATGACGGTCAATTTTCATGATGGTACAAGCCAAGATTTTTTGATTAATATTGAATTTTTGCTGCCGTTTGGTCAGCCCGCCCAGATGTTAGTGCTGTCAATGTGTTTGCTGATAGCAGCGATAAGCGTGCGGTATATTTATCTCATAGTTCGTTATTTTTCTAATAAACGCCACCAATCCAATACCCCCCTACATAACCTCACTCCCCAATCGTCTCTCCAACCTGACCTCACCCCCCAACACCCTCTCCATATTTGGGAAAAGGGGGGGGCAGGTGCGAATAAAAATTGGCGCGTCACCTGGGCAACGTTGCTGCTGTTGGTGGCATTACAAGCTGGATGGCGTTTGTGGCATTTCCCCAATTTGCCACTGACGTGCTGCGACCATACGTTGATTCCGGGGCGAGCACTGGAACTGGCGCAATTTCCCGCTTTTTCTATCACGGAATTTCGTTATTCGGCAGTGGGGCAAGCCTTCTTATCGCGTTATGGCATTGGGGTGTATCTCGTGCCATATTTTACCTACGAGATTTTGCAAACACTCGGTATCCCCCTCACCAATTTTGCGCTGCATCTACCCGCCTTTATCTATGGCATCATTAAACTGCCGCTGGTATTTGCGCTGGCATATCAACTCACTGAGCGCAAGGGTGTGGCACTCTTGGCGGCGGCGTTAGTGGGTGTCTATTGGGAAGCTGTGGTCATTAACAGCACCTATTATGGTGCGTTCCCGCACATTATTGGCGAAATGGTCATGCTGTTATTCGCTGTGCGTTGGCTGAAATATGGGCGATTTGTGGATATGCTGCTGGCGGTTTTGGGCATGGTCTTAGTTATCGCGCTGCACAGCCTGTTTATCGTCAGTTTGGGATTGTTAGTTGTGCTGCAATTTTTTCCGCCAGTGGGGATAAAACGCCGAATGCCATGGCATTTTTTCTGGCACGCCCGCGAATTATTGCCCATACCTATTATGCTGCTCATCGTGCATGGTTTAACCGATGTGGCAACCATCATGGATTTGGGTTTCAACAATGGCGAAGGTATTTTCTTAAGATTTTTCAGCCATACAGATGATGGTTGGCATCCCGAATTGTTGTTCAGCAGTGGCGTTCAATTTTATTCTTGGCTGGGTTGGTGGGCATTTTGGATTGCACTGTTGGTGATTATCCTCAATATCCGCAAAACCAAACAACTGCCGTTTAGTGTGGCATGGGTTGCGCCCTACCTGTGCTTGTATCTCGTCAATTCTGGGTTGTATGTTGTTTTTATCACGCCGGTGGTGGGGATTATCAGTGCCTATGGTCTAATATTATTGGCGGATAGGCTGCAAATAAACAATATATTACGAGCAATTATCAGTATCAGCTTGGCGGTGAGTATTGCTAGCCATTCGCTGCCATATACGGATTTGCCGATTTGGTGGGGACATTGTTATAAACCTATCGCTATTATTTTAGAAGACCATTATCCGGGGCGCACGCTTTCCAGCGGTATTGCACTGCCCGCGTTTTATTACGAACATTATCCGCAAACGAATGAATTTAACCCGGATAATTTGGTGCTGGTGGTGGATGCACGTTTCCAATATCCACCCAATTCAGAAAATGATGGGGCATTGCGCCGTAACCAAGCCTTTTTAGCGCAATTGGAACAAACGCCACTGCCCGTTCTTGCTACTTTGACTGATGATGAGGGGCAGCCTGTGTGCCATCTTTTAGGTACCAATACCACACCACTCGGCACCTTATCTATCACTGCCTTAAGCCAACAATTTGATATGGAAAATACCCGAATGCTAGATTTTGTCTCAAGTACCAATCGTTAATATAAGAAACTATCACCATGATGAATCGTGTACAACGTTTTCTCATTCGCCAACTTCGTGCCGCCGACCAATGGTATCAAAATGGACTTGTCGAAGCACAGCGCCAAGCAGACCCTCGTTATCATCACAATACGATTGGCAAAAATGTCCGCATGTTTCATGAGGTCGTATTGGAGGGTGATAATATCCTGCATGATGATACTTGGCTGACAGGCAAAGTGACTTTTGGGCGTTATTCCACGCTAGGGTTTCGGTCTGTATTATATGGCGGCACGATTATAGTGGGGCGTTATTGTCAATTTGGTTGGTATGTGGAAGTTCATGCGATTGACCATGTGACCCAATATGTGACCACCTATCAAAATCGCCAATTGTTCGATGGTCGCATGAAACAGCTTGCACCTGCGGAAACTGTCACTATTGGGCATGATGTATGGATAGGCGATAGAGCCATTGTGCTGCCATCAGTCAACATCGGCACAGGTGCTATTATTGGGGCAGGGGCAGTTGTCACCAAAGATGTGCCAGAATATGGCATTGTCGTCGGCAGTCCAGCACGCTTAATCAAAAAACGCTTTGATGACCGTGTGATTGAGGCTCTGTTAAAATGGCAGTGGTGGCATTTATCCCCCACAGAATTAGCACAACACGAAGCCATTTTCCGGGTAGATTTGCAGCAGCAACCGGAAGTGTTTTTGGAATATGTCGCAAATCTGCCCATTGTTTTGCCATAGTCCCAATGCCCTCTACGCAGCTATAATCTTCATCTAATTTTTGATTTCGTTCACACCGTAGGACATTTATATTCATGGCAGAGACAATGTGGAAACGCCCCCCAACTGCTGACGAACTGGCAGTGCTGAATCCTTGGCTGATGGTGCATGATTTTGGTAATATTCAAACAACGGTTGCTGAAGGCGCAGAGGGCAGTGCCTATTTTTTTAGTGAGCGTGCCTCTTTATTCCGTAAAACCCTCAAACAATTAGACAGGCTAAGTCCGCACAAAACATTCTTTGATTTAGGTTGTGCTTCTGGGTTATTTGCCCTAGAAGCAGCGGGTATGGGCTGGCACGCTACTGGTATTGACCCACGCGACATTCATATCCAGCAAGCCAATTTTCTGGCGTCTCTCTTAATGGATACGCTGCCTAAACCGGATTTCTCAGTCGGAACGGATAAAACATTGGCGGAGTCATCGGAAAAATGGGATGTAGTCGCCTGCTACGGTGTTATTTCTGTGCTAGCTGACCCTTTTGCCCTATTACGGACTTTTGCGGCAAAAACTCGAAAGGCACTTATTCTTGAAGGTGCGGTTTATATGCCGCCGAACCCACCGGAAATTTTTACACCAGGCGATAATTGGACATACAGCGCCCTATGCCAACTTTCCAACCAAGGCGCGATTGCCCACAACAAAAAAGGCATCGATAATTATGCTCTCGTGCCAAGTTTTCCAGCACTGATTTTCGGCTTGTTCCAAGCGGGATTTGAGCGCATAGCATGGATTCCAACGCCACCCGAATGGGCAGCATCGGATAGTCGTGGCTTAAAACGCTTCCATGCTGGGACGAATCATTTACTGGTGGCATTGCAAGCCGATGTTGCATTTCACCCGCCGTCCGAATGGGTTTGGCTGAATTGCCCGCCAGAAATACCCAATTTCAATTATCAAGGCATCTTAAAAAATAATGCCACGCCTATCAGCAAACCGAATACCCCTCACCAACGCACCTTACGCCAGCGCATTGGCGGCAAAATTGCCCAAATCGGCAAGCGCATCGCGGGAAGCTAAGGGATTTTCAATTTCTATCTGATTAGAATGCCATTTTACAGATATTTTACAGACCATTTTTATCCCAAATTCGGATTGCCAACTTATCCTAATCGCAAGCAAGCAGATCAACAACCAAACTGCTTAGGGGAAAAGGAAAATAAAAATGTCTATCAAAAAATGGCAACTTAAAGCAATGTTTTATGCGCTGCTCATCACCATCGTACCCGTGCGGCACAGCGGCGAAATTTACTTCTTCGGACAAATGATGGTCGGAATGCTCACTGGCAGCCTATCATAATTGCGATTAAACCGATAAAACCGTATCCTAAAAGGCATAGCAAGTGCAAAATAATGGCAAGAATAGACTTGCCATCACAGAATAAACAACCACTGACCCATCCCAATAGCTATATGTTGGCTTCTTATTGCCCAAGGTTTCATATCAAATGTGAGACATTGGGCATTTTTCTTGTTTCTCCTAACATAAGCACTCGTCTAGATGGAACAATTTTAGCCCGCGTTGGTTTCGCAAAACATTTATGTTTTTGTCACGTCTTTTCGAGTAAACTTAGCTTAATTCAGTGATTATTATCAATTTATGCTTTAGCAACCTGAACTGATTAACCTTCCAACCAGAAAGGAATTGGCGCAAGATGTCCCTCAATAGATGAGGTTGCGCCGAAAATACAGAATGAAAGTGGTCATTCTTGCCGGTGGGTTTGGCACACGCTTATCAGAGGAAACCCGGCTACGCCCTAAGCCGTTAGTCGAGATAGGGGCTTATCCCATCTTATGGCATATTATGAAGCATTATAATCATTATGGATTTAATGAGTTTTATATCGCCCTCGGTTACAAAGGTGAGATGATTAAACAATACTTTATGAATTATGCCACCCTACAGACGAATATGACCGTTGATTTGAAGGCAGGGTCAGTGGCATTGCATCATACCAATCTGGAAGATTGGAAAGTTCATCTCATTGATACAGGCATTAATACCATGACGGGCGGACGCATCAAACGTTTGACACCTTACCTCAAAGATGGAACTTTTATGGTGACATATGGGGATGGGGTGAGCAATATCAATTTGCACGATTTGCTCGCTTTTCATAAAAGTCAACGGCGCATCGGCACTGTCAGCGCGGTTCGTCCACCAGCGCGGTTTGGGAGTTTGCTGATTGATGATAGCCACGCTGTAACCGAATTTAAGGAAAAGTCCCCTGCCAACGAAGGTTGGATTAATGGCGGTTTTTTTGTCTTTGAGCCTGAATTTCTCGATTATTTGCACGATGATACCACTGTCATGGAATCGGATGCTTTAGAAAAACTAGCAACCGATGGTCAGCTTGTCGCTTATAAACATGATAAATTCTGGCAATGTATGGATACCTTGCGCGATATGCGCTATTTGGAATCGCTGTGGGAATCGAACAAAGCCGATTGGAAAGTTTGGGCAGAATGAGTCATTTCTGGAAAGATCGGTCAGTTTTGGTCACGGGCGCGACAGGGCTAGTCGGTAGTTGGCTCGTCAAACGATTGATAGCCGCGCAAGCCGATGTGGTATGTTTAATTCGTGACCGCGTTCCCCAATCGGAACTTATCCGTTCTGGTAGCATTCATCAAGTGCGGGTTGTTCAGGGTGATTTAGTAGACCAAGCCCTGTTAGAGCGTACTCTTGGGGAATACGAAGTGACAACGGTCATTCATTTGGCAGCGCAGACTATTGTGGGCATTGCCAATCGTAACCCCATCAGCACGTTTGAAAGCAATATTCGCGGAACATGGTGCTTGTTAGAAGCCTGCCGTCGCAGCCCCAAAGTGGCGCAAATTGTGATTGCCTCGTCGGATAAAGCCTATGGCGACCAAGAAATTTTACCTTATGATGAAAATACCCCGCTACAAGGGCGTCATCCTTATGATGTTAGTAAATCGTGTGCCGATTTAATCAGCACCATGTACGCCCATACCTATGGTTTGCCTGTGGTGATTACGCGCTGTGGCAATTTTTACGGCGGTGGCGACCTCAACTGGAATCGGATTGTGCCGGGAACGATTCGCGCTATCTTGCGCGATGAGCGCCCTATCATTCGTTCTGATGGGTTGTTTGTCCGGGATTATTTTTATGTCGAAGATGGTGCAGCGGCTTATATGTTATTAACAGAAGCACTAGCAAATAATCCCGATTTACGCGGCGAAGCCTTTAACTTTTCCAATGAAATCCAGATTACGGTGTTGGATTTAGTGCAAATGATGCTACGCGAAACGGGTTCAACCCTTGAACCTGATATTCGCAATGAGGCAACCAATGAAATCCGTAACCAATATTTAAGTGCCAAAAAAGCCCGCGACATGCTCGGTTGGTCGCCGCTGTTCACATTGGAAACCGCTTTAAAACCGACGATTGCTTGGTACTCGCATTTTCTGAATGGTGACAAATGACATTAAGTACAACGATTACAGGCTGCCGTTCCTGCGGCTATGCTGATCTAAAACCAGTGTTGGATTTGGGGCGCGTGCCGCTGGCAAATTCGCTGCTCAAAAGTGACCATCTATCCCAACCAGAAAATTTATTTCCGTTGGCAGTGGTTTTTTGCCCGCAGTGTTCACTCATACAAATTACCGAGACCGTTAACCCACAAGTCTTATTCAGCGATTATTTGTATTTCTCGTCTTTTTCGGATACGACGCTGGACAATGCGCGGTCAATCAGCCAGCGTGTTGTTCAGATGCGGCAGTTGGGCAAGGACAGCTTGGCGGCAGAAGTAGCGAGCAATGATGGCTATCTCTTGCAATATTATCTAGAACAGGGAGTGCCTGTTTTGGGGATAGAGCCAGCCCAGAATATTGCCAAAGTTGCCAACGATAAAGGTATTCGCACTGTTGCCGAATTCTTTAATGCAGAAACAGCGCGTAAGCTCATCGCCCAAGGCTTTGCTACCGATGTGATTCATGGCAATAATGTTTTGGCGCATGTGGCGGAACTTAACAGCTTTGTGGAAGGGTTGGGCATTCTGGTCAAGCCCAATGGGGTAGTCATTATTGAAGCGCCGTATGTTCGTGATTTAATTGAGCATCGGGAGTTCGATACGATTTATCATGAACATCTGTGTTATTTTTCGCTCACGGCGCTGCAAAACCTGTTTCAACGTTATCACATGGATATTGTCGATGTAGAACGCATTCCCATTCACGGCGGTTCGCTGCGTATTTTTGCCCAGCGGCATGATGGCACAATGGATATGCGAACTGAGCGTCCCAAAGCATTGTTGGCAGAAGAACAAGCATGGGGAGTGCAGGATTACGCCTATTATCAGGATTTTGGTCAAACAGTAGATGGTCTGAAAAGCGAACTACTGACCGTGATAAAGGATATAAAAGCCGCAGGCAAGCGTATAGTGGTGTATGGCGCTTCGGCAAAAGGCAGTACCCTAATGAATTATTTTGGGTTAGACGCTAATAAGCTCGATTATGTAGTTGACCGTAGCACGGTCAAGCAAGGCTATTATACGCCGGGTAATCACCTCCCCATTTATGCCCCGGAAAAACTAACCGAAGATCAACCCGATTACGTGCTGCTGCTGGTCTGGAATTTTGCCGAAGAAGTATTGCACCAACAAGCTGCCTATCGCGCTGCCGGTGGCAAATTCATTATTCCCATTCCAGAGGTTAAAATTGTATGATTGATGGTGTCCAAATTATTCCGTTAAAACGTATTCCCGATGAACGCGGCACTATTTTTCATATGCTGCGTACCACCGACCCGCATTTCCAACAGTTTGGCGAGATTTATTTTTCGTCTATCTATAAAGGGGCAATCAAAGGGTGGCATTTACACCGCGAGATGACGTTAAATTATGCTTGTGTCTTTGGGCGCATCAAGCTTGTGCTGTATGATGACCGCCCAACTTCGGCAACGCGGGGTAAATTGATGGAACTATTTTTGGGTCAGGATAATTATTCGCTGGTGATTATCCCGCCGGAAGTCTGGAATGGTTTTAAGGGCATGTCTAACCCATATGCTTTGGTTGCCAATTGCTGTACGCACGCGCATGACCCCGCCCGCAGCAGTCGCCTCGACCCATTTGATAATCACATTCCTTATACTTGGAAACGCAAAAACCACTAATGCGACTCTTTATCACAGGTGCAAACGGCTTTATTGGGCGGCATGTGCGCTATCACTTGCAAACTCGCCCGGATGTTCAGGTCGCAGTTTTAGCATCACCCGGACGAGAAACCGTTTTGAACGATTGTTATGTTATATCTGGTCGCATGGAGACTCTCCCAGAATGGAAACAAACGCTGCTGGATTGGCAACCAGACGCTTGCATTCATCTGGCATGGAATGCTGAACCGGGCAAATATCAGATCGGAAGAGC
>JALHOR010000090.1 GCA_022842885.1 Anaerolineae bacterium
CCGTGCGGTGGGCGGCTGACCGCAGCAGTGTGGTTCTGGCAGTGGGTGGGCAGCAATTTTTAGTGAATGCTTTTACAGGCGCATTTGGCGCATTTGCCCCCGGTTTTGCTGGACCCATTATTGATGGCGTGTCTGCCAGCGCCCCGGTTTTCCCCGATGGTGTTGTCGAAGGCAGTCGCTATGTGCCGGGGCAGCAAGTCTTATTTGTGGGGACTGGCGACCGCAATATGCGCCAAACACCGGGTCTAAATGGTGATATTGTGGATGTGGTGCGTCCCAATGAATTTGTTGGCATTCTGGCGGGACCCTACGATGCCAATGGGTATACATGGTGGTTCGTTAGCAATGCCCGTGACCGCCGCGGCTGGATGGCAGCCGATGTGAACAGCGCGTGGGATTTGAGTCCGTGATGTTTATTTTTGGTGCATGTTCAGAAAATGTATTTTTCATTCGCTTGGAACATGAACATTATTTTTAAGTGAAAATAAGGGGATAAGCCCAATGTACTATTGTTGCCGCAATGAAAGGTGATATTTAATTTGTGTTAAAGTACACACTGTAGCTTAATTTGCGAGGGATAGATGGACACTTATCCGCTTGTCCTTAAAGATGGAAAACCATCCCCATTTTTAGTGCAGCGTAAGCCCGGTATGCTCCGTGACCAAGCCACACTTTTATTCAAAGACAAAGAAATTACTACATGGACAGCGGGTTCACTGCGCTTAACGGGCAGCGAGTCTTTTAAATATCAGGATAAAATGCTGACGTTGCGTTGGCAATGGAATGAAGTCACAGGCAAGCCAAAAACAATTCAAATTTTTAACCAAGATAAACTTCTTGCGACCTATCCACCCCATGCCGACCCTATCCAACCCCGCAAAAAATGGCATTACGCCACAATTGGGTTTTCATTGGCTTCACTGATGAGTGGCGGGCTGTTCATCGGTCTCAGTCAAGGGAGCAACTTACAAAATAATCTCGGACTCGCGCTGCTCATTTTTGTGGTATGTACGGTGCTTTTCACCGGTGTAGGTGTCGCGCTTGATTTGCTGCGCCGGAAATAACGATTCCCAACCGGATCAACTGGCAGTTTACTCATACGACAACCAATAAACGCTCCAATGTATCTTCGGGGATAGGGTCGCCATCTTCAATTAGAACATCAATATACAGGTCAATGGCTTCTTTGATATTTGCCAATAGGGTTTTGGCGTGCCAAACCCACAATATGTTCTCAATTTCCAACAATTGCTGCTCCCCAAAAAAATCTCTCACCGATATTCACACGAAATTCCAACAATGCGCTATAATGGGCATGATGGTCTGTTGAGTGAGAAAAAGAAAGTCAGGCTATGTCCGATACCGAAAAGAAAAAAGTCGGCGTTGTACCGGATATGCGTGGTGGTTGGCATACCCCCTCAACCACTGTATGGCGCGAAGTGGCAGACGCCCCTGTCGCTGAGTGGCGCGTCCCGGCTCTCCCCGACGAATTTGAAGAAGAACCTGATATACGCGGTGGCTGGCATTTGCCCGCCCCGGAAGATACTTTATTTACGACAGGACAAGAACTTAAAATTAGTGATGGCAAAGCCATCATGGAAGATTTGCTGCGCCCCGAAGATTTAATCGCGGATTTGATGACAAAGCCCGCCGCCAAACCGGCAGCACCGGGCTTGGCAGCACCGGAAGACTTTATTCCGGTAGCTTCATCTCGCCCCGCCGCAGTGGTTCAGGAAATTGCCTCGCCGGAAGATTTTGAACTGCCTGTCGCCGCACCCAAAGAAATACCGCTTTTCCCCGATGACACGCCTTTGCCGACCAGTGCGGAAACGGCACTGCCGCCCGATGATGGTATCCTCATGCCGGACGAAGGTGAAGCGGTGACAGAAGCCGTGACCGATGCTGAACTGAGCGCGGCATTGGAGGAACTGGACGATGACGAAGAAGCCTTTAGCTTTAGTGAATGGCAAGCTCTCGCCAGTTTGGACGAAAGTGGCGCGATGAACGCCACAGGCGTGGATACGGCTGAACTAACGCCTGCCCAAAAAGCCTTATTTGCCGCCGCGACGGATGCCGCCGAAGTGCTGCCCACGCCTGCGCCCGCCTCAACCCAAGGCGAAAGCCCGGCAGACATTGCGGCACGCATGGCGCGTGAACTGGCAGGCGAAGCACCGCCTAGCGCCACCAGCATGACCGGTGCGGTCACGATGGCGGGAACACCCGGACAAGAAGACCCGGCGGCATTTGCGGCGCGTATGGCACGCGAACTGGCATCAGAAGGCACATCGCCTAGCACGCCCACGCAGCAATTTAATCCGCAGCAAGCGGCACTTGCCCAAAAATTTGTGGATACACAAAATCAGGTCAAAACGCTGCGGGCGCAGTATCAAGCCGGACAAATCACGTATGATGATTTGCAGCGGCGCTTACAAAGCCTAACGATTCTGGATGATAATCAGAATTGGTGGATGATTGGCGTAGAAACAGATAAATGGTATCGGTTTGATAACCCGTCGCAGCAGTGGCAAGAATCCACGCCACCTGTGCCATTAACCGACCCGCGCATGGTGGAATACAGCAGTCCGGCAGATGTGGCTACCGGGTCGTTGGCGTATATGAGCGTCGCGCAACCCCCGGTTGACCCTGCCGCAACGATGATGTATGGCACTCCCGGCGGGCAAGTGCTGCCGAATCCTGACCAACCGATTGTGGATGGCGGTAGGACGATGGTGGGACCCAGTGCCAGCGTTGATTTTATCAATGATGGCGAAGCGTCGTTTGCCAATACAGGCGGCTATGGAACGACCATGCCGTCAGCGGGCGTCGGCTATGATAATACCATGCCTGCTGCGGGGATGTATGATAATGCCCCGCTAGAAACGCCTTACGACACCGGCGAACCCCCGGCATATGACACCCGCGATGTCTACATGCCCGATTTTGAGCAGCAGCGGCAGACTGAACGCAGTTCGGCAGTGCGAATTTTGGCATTGGCGGGCATAGCAGCGGTGGCGTGCATTCTGTTGACATTGGGCGGCGGGGTTGCCTTCGCCATGTTTTCCTATCAAGAAGCCGTCACCCCCTACGAAGACGATATTGCCGCGCTGCGGGGTTACAAACCAGAATTCCAGACGGTTTCTATTCGTGATGCCCAAGGCAATGAAATTGCTGAACTGAACAGTTTGCAAGGCGGAGCGCGGATTCCCGTCACATTGGATGAAGTATCGCCCTATCTGATTCACGCGATTCTGGCGGTGGAAAACCGGACTTTTTACGAAGACCCCGGCTTCTCTATTCCGGCGATTGTGCGGGCTTTTTTGCAAAATGTTGCTTCTGGCGAAGTTGAATCGGGTGCTAGCACCATCACCCAACAAATTGCGCGTAACCTCATTTTGGAAGATACGACGGTCAGTGCCGAACGCAAACTGAATGAGGTGCTGGTTGCCAACCGCATCGCGCAGGATTACACCAAAAACGAAATTTTGGCGCTGTATTTGAATGAATTTAACTTCGGCAACCTGTCCTATGGGGTAGAAGCTGCCGCGCAATTTTATTTCGATAAATCGGCGAAAGATGTCAATTTTGCCGAATCTGCCATGCTCGCCGGGTTGATTCAATCACCCGCCGGGAATGACCCCGTAGTGAATATTGATAATGCCAAAACTGCCATGCGAAATTCCATCCGGTTGATGCTGGAAGCCGACTGCTTGTATTTCCAACATGGCACTTGGGGCGAAACTGGTGAGCCGTTCTGCATTAACGAACAATCGGTAGACCCGGAAAACGGGCAACCGTTGGTGCGTGTGAATGCTAATGGGACGTATGGTGGCGTGTTGGCGGTGCAGCTTGCCCGCGTGGAAACGCGCCGTTATCTGCCGCGGGAAGCGCAGTTTCAATATCCGCATTTTGTCAACTTCGTGCAGACATTGGTTGAAACCGAATTTGGCGCCGATGCCATGTTCCAGCGCGGTTTCACGATTTATACGACGTTAGAGCCGCGTGTTCAGGATGCCGCCCAAAATGCTTTGTCGCAGCAAGTGGCGGGCTTGGTCAACAATGGCGTGAACACCGGTGCGGTCATGGTGACAGACCCACGCACGGGCGCTATTCGGGCGCTGGTAGGCAGCCCTGATTTTAGCAATGAAGCGATTGGCGGGCAGGTGGATAATACCCGCACCTATCAACAACCGGGGTCTTCCATTAAGCCCGTAGTCTACGCAGCGGCGATGGATAATTTAGGTGGCACAGTGCCATATCTGACGCCGGGCAGCATCTTGTGGGATGTGCCATCGCAATACAATATTGATGGCGTTATTTATACGCCGTCCAATTTTGTGCGCGGACGCTTTTACGGACCGGTGACGCTGCGTGAAGCACTGCAAGGCAGTTACAACATTTCGGCAGTGAAGGCATACGAATTTATTGGCAATGACCGCTTTAAACAAATGGCGGAAAAATTAGGGCTGCGCTTCGTGGATGGCACGCTATTTGGGCTGCCCTCGGCATTGGGCGCGAATGATGTGCGCCTGATTGATATGATGAAAGTGTACGGTACATTCGCCAATAATGGGCAGTATGTCCCGTTATATGCCATTGACCGCATCACCGAAAATATCAACGGGCAGGAAGTGCAAGTGCCGATGCAAGCCCGTCCTGCGACGGAACAGAAAATTTCGCCGCAGATTGCCTATCTGATGCAGAATATCCTCAGCGATGATGCCTCACGGCGGCAAACATTCCCGTTGAACAGTGCCATGACACTGGTGAATCGTGGCATTAATCCGCAGGGCTTTGTGGCGGCGAAATCCGGCACGAGCAACGATAACCGCGATTTGTGGACAATGGGCTTCACCAAAGAAGTGGTCGTCGGCGTGTGGTTGGGAACGTTTGATAATGCCCCCACCGTGAACACCACCAGCCTAGAAGCCTCTGCTGTGTGGAATGCGACGCTGGTGGCGGCATTGGGTGGACGCAGCCCGGCAGCCTTCGGCAATCCGGGTGGCGTGGTGCAAGATACGATGTGCCGCGACACTGGCACGCTTGCCAGCGAGACCTGTGCCAACCGCTATACCGAAATTTATATTCAGACGCTGCCGCCGCCACCCGCTGGTCAGGGCATCATCCAGAATATCAATATTGATAGCTGGACGAATTTACGGGCGAATGAATGGTGTCCTGAAAATGTAGTGACCGAAGTGTACGCGGCGATTACTGACCCCTTCGCTATCAATTGGCTGAATACCACTGCCGAAGGGCGCTCATACAAACAGCGCGTCGGATTGCCAGAAGCGTTGAACGCCGCGCCCGCCCAAGCCTGTACGCAAGGGCAAGTTCTGCCGACCGTGCGGCTGAATAATCCGCAAAGTAACCAAACGTTGACGGGCAACGTGACCATCACTGGGCAAATTACCGCGCCGGATTTCCAACGCTACGAATTGCAATATGCCCCAGTGGGTAGCACGTCGTTCCTGCCGATTGGGCAAGCCAGCACGCAGCAGTTCCAAAATGCCGGGTCAACCATTGGCACATGGGATACGACGCGGGTCACGAATGGGCAGTATACGCTGCGTTTGGCGGCATATTCGACTGCCGGAGGGTATATTTTCCGCGATGTGACGGTAGCACTGAGCAATGTGCCGCCCACACCGACCCCCGCGCCGCCCACGCCCACCACCGCCGCGCCCATTGCCACAGTCGCGCCGCTGCCCTTTGATTCGCAGCCTGCCGCGCCTATTGGCGGGGCAACACCGACATTAGGCGGCATCAACGGCTAACCGATTTTTTAGCAGGGCGGGTGCAAACTCGCCCTGTTTTTTTGTGGTGAGAATTTGAGATTGCCTATCTTTGCGATGCATTAAGCCCATATTGGGTTTGTTGTTCCCACCGCTTAATTTTCTCCACCTCCATTTCATCTAACATAAACCACTCACCATTAATGCGCTTATTATGAAATTTAAGATGAAGTTCGCGCTCCAATTCAAACATATTGGTAGTAGCGATGATATGAATAAATTCAATTTCAAAAGGCAATTTCACACTAAATAGTTGTAATCGGTGGTCAGGGTCTTTTGTGCAGCCAATTTTATAATGCCCTGATACAGACCGGATGAGGTATACAAATCCCGCTTTATCGTGATTTGTGGCGGCGGGTTCAGCAAGTAATAAGCGAAACAACTCAAGGGTTTGATGATAAGAATGGAGCAATGCTTCTTTAAGTTGTTGCGTCGCCCATTTGCGAAATTGCACACCACGACGAGAATTGACGCGATAGCCGACTGAGATAATCATATCAAGGTTGTAGAATATGATGTCTCTTTTAACATGACGATCACCTTCGATCTGGAATAAGGCAATCTTTCGTAAAGTTGATGTTCTTTCTAATTCTCCTTCCTCATAAACATTGCTGATATGTTCGCTAATAGTAGATTTATTGCGTTGAAACAATTCTGACATTTGTGTTTGGGTCAGCCACACGGTTTCATCTTCCATATAGACCTGAATGCGGGTTTGCCCATCTTCAGCCTGATACAGAATAATCTCGCCTTTACCTTCGGACATGACAAAGACTCCTATCTATAAAATTAGATAAAGTCCCATTCACCGTAGAACAGGCGGCACATGACGCCTATAATGACCAATGCTATATGGCACCGTATACGGTTAAAGCGGGAGGCGACTCATTAGGTCGCCTTCGGCTTTTAATGGGATAGTATGCCAATACCATAACATAATCTGTCAAAAACGGCAAGCAATTTGCAAGCCTATTAAGACTCAAAAAATCCCACCTGCATCAGATGGGATTTTTGTATGGTTGTTAGAGAGAACTATTACCGCATGGCGGCGGATTGCAGCGGTTGTACGGCGAATTGCTGATAATTTTCACCAACCAACTGCACACTATTATCGGCAAGTGCCAGCGCGAAAACATTCACGGCTACATAGTCTTTGTACACATCAAAGTTATTGTCGAAGGTGACTTCGCCACTGACTACGGCTTTGAACCATGTTTCGCCGCTATCCACTTCGCTAAAATAGAGGCTCATGCCGCTGACTGCCATACGCCCAATCGCATAACCAGCGCCCGTATACAACAGTGTTTCGGTGCCATCCGGCGCGATGCGATAAATGCGCGTTTCATAACGTGGCAGATAATCTAAGCCCCGCTGCGAACCATCGGTGACAAAGCCCAAAGCCGCAGCGATTTTTTGCGTTTCTTCCGGCGTAAAGGCATCTAACCAATTGCCCACATCCACGCGGGCGCTGTAATACAAATTGCCCTGTCTATCATACGCCAGTTGGTCAGGCATATCGGTGGTGCTGATTTCTTGGATTTCCAACGTTTCCAGATTCACTAGCGTCAAGAGGCGCGTCAGGCTGGTTTCGGTGTTGGTTTGGGCGATACCCGCAACCGTGCGGCGGTCAGGCGAGACGACAGCGCGACCAATGTTGCCATTGCCCAAAGCAATCGTTTCACCAGAGAAAGGACGCGAGAGCGATGTTTTATCACCCACGCACTGCGCCGAATGGACGATGCCATAATCAGTCAGCGCCACAATGCCGCGACTGCCGCCAAAATCCGTTTCTTGCCAATACACCATATCCATCGGGATAGCCGAACCACCGCCGCAGCCCACACCAAAACTGACATTATCCATAATCAGTTCGGGGGTGGCATTGGCTTGTGGCGCGACGACATACATTTGCGTGCGTAACCCGGCTTGCGGCTGGTCACCGGGGAAAAATTCGTTGGTATCCACCATATACAGCAGGCGACCATCGGCAGTCCAGCTTAAGCCCGTGCCAAGGTTAAACTGTGCCGTCGTCACGGCTTGCGAAGTCACTCCATCGTAGACGAAAATGGTTTTTTCGGCACTGAAGGCGTTATCCCCGGCAGAAGCGGCATACGCCAACAGCGTACCATCCGGTGACCAAACAGCGGTATAATCATAGGTCGGCGCATCGCTCAAGGGAGTCACTGTGCCATTGGTTGCCAGTTGCAACGTGTCCGCATTAATAAAAGCAATCTGGGGGGTTTGGGGTTGCTGTGCCAAGACAGGCAGTGCCAGCAGCATGAGCAGCAAACCGAACACCAAGCGTTTCATCATGTCAATCTCCTTCGTTAATGGGTTATATCCAAACTCAACATATTGCTAAACGCTACGTACTTTTAAAATGTTCCCATTTTTATTAGTTTTTGCATAGGCAATCTATTCGGCATTTCACCATTGGTTAATGCCCAAGCAGTTTTATCAGAATGTAAGTGAATTTAAGGTTATCAACATCAAAAGGCAAACCGACGATGCGTGGACGATTCGATGTGTTAAACCAAGTTTTGAAGTTAGATGCCCAGCGCGATAATCAAGAAATTGTGTATCTCGTGGGGACATATGAATATCCGTGGTTGCTGCGAAAATCATTGGAATTTGCCTTGTTTCGCACGTATGCTGTGCCGGGCATCAGCAAAATTCTGGCAGAATCGGGTCAATTCGAGCGATACGGGCAAAAACGGTATGATGATACCGCGCTGCTCATCGCTGAATTTAGTGAACATGGGTACGATAGTGACCGCGGACGGGCTGCCATCCGGCGCATGAATCAACTGCACCGCCGCTGGAACATCAGTAACGACGATTATTTGTATGTGCTGTCTACGTTCATTTATGTGCCGATAGACTTCCATGAAAAATTTGGCTGGCGCAAACCGACGCAGCACGAAAATTTGGCGAATTACACTTTCTGGGTAGAGGTGGGCAAACGCATGAATATTCAAAATATTCCGCCGACGTTTGCCGCGTTTGAGCAGTTTCATCGTCAATATGAACGCGACCATTTTCGCTACACCCCGGAAAATGAACGCATCGGCAATGCCACCATCGAAATTTTCCAAAATTGGTATCCGGCATTTTTGCGTCCTGTTATCCGCGAAGCCATGTATTGCTTCATGGATGATCGATTGCTTGCGGCATTTGGTTTCCCCAAGCCGCACAGCGTCCTGAAATTCATAGTGCAGGGCGGGTTATGGCTGATGGGGCAATTTATCCGGTATTGTATGCCGCCACGCCGCACGCCGTTTCATCTGACGCAAGCGCCCAACCGTACCTATCCACAGGGCTACGAAATCGAGACAATGGGACCTGTTTCATAAGAACCACGCACACAAAGAGAAAACACTATGCCTGAAAAAATTGGCTTCATTGGGTTGGGTATTATGGGGCGCGGCATGACGCGCAATTTGCTTAAAGCCGGCTTTGAAGTATATGTCTGGAATCGCACGGCAGCCCGCATGGATGAACTGGCAGCGGATGGGGCAAAACCGACCTCCTCTCCGGCAGATTTAGCGGCACAATGCGATATTATCATCACTTGCGTCAGCGATACGCCGGATGTTGAGCAGGTGATTCTGGGTGATTCTGGCGTGATTCAGGGCGTAAAATCGGGTGCGTTGGTGATAGATATGAGTACGATTAGCCCGAAAGCCACCCGCGATATTGCCGCAAAATTGGCAGAAAACACGATTGCTATGCTCGATGCGCCAACCAGTGGCGGCAGCGAAGGTGCGGCAAAAGGCACGTTGAGCATCATGGTAGGTGGTGAAGCAGCAGCATTTGAACGGGCGCTGCCAGTGTTCCAAGCGATGGGCAAGACCATCACGCATATGGGGGCGATTGGCAGCGGGCAAATGACCAAATTGGTGAATCAGGCATTGGTGGTCGTCAATATGCTGGCAGCGGCGGAAGCATTGTTGCTGGCGCAAGCAGGCGGGCTGGATTTGGAAAAGACGATTCAAGCCATTGGCAGCGGCGCAGCAGGTAGCTGGATGTGGAATAATCGTGGTCCGCAAGTGATTGTGCGCGATTGGCGTCCGGGCTTCACCATTGATTTGCAACAGAAAGATTTGCGTTTGGTGCTAGAATCCGCGCAGGAATTGGGCGTGCCAATGTTAGCGACCAGCATGGTTTCGATGTTGTATCGCACACTGCAAGCACAAGGCTTAGGCAGCGAAGGCAATCATGGCTTAGTGAAGGCGCTGGAACATCTAGCAGGTTTTGAGGTGAAAAAATCGCTATAACCATCTACCGGGCATGGTGCGCCATGCCCTTATCATCTCTCACTTTCCCCTATTTCCCCCGCTATTGCCTTGCCGCCAGACATTGAAATGTCCGGCTGAAGACACTGCAAAACCCGCTAAAGGGGTTGGTTTGACTCAGCACTCAGCACTTAGTCCTCAGCACTGTTTTTCTGTTCCTCCCACCACCGCCGCATGGCTTCTAACTCCTGCCCTTCCCACCACCGCCGTGCTGCTTCCAATGCTTCGGGCGTGCCGATTTTTTCGAGTTGTTGTGCCGCATAGCGTTGGTCTAAAATTCTTGCACCAGAATCAGATAATAAGGTAATAAATTTCGGAATTTGCTCCTCTCGCCACCGCTGTACAGCTTCCAACGCTTCGGGTGTGCTGATTTGTTCGAGGGCGCGAACGGCTATATCGCAGATTCCACCCCACCCTGCATCTGTGGTATCTGAGAGCGACATTATTAACGCCTGCACTGCCTGTTCGCCGCCGATTGCCCCTAATGCCTGCGCTGCACTTCCCCGCAAATAGCTATCATCATCCCGATTGCTCAACACCGCAATCAACGCCTGCATTGCCTCTTCGCTGCCAATTTCGCCCAATGCATGTGCAGCATCTCTCCGTACACTACTACCAACATCTCGATTGTTCAACACCACAAGCAATGCCTGTACCACCTGTTCGCCGCCGATTGCGCCCAATGCCTGTGCCGCATTTCTCCGGACAGCACTATCAACATCTCGATTGTTCAACACCGCAAGCAACGCCTGTACTGCCTGTTCGTCGCTGAATTTGCCCAATGCCCGCGCTGCAAATCCTCTCACATCACTATCAACATCTTGATTATGCAGTATCGCAATCAACCCTTGCACTGCCTGTTCGCCGCTGATTTCAAGCACTGCCTGTGCTGCATTTCTCCGCAAATAGCTATCATCATCTCGATTGTTCAACACCACAAGCAACGCCTGCACTGCCTGTTCGTCGCTGAATTTGCCTAATTCCCACGCTGCGCTTTTTCGCACATTGCTGACATCATCTCGATTATTCAACACTGCAATTAACGCTTGCATTGCCTGTTTGCCATTGATTTCGCCCAATGCCCGCGCTGCACTTGCCCTCATCAAAGGGTCATTTTGTGGATTATTTAGAAGGTGAATTAGTTTTTCTATTATCCCAATATCATTTTTTGCTGCTGTTCCCAATGCCATAGCAGGCGAAGGGTCATAATTTCCAGTATAGAGTGCGCCATCCTCTAGTTGTAGCAAACTGTATGCATAAGCGAAGTAATCTCGCAATTTCAAATGAACAAAGCGCCAAGCCTCATTTTCGCCTTTAGTAATTAAATCAAGTAATATAGCAAAATTCGCAAATATCGCTAACCGATTTTTAGGTAATCGCCACACAAAATCACATTCTTCAAGGATGTTTTCCGCAATTTTACTGAAAGATGTATATCCTTCCTGTTCTGCTCGCCATCCCCCACTCGCATTAATCATCGCCACATGCCCCAACACATCTTTGACTTCTTGCAGCGTGAAGGGCAAAGGGTCATCGCTGCGGTTTTGCTCATAGGTGTAGCGTTCATGCACATAGCGTTCAAAGATGAACTGGCGCAGTTTGAATTCAGTCAAATCGTGGGCTTGGTGCAAGTCTTCGGGACGATCACGGAAGGCGAAAGCAATGAGACTCAGCAGCAGCGGCGTGCGGGCGATGTTCAACAAGTCAGCATCGGCGCAAATGACATTCCATAAATCGGGCAAATCGCTCAAATAATCTTCAATTTGGTTATCCAACAGCGGTTGTAAAGTGACTGCGCCGTTCAGCGGCAGTTTTTCGCCCAATTCGGTGTAATCTTCAATCCGGCAGGAGATGACCACCTGATTATTCGGTGGAATAATTTCAATGAAGCGTTTGCGCGGGTCATATTTGATTTTTACTCCTCCCATGTGTTGGGGGGAGGTTGGGAGGGGGTCTTCCTCACGTTCCCGCCCCAATTCATCCAATGCATCGAGCAGCAGCAAGCATTGTCCCTGTGCCAGCATTGCAGTCATATTATCTTTGGCAATATCGGTAGATTGTGCCAACCAATCTGCCATCGGTGTTTTGTTGCCAGCATCCCATAAGGAAATACGCTGCAAAATCGGCAGCGGTTGCGTCATATCATCCAATCGGGCGACGATAGCATCCCGCGCCAGCGCCAATAACGTCGTGGATTTGCCCGCGCCCGGTTCGCCTAGCAGCAAAACGCGCCCCTGATATTGTTCAAACCCATCGTGAAAATTAGCAATCTTTGCTTGCGGCGCTTCGGATTTCATGCCATAGCGGGCAGTAAAGCCGCCTAATAATTGTTTGCGTTGGGGCATCCCGACGACAGCAGATGGAGTGGCTTTGCCCCGTACATCCACCAATTTGATGATGGTCTGACTGAGCAGGGCAACAATTTCTTGGTATAACGCCGTTAAATAATCATAATAGGGGTCGCTGGAAGGTTGGGTATTCGGTGCTGGCGCAGGCACTACACCGCGCACAATTTCGAGCAGGCGCTTTAATCCGGCACTGCGGTCTTGCGTGAAATCGATCCATTCGTTGTTGATAATAGAGATGGGCGGGACGGTATCGGTGAAGCGCAGCGGCAAAACCGGCTTTTTTAATGCCAACGCATATTGAATTTCACGCCGGACGAAACTGCTCGCACGTTTAATATCTGGTGTGATGCAGACGACCACCAACTGCGAATTTTCGATGCCTTCTTCAATTTCTGCCGTAAAATCGGCAAACGGGTCTATCTCCCGAATATCGCGCCATAGAGCAATTTTTTCCTGTTGTAACGAGGCGTCCAGCCATTCCGCATAATCACGGTCAGGTTGGCGGCGCGAATAACTGATAAAGACATCGTAGGTCATGATGCCTATCTCCAATCATCGTTAATTTTCAGGGTTATACCGCGCACTATGCCGGACTCACACCATACCTGTTTTATTTCGGTATCATGCCGGACTCGGTTCGGCGCACGACGGCAAATTATTGTAAATCGTTTCCCATTCTTTGCCGTAAAATTCTAGGTATTCGCCCACATGCGCCGCCCAATAACTGTTATCGTGTTCGCCAGTGGGATGCACCACATAACTATGTTTGATGCCGCGCTGCGTTAAACGGCTGGACATCAATTGCTGGCTGGGTCCCGATGAATCGCTGGCACCGTTATCCATATACAATCGCTGCCCGGCTTCTAAGACAGCGGCTGAATTAAGCGCCAATTCCAGCGGATTATACGGTGGTGGAATGGCTTGGGTATCATTCGGGAAGTAGGCGCTGTGTCCGCCGATGCTGCCAAACAATTGTGGATGGCGTAAACCGATGCTGTATGCCCAAAAACCACCTTTGGAGATGCCCCCAATCGCCCGATATGGGGCGCTTTGCCACACGCAAAAATCGCGTTCAATCGTCGGTAATAATTCTTCCAATATCACGCGCTCATATGATGGGTCGGGCGGGAATTGGTCTAGCTGCCCAATCGTGCCAAGATACGGCATCACTACCAGCATCGGTGCGAGTGACCCGGCGCGAATGTTGTCATTCAGCGCGTCAATCAAGCCAAGTTCTTGCCACTGTTGCTCCCGATAGCTTAAGCCATGCAGCAAAATCACCAACGGGAAACGGCGCTGCGTGCTGAAATAACACGGCGGCAAATAGACGCGATAACGCAAATTTTCGCCTGCAATGTCGCTCGGATTTTGGTTGAAATCAATGATTTGTCCTTCGGTTTCGTCACAAGGGAAGGGGGTTGGCGTAATGGAAGGAGGTATTGTCGCGGTAGGTGTGGGCGTGCGTGATGGCGTGGGCGTAGCCGTCGCGGTGGGTGGCGGGGTGTTGGTGGCAGGGCTAGTAATCACAACTGCCACCGGCGAAGGGTTGTATGCCAGCGGGTCACATGCGGTTAAGAGCATGAGCAGCACAATGGGTAACAAAGCGAACAGAATTTTTTTCATTCTAGGTTATCGTATCAAGAATAGAAATGGATTGGTGATGTATCGAAAGATAATTATAGGGTGAAGTGAAGCAATTGACTATGTGCCTTCCACAACTGACAAAACAACAAGCGCAGGTTAGGCGTCAATAAAGCGTGGTGTAAGCGTATTGGTTTTAATCATCCCGTATGATTATACTCCAATCATGAATTAAATAATCTGTATCATACAAAGGAGAACAATAATGCGTCGAATAATAGTTGGTTTATGGCTGATATGTTTGTTGCTAATAACCGGAAGTAGCGTTACTGCCCAAGGTGGTTGTATTAATGCCGCCAGTGCTTCGCGCACAAAGTTGGGCGAAGTACAAGCAGCTTTAGCCGCCGGAGATACCACAGGTGCATTGGCGTTGATTGCCGAAATAGATAATCTGCTGCTAAGTGGTTGTGGTGATACCACAGCATTGGCAGGCGAAAGCGGCGCAGTCGTGAATGCACCTAATGTTACGGGCGGCATTGTTGCCTTTGTGCGCTTTACCCATACTGCAATTGATATTGAAGCCATTGATATTTATATGGAATCGCAAGGGACAATGCCTGTTATCACTGGCTTAAAATATGGTGCTTATACTGACTTTGTGACTATTCCAGCCGAGGCTCAAAGTTTTGTGGCGCGGATTGCCGGAGCCGCACCAGACACACCGCCTTTATATCGCATCAGTGCCAACTTTACGGGCAACACATCTTGGATTATCTACAGTGCGGGTGTGCAATCTGAGCAAGCATTTGTATTAAAAACAACGTCTGTGATTCGCAGTGAGTATCAAAATAAAACCCGGCTACGGATTATTAATCTAGTTCGCAGCCCAGAACCATTAGGCATCAATACACTTGGGGGAGTTTTAAGCGGTGTTCTCGATTATGATGTGAGCAGCGATATGATGGTTGAACCCGGTGATTATACTGTGCGGGCGGTTAATCGCGCCCAAGCACCCGTTTCTGCTGATATAACGCTGACCTTGCAAGCGAATACCACAAACACACTCCTCATTGTCGGGAGTGATGATAATACACCTGCTGTTCAATTGCTCAATATTACTAGCCCTCAAGAAGTTGGACGAGTTGCTTTTACCAGCCAACGTAATGAAGCGGTCAGCATTTATTATCGCCCAGCAAATATACAATTGATGGGTCTGCTACCCGCCAATGCTTCTGTCAATTCAGACGCTTATATAACAATTCCCGCAGGTGCAGTCACATTTGTAGCCTATGCCGCAGGTCAGGGACCCGGCGCATCCGAACTAGGATCTTTGCCTATGCTTCTGCGTCCCGGACGTGACTTGCTTATTCAAGTGACCAATGAGGGGATGGAAGTTATACAAGAAACTTTGACCCCGTATGGCATTCATTCTGCTCCGTAGTTGAAATAAAAGTTTAACTATTTTGGGGAACGGCGATAGCTCACACTGATAATCGCATTTCTTGCCGTTGGGAACGTGCAAAGTGTTCATGACATCTGTTAGATAACGTTTCCCATCGGCTGATACCAACTTCAGTTGCTTACATTTTGTAAGTGTCTCCTTTCCCTCTTTTTTTAGACGCCCTTTGAGAACATGATAATAATTTTTGGCTCGTTTTAAATCAGACCCCAACTGGGAATGTGTTCACGCTTCTTTTCACTGCTGCATCTGGAGAGCCGACACAAGATTATTTTTGCCGTGTGTCATGGGCAGTATCACGGTAAACATGCTGCCTTTGCCCTCTTCACTTTCAAATTTAAGTTGTCCGCCCAAAATTTCGATGCTGCGGCGCACGATAGTGAGACCTACACCTGTACCCGGAATGGTTTTGACATTGCTGGCGCGGAAAAAATCGTTGAATAAATACGGTTGCTCGGCTTTGGGGATCCCCAGACCATAATCGCAGATGGTGATATGGAGCAAGTTATCTTGGCAAAAACCATTCACGTCAATCTCTTGGTCTTGGAGTGAATATTTGGCAGCATTGCTCAATAAATTCAGGAATATCTGCTGCATCAGCGTTGCATCCACCCATTGGCGCTGGCAATTCTCTTGAAAAGTCAGGTTGATTTTGACCTGATTCTGGTACGCCAACAGCACGTCATCTGCAATGTGCCGCAGCATATCCTGCAAATCCACCCATTCATAATGCGGTTGAAATGCCGCTGTGTTCATCCGATTCAACTGCACAATGTCATCAATCATCACATTCAAACGGGTCACTTGTTGTTCAATCCGTTCCAACCGATTGTGATATTCGTTGGGTAGCATTTGCTGATGTTTGTTTCGTAGCAAATAACACGAGGTGCGAATAATCGTCAATGGCGTTTTGAACTCGTGGGTAATCGTCGAAATAAATTGTGATTTCATCGTGTTCAATTGGCGTTCATGTGCCAATGAGGATTGCATGGTGGTTTCCCACTGTTTACGTAAGGTGATATCTTCCACCGTTGTTACCAGTTCTTTGACCTCGCCTTGGTCATCCAACAACGGCGCGGCACTCACCGCGATGGTTTTTCTATCGCCGGCACTCGTCACAAAGCTGAGTTCATAATCTTCAATTGGTTCATGGGTGGCGAACACATGCTGCACCGGCAGTTTATCCGGTGGAATCGGCTGCCCGTTGGTATCCATCACCTGCCAATTCCCCAAAATATTTTGATTCGCTAAATTCTGCTCGAACAATTGGGTGGCACGCTCGCTAGCGAAAATGACATTGCCGTCGGTATCAATCAAAAGAGTCGCTGCCGGACTCATGCGAATAGTTTTCTGTAACAAATCGCGCTCGTGCCGCAGATCTGCCTCGACTTGCAGGCGGCGCTGAATTTCTTGGCGTAATTCTAAGGTGCGTTCCTGAACTTCTTGCGCCATCGCTTCACCCGCCGCCAGAAGTTCAGTCATATCCATACAAGCGCCAACGAAACCTGCAAATTGCCCATCGGGCGTATAGCGTGGCACGCCTTCATCGCGCATCCAACGATAGACGCCATCGTACCGCCGCAGCCGATATTCCATCACAAATGCTTCGCGGCGCATATATCCATGTTTGGATATGGTCAGCATACCCTCAGCATCATCAGGATGAATATTGTCTGCCCACTCATCGCCCACTTCTTGTTCCAGCGTGCGCCCAGTGAATGCCAACCAACTCTTATTGACGTAAATGCATTTATGCTGAGTATTTGTCACCCAAATTAAAACCGAAGTATGATCCGCCATGGTGCGGAAACGGGCTTCACTCTCTATAAGGTTTTGCTGCGATACCGTTTGGTCGGTAATATCACGGGCAGAAGCTATAATCTGGATGACCTTGCCCGTTGCATCCGCAATCGAGCGAGCGATGCCTTCCATATAGTGAATTTGACCATCTTTGGCGATGATACGATATTGTGCGACACGGGTTTGCGGTATTTGGGTTAATGCCTTCAGTTCGGCACGTATCATTGGCACATCATCGGGGTGCGCCAGTGCCGACCAACCGCCGCGTGCTGATGATTCTTCGGGCGTGAAGCCGGTAATGCGCTCCATGGCGGGGGCGGTAATCCAATCGCGCCGAACTTGCCCATCCTCTAGCACCGTCATACTAAACGCATAATCCGATGTCATTTCCGTGATGATACGAAAGTGGGCTTCACTCTCTGCCAATTGCATCTCTGCCAATTTGCGTTCAGTGATATTCGTCACAAACCCTAATGCCCCAGCGTATTGTCCTTCGGCATCGAACACAGGGGTAATATTCGCTATTGTCCAGATGGTATGCCCAGCCTGATGCCGAAATCGTAAATCGTGTTGGACAATGGCTTGCTTGCCGGATAATGCTGAAAAATTGGGCAGGGCATCATCCTCAAATAACACCTCATCCAATGATAGTTGCAGCAAATCCACGACATCATAGCCCAGAATGTGCGCCATTTGGCGATTCGCAAACAGGAATTTGCCATATCGGTTAATCCGCCAGATACCTTCGTTGGATAATTCAATAAACTGGCGGGCTTGTTCTTCGCGTTCTTCTAGGTCTTGGCGATACAATTCTTCACGGGTCACATCATTTTGGATGGCAATAAAATGAGTCAGGCGACTCGTTTCATCAAAAATTGGGCTAATATAGAGTTCGTTCCAGAATAAAGACCCATCTTTGCGATAATTACGCAAGCGCGTGATACAGGCTTCGCCTGCTTTTAAGGCAGCCCGAATGGTGACAAGGGCAGGCTGGTCGTGGTCTGTTCCCTGCAAAAAACGCAGATTTTTACCCAGTACTTCTTGGCGGGTATAGCCAGTTACCTGCTCAAAGACGGGATTCGCTTCCACAACGGGTAAATCGGGTTGTTGGGCATCCACCAGAATACAACTGGTATTGAGAGATGCTAAGGCTTTTTGCCAGAATGTGACCACAAAAGGTGGGTTATCCAACCAATTGTCTAACAATACCTCTGGCGAAACACCCACTTGTGCGGCTTTTTTCTGCCATTTTTCCCATAAAGTGTCGGACACAGTTAATGTTGTCATGGCTATTAGAATTGATAATAAATTGAGTATGACCCCAGCATAACATATTATTGAGGTTGCTTACATTAAGATTGGCAATTTCACAGTTTTCTCACCATACTGTAACAATTGTAAATGTCAGAAATATATGTATTAATTTCTATCATACTGGTCGCTGCAATCAGGCTGGCTTGTTCAGCATCGTCCACATAATGGCAATAACGCAGCGCCGTTTCCCCGCGCCGCCAATCCAATAAATAATCGCCCGGTTCCACCTCAATATCGTCTGACCAAGGGATGATGCGTTCCCGAAAGCGGTCATGTTCATAAAAGCGCCACGATGCAAAAGCCAATATCCCGCCCGGTGCCACACATGCCGCCAAGCGGCGCATCAATTCATGGCGCAGGGCATACCCCGGCACATGATGAATGACACCAAACAACGTGACTAAATCATACGTTTGAGCCGGTAATTCGGGTTGGGCGATGATGTCTTGCTCGGTTAAAGTGAAAGTGAGGTGCGGCACTTTCGCTAAAGCCGTGTGGGCGAATGCCAAGAGTGCCGCGCTGTTATCTATGCCGTGATAGTCCACCGGCGTTTCGGGCTGCGGTTGCAACTGCTCTGCCAAAAACACCCCCAAGCGTCCATTGCCACACCCTACATCCAAAACGCGCAGCGGCAACGTTAGATAAGGCAACAGCGGCAACCAACCTTGCCAAGCGTGGCTGCGGGTGGCATCAAATTCGGTGGCGGTGGTTTGGTAAAACTGGCGATTCAGCGCGTTCAAATACTCGATAGTTTGGGGTGTCATAGAGTCACTCGGCTTGCCAATGAATCGAACTCCCGATTGTCAAAGGGGGAATATGCAGTGTTTGCGTGAGTTCCTGAAATTCAACCTCACAATGGACGAGTTTCAGGACAAGATATGTATCGGTTGGCACATGCAGCGCGAACAGCGCCCGCCCGATGCTGCCGACCACTGCCCGGCGTTTTGCCACCAGATACACACCCGCCGCGTCTTGTTCTGTGGCAATTTGCCAGCCAAACCCGGCTTGCAGTGTGGTTTGCACCTGAATCTCGGCTTTTTGCCAACGGGCGATGCTGAGGCTGGCGTGTTCCACATGCCCATAAAATGTTACGGGTGTGTCAACTGCATATTGATAGGTGCGCGTGGTCTGGGCAATATCGCGTACAGTCGCAGCCGCATTTAGTAATTTCCACACATAATCGAAAGACGATTTTATTTTATCCATCTTAATCTCAACATATATCAGACCAACATACGTATTATACCATTTTGGTATATTATCAATATCAATATAACAAAATTGTAATCTAAAAATATGATGTTTTATTATGATTTTTATGACAAATTCTCGTAAAATCGTGGTACACTATCTTTACTTTTTGTTAGAAAACAGTTTGCTTGGATAGAATTATGAAACAATCCAACGCTCCGTCGGATGGCAATCTTCTCCCTAGTGCCGATGTTTCTGCGGGTATCCGATTATTACAAAACTTAACAGGACACCATGCCCCCATCTATGATTTGTGTTTTGCGCCGGATGGGACTACATTGTTATCTACCTCGGCAGATAAAACAATCCAACTCCACGATTATCCGGCAGGGAATTTGCAAAAAACCTTGAGTGGGCATAGCGAAAGCGTCTTGTGCGCGGCATGGTCGCCCGATGGCAAACAGATTGTTTCATGTTCCCGCGATAAAACTATCAAAATTTGGGATGTAGACACTGCAACTGTGGTATGGTCACTGGAGACAGGGGATATTGCTGCGAGTGAGGTGGTGTGGTCGCCGGATGGCGAAGTGATTATCGCAGCGGTCAATACGGTTTTGTGGGTCTTAGCACCCAAAACCAAAACAATCCAGCAAAAAATAGACGGACACGAAGGGCAAGTCACTTGTTTGGCATGGTCGCCGGATGGACAATGGTTGGCGGCGGCGGGCGAAGAACGCACCATCTACCTGTGGGAAACCAAACGCTGGCTACCTGTGCATATCATGCCGGGGCATACCCAGACGATTTATACGCTCACTTGGTCGCCCGATGGCAAATGGTTGGTCTCCGGCGCGGGCGATAAGACGATTCGCATCTGGGATATTGCCGTTGCCGCCCAAAAAATGATGATTGATTCGCATACTCATTCGGTCATTGCAACATCCTTTTCTACCAATGGGCAGTTGTTGGCGAGCAAATCCAGCGATAATACCGTGCGGATTTGGCGTACTGCCACTTGGCAATCGGTGGCACATATTGATGAACCATGTACAGTTGCCGATGCTCATTACCAGAATATCGCTTTTCATCCCACAGATATGAAATTGGCGACTCATGATGAAGCCAATTACAGCATTCGCATTTACCATGTGGACGAAACCTCCCCCATCACCCAAGATGCCAAAACGCCGACGTTTCATTACACCAATGCCAAAGTGGTCTTATTGGGTGATACGGGCGTCGGCAAATCGGCGCTGAGTCTGGTGTTATGTGGGCAACCCTATCGGGATACAGATTCCACGCACAGCCGCCAAGTGTATACGTTTGATACCACCTGCATTGAAGTGGATGAAAATGTGCAGGAAATCCGCGAGACGCTGCTGTGGGATTTAGCGGGGCAGCCGGGCTATCGTTTGATTCATCAATTGCATTTGCGGGATGTGTCGGTGGCGCTGATTGTGTATGACTCGCGCAATGAAATTGACCCTTTCGCTGGGGTAATTTATTGGGTGAAAGCCCTGCAACAATCGCGCAATCTGGATGCCGATAAGGCCCTGCCGCTGAAAATCTTTTTGGTGGCGGCACGGGTTGACCGTGGCAAAGTGGGCGTGGGGCGTGAGCGCATCGAAAAATTTATGCAGGCACATGGCATCGCCGGCTATTTTGAAACCAGCGCCCGTATGGGCAAAGGCGTAGCAGAAACGGCACAAGCCTTGCGGGCAGCACTTGATTGGAACACCCTGCCGAAGATTAGCTCGACAGAACTGCTGCAAAAAATCAAAGATTTTTGCCTCGAAAAACGCAACAAGGGCTTATTCCTGATTAGCCAGGATAATCTCTATGTGGATTTTTTGGGCTGGCAGCACCTTGACCCGTCGCCCCAATTACGGGCGCAGTTCGATACCTGCGTGAGTTTGTTGGCGGCGCAAGGCGCGTTTGAAAGTTTTAGCTTTGGGAATTTGCTGCTGCTCAAATCCGAACTGCTGGATTCGTATGCCTCTGGCTTGATTAACGCCGCCCGCAATGAACCGGATGGCTTGGGTTTTATCCCCGAAGAAAATGTCCTAGATGGCAATTTTGACTTGGAAAAAGAAGAACGCATTCCCGCCAAAGCCGAAGAAAAATTGCTGCTCATCGCCACCGTAGAAAAACTACTGCGGCACGAAATCGCACTGCGCGTTCATGTGGATGCCGGGGCATATTTGGTGTTTCCATCGCAGTTCACCCGCGAACAACCCGATTTGAAGACGCCTGCGGGCAAAATCGTCAAATTCACGTTTGAGGGACCCGTGTTGAATATTTGGGCGACCTTGGTGGTACGGTTGGCGCAAAGCGGGTTGTTCCAACTGCGTGATATGTGGAAAAATGGCGTGATGTTTTCGACCACCGTCAAAAATGCCACCTGCGGTATGCTGCTGCGCGAAATTACCGAAAGCAAAGCCGAACTGATTCTGTTTTATGATGAGGTTGCCAGCGATTATACGCGCTACCAATTTGAAGAATATATTTATTTGCATTTGCAGCGGCGCACACTGCCGGATGCGCTTAAACGGGTGATTTCGCTCAACTGCCATGCCTGCGGGTACGAAATTTCTGAGCAGGTGATTGGTTTACGCAAGAGTCGTGGCTATTCATGGGTGGCTTGCCCAGTATGCAGCACGCGCTTATATTTTACAGCGCCCGGCAAAGGCGATACCAAATTGCTGCAAAACGAATGGATTTTGCAGATGGATAAGACTGCCAATCGCCAGCGCGATAAATCGG
>JALHOR010000091.1 GCA_022842885.1 Anaerolineae bacterium
GTCTTCCGATCTTATCCACGATAAACGCCGCCAAGCCGCTGAGGGTCGTGCGAACATCGGCGACGGGCGTCATAATATCGCCCGCTTGACCCATAATGCCGCTATCGGGCAAACTCAGTTGCAACCGAAACATCGTTTGGATGAACAAGACCGTGATAGAGAGGAGAATGATGTAGTTAATGGCTAACCGGGCAGTGGCAGTCCCATTGACAACATACAACACCAAAATCCCTGCCAGCACCGACGGAATCAGCACAGTCGAACTGAGAAATAAAAATAAGTCGGGCGTCGGCTCAATATAGATACCCGCCTGCACTTGTGCCAGTACAATTAATGCACCCATCGTCAATAAGAACGGGGCAATCCCCAACCGAGTATTGTAATAATGCAGCAGCAGCAAAAAAATATTGAGTGCTAAAATACAGACCACCAATAGGACAATATTCATAACCCTCGATACCTGTATGGGTGCGGGAGAACTTTCTGTATGATACTGGATTTTTATTAAATAAAGCATAAGTATTAACCCTAAGCATTCGCGGATTGCACTATCCTATCATTTACAATTTGCTTGTTTGCCCCTATAACTTCAGCGTCATGCCAACCACTAAGGACGATCACACTCCATGAAATGCCTATTCGCCATTTTTTTTCTATTCATGGCACTTGCTTTGAATATGACCCTGCTTGCCCAAGATGAAACCCCTGCGCCAGAGGTGCCGCTGACACTCGCGCTGCTTGGCGCACCTAGCCGATTAGACCCGCTGATTGTTACCAATGCGGCGGATATTCATCTCGTGAATAATCTGTTCATTGGGCTAACGCGGCTAGACCCCACTACGGGCGCTATTTTGCCAGCGTTAGCCACGTCGTGGTCAGTCAGTGAGGATGGCAAAACATGGACATTCACGCTGCGGGAAGATGTACCTTGGGTGAATTACAACCCATTGGAAAACACCTTTACCGTGAGCCGCATGGTCACTGCTGAAGATGTGCTGTTTGCATTCCAGCGGGTGTGTAGTGGCACCGCCGCTGGCTATTATGCGCTGGATGTTTTTGCGGTCAAAATTGCGGGGTGTGATACTGGACAGCAAAGCGGTACAGCAGCACTCTTGCAAGCCCAAGCCCCTAATCCTACGACGTTTATCATCACGCTCAACGAACCCTATGGTTATTTTTTAGCGATGACCACCATGTGGACAATCCGCCCGCTGCCCGCAGAAACGCTGGAATTTTACGCGGGCAATTGGTTAGACCCCGGCAATATTCTGACCAGTGGGGCATATGCCCTAGCGGAAAATTCTGAAACAACTGTTACCTTGCTAAAAAATCCGTTTTATCCGGCAGATTTATGGAATGGCGGCAATATCACGCGCATCGAGATGACCATTGTCGAAGATGTCTTTGGGCAATTTGCCCGTTATCGGCGCAATTTGCTGGATATGACTGATATTCCACTGCGCGATTTGGAAGGCATCCAAGAAGATGCCGCTTTCGCGCCCGAACTGCTGCAACTCAATGAACAGGTCGTCTATTATTTTGGCTTTGCCCACGATAAAGCCCCTTTTGATGATGAGCATGTGCGGCGGGCATTCGCGGCGACATTTGATAGAGCGACTTTTGTGAGCGAGACATTACGCGGTAACGGCACGCCCATCGCCCATTTTACGCCGCCGGGCTTGGCACATGCCCCGGATTTAGAGGCTGATTTTGACTTGGCATTCGACCCAGAATTTGCCCGCGCTGAATTGACCAAATCGCCCTATCCTGATTGCGCTGGCTTGCCTGACATCACCATCACGACCTTTGATGGGGCGTTCCGGTGGGCAGAATTTTTGGTGAACAGCGTCGTTAGCCATTTGGGTTGTGACCCGGAAAAATTCACGATTGAAGAAATTCGGCTGGATGAAGTGCAGGCGAAAATTGCTCTAACCAATCCGGCGGATAAACGTCCGCATATTTTTACATTGGGCTGGGGACCCGATTATGCCGATGCCGATAGTTTTGCGACGGTCTTGGCATGTGGCGCGAATAACCCCCTCATGCGCGACTGTGATGCAGTAGATGAATTAATTGTTGCAGCACGGATTGAAAATGAGGCGACTGTTCGCACCGGATTATACGACCAGATTGAACAAGCCTTTTTTGGCACAGCCGGGCAATTCCCCATTTTGCCATTGTATCTTAGTTCAGTGTGGCGCTTGAAAAAGCCATGGTTCACAGGTCCCTTTGAGACCGATGGGCGTTTTGGTGGCATTCATTATGATGCTTATACCATCAATCCTGAATTGCTGGCAGAAGGGCGCGTGGTGTGCAATATTGTTGGCTTGGGCAATGCCAATTTGCGTTTTGGACCATCCACAACGACGGAACTTGCAGGACGCATCACCTTGAATCAAGTCATTCGCGCTACGAGCCAAACCACCGGGCAAGACAATTATACGTGGTGGTTGCTGGAAACCGGGGCATGGGCGCGGGAAGATGTGGTTGGCGAAGATGGCGATTGTGGGCGCCTGCCAGAGGCGTTTGCTGATACAACGCCATAAATTTAGGCTGTTTTTTTAATAGTGTGGCATGGGATATATACAATGGCTCGACTCGCATTGCGGATAGATGATATTGGCGCTGCCAGCAAACGTAATGAAGTCTATTCCAAACAGGAATGGCGCTGGCGGCGCTTTCGTCTATCAGGCAATTGGTTGTTCATCAAATATCTGCCGCGTTACCGGGCGTGGGGCATATATCGGGAGATGCGTCCAGCAGAATGGGAACAGGTATTCCGGCTGTTAGAACAGTATCATGCCAAATTGACGGTGGGTATCACTGCCACTTGGGTCGAGTCGCAGCATGAATTAACGCCATTTCCGCAAAAATTCCCCGGCGAAGCGGCAGTCTTAAAAGATGGGGCAGATAGCGGACTCATCGAAATTGCCAATCATGGGCTGACGCATTGTGTCTTAGAGAACGATGCCTACAAACCCAAATGGTTCAGCGGCAACCGCACGCAGCACCGCGAATTTTGGGAATGGTTAGCGCCAGAAATTCATGATGAACATCTGCGCCGTTCCCAAGAAATTTTGCAAACGTATTTTCAGCGTGAGATTGTGACATTGGTGCCGCCGGGCAATGTCTTTAGTGATGTCACCTTAGCTGCCGCGCTAAAATATGGCATTCGCTATGTTTCGTGCCAAACGCCGCCGCGCCAATATCAGACGCTGCAAGTTTTAGGCAATGAGCATGTAGTCGCCTTCCATGACCGCGAGTTAGTTTTGGAAGGCGTTGGCTGGCTGGAAAACACGTTACAGGCACATGCCGATAAAACTTTTTGTTTCGTGCGCGAGTTGGGCGAATAATCCGCATTATGGCTTAAATGGAAATTTTTGCGGGAGTAGCAATAGAAAAACAAACGACCTGTGCGCCCAACTACCTTACATCAACGCCACTTTTTCATAGACATCAGTCACTGCCAAAGCGATTTGAATTGCCGTTAAGTCAATCGTGGCATTCAAATCATGAATATCTGTCCTCAGCCATTCGCCAGTATCTTGGCGCTCGTAATGCTCGATATGAATTTTATCTTGGGCAATCAACACATAATGCTGCAACATGGGAATTTGCGGGTAGCGTCGGAATTTTTCACCGCGATCATAAGCTGCGGTTGCGGGCGATAGCACTTCCACCAGCACCACCGGATTGATAAGCGTGTCGCGGCGCTCATCCTCAAATTCGGGCGTACCACATACCACACTCACATCTGGGTAAGCGTATAAATCCGTCGCTTTCACCCGCATATCCGAATGATAGTCATTGCTTCGCAATGGCGCTCATAATTTAGGTGTTCGGCGGGTGTCCAGATGGTATGAATTTGGGCAAACATGTTGATTTTCTTTCGGTTCGATGGCGAGTATTTTAACACACGGCATCGCTCAATAAGACAAATTTACATAAGGGAAAGCCCCAAATGCCTTCCCCTAATACCTTGTCATTACCCCGCCACTGCCGCGCGTTTGATGGCTTTCAGCCGCTTCATGACATCGTTGGTGCCACGCCCAAAATAATCGTAGAGCGTCTTATAATCGGCGTAAAGTTGATTGTAAATCGCCTGATTTTCTGGGATGGGTGAGACAATCTCATCTTTCAGTTTGCCCATTTTTTCGGCGGCAGCTTGGATATTGGGATACACTCCGGCGGCAACCGCAGCGTGCATCGCTGACCCTAACGCGGGTGCTTGCGCTGACCCGGCAAGTTTAAAGGTGCGTCCAGTGACATCAGCATAAATTTGGCGCAGCAAGGCGTTTTTCTCTGGCAAGCCGCCCGCTGCAATGAGTTCTTTCACTTCGACGCCCCGCGCTTCAAACGCTTCGATGATTTCCCGCGTGCCATATGCCGTCGCTTCAATGAGGGCGCGGTAAATCTCTGGGGCGCGGGTTGCTAATGTCGCGCCGACCAATAGCCCGGTTAAATCTACATCTACCAATGTAGAGCGATTGCCATTCCACCAATCGAGCGCGATGAGACCATGCTCACCGACTTTTTGTTTAGCGGCTTCGCGTTCTAAATATTCATGCAGATTCAAACCCGCGTTTTTCGCCGCTTCATGATATTCCGGCGGCACAGCATTATCCACGAACCACGCAAATATATCGCCTACGCCCGATTGCCCGGCTTCATAGCCATACAAGCCCGGAATGATGCCGCCCTGCACCACGCCGCACATACCATCTACGACTTGCTGCGCTTCACCCGACATAATATGGCACGTTGACGTTCCCATAATCATGACCATCACGCCCGGCGCAGTCGCTTTCACCGCTGGCGCAGTCACATGGGCATCCACATTGGCAACGGCAACGGCAATTCCAGCGGGCAAGCCTGTTGACGCAGCGAATTGTGCTGTTAAACCGCCTGCTTTTGTGCCAAGTTCGGCAAAGGTGCGCGACATTTTGCTATCCACGACATCAGCAAACTCAGGATGCAGCGCCGCGAAATATTCTTTGCGCGGAAATTCCCCATCCTGCACCATCGCTTTATAGCCCGCCGTACAAGTGTTGCGCGTTTCCACGCCGGTTAGCTGCCAAATCACCCAATCGGCGGCTTCTATGAGTCGATCGGCAGCGTGATAGACTTCGGGCGCTTCTTGGATAATTTGCAATGCTTTACTAAAAAACCATTCCGATGAAATTTTGCCGCCGTAACGATTCAGCCAGCTTTCGCCCATTTTACGCGCAGTCTCATTTATCTGGTCTGCCTGCGGTTGGCTGGCATGATGCTTCCACAGTTTCACCCAAGCGTGTGGATGATTCTGCCATTCGGGTAGCGCCCGTAACGGTGTGCCATCAGCTTTGACAGGCAGCATGGTACACGCTGTAAAATCAATCGCTACGCCGACGACTTCTGCCGGATTTACGCCGCTGTCTTTTAAGACCGCCGGAATCGTCGTATTAATCACATCCAAATAATCCAGCGGGTCTTGCAGCGCCCAATCGGGCAATAATTTTTTGCCGGAGGTGGGCAGCGTCTCATCAATCACGCCACTTTTGTAGGCATGAACCGCCGTCGCTACTTCGCGCCCATCGCGGGTATCCACCAGCAGCGCCCGCCCCGATTCCGTTCCAAAATCAACACCAATCGTATACGTCATAAGCATTTATCCTTGTGCTGAAAAAAATAATTTGTCATGCCGCGTATTATACCGAGAAAGGGGGTTTTTCTCCCATAGTAGGCAACAAGCGTGTGTATACAATATACAATTTAATACAATGCGATTTAGTATTTGTAAAATTTATCTTATTCAATCCTTATCTCATCTTTTCATATTTTTAATTAATATAAAGCAGACTACGCAGCAGGTTGAGTATCATTTGGATACCCCTTTACTGGCTTCATAACGCTATTCTGAGGAGTTGTTCGTGTTAAAACGATTTTCTGTGCTGGTTATGGTGATGGTATCCTTATTAGGCATTGTTCCCGTCTTTGCCCAAGATGCCACGATTGCCGACATTGTGGTGGCATCATCCGAAGCGGAGACCCCTGAATTTGGGACATTGTTAGCGGCTATTCAATCTGCTGATCCCTCTGTTTTGGAAACCCTGAGTGACCCTAACCAAACCTTAACCGTGTTTGCCCCCACCGATGCTGCTTTCGAGGTACTGCTAGAAGCTGTGGGCGAGGAAGCCTTCGTCGCACTCTTGACTGATACCGAATTGCTCACCAGTATTCTGCTCTATCATGTAGTTCCATTTCGCGTGATGTCCACCGATGTGATGAGTACTGTTGAACTGTATGAAGGGCGCTTCGCGGGCGTGACTTTGAATGGGCAATATATTGAAATTACCCTGACGGAAGATGGCGGGCTGATGCTGGATAATGCCAACCTTATCCTCGAAATGGTAGATATTGAAGCCAGCAACGGCGTTATCCATGTTATTGATGCCGTTTTGCTGCCAGAAACGCGCACCATTGCCGAAATTGTGGTCGCCAATACCGAAGCGGAAACCCCAGAATTTACCACCTTATTGACAGCAGTCGCGGCAGCGGATGGCAGTATTTTAGAAGCCCTCTCCGACCCCGACGCTGAATTAACTGTGTTTGCCCCCACCGATGCCGCTTTTACAGCATTAGGTGAAGGTATGTTGGAGGGTGTTATCGCTGACCAAGCTCTCCTGACGGGCATCCTGACCTATCATGTTGTACCGGGGGTTGCCCATTCTGGGGATATTGCGAATATCATCAATCTCCTTGCAGGCGGCTCAGTGACCGAAGATATGTTGATGGAAGAAGATACGTTGAGCGAGATACCCTGGTTTGGCGGGGCGGCTGATGAGGGGGGTGGCATCCAATTAATCACAGCCCTCTCAGATGCGAATGTTACGGCAGTATTGAATATAGAAGAACGCAAGATTGTCATCAATGGGGCAACGATTGTCATTAACGATATTGATGCTGGCAACGGCGTTATCCATGTTATTGATGCTGTGCTGCTTCCCAACTAAGCGCGGTTGTCCTAGCAAAACATAATATTCAAAAAGGGCATGGCAACATGTCCTTTTTGGATGGACGCAACCTCTCCTGAAAATAGTGCTAAGTGCTGAGTCAAAAACGGAATATTGCCTAGCTGTCGGTCAACGACCTATTTTCATCGCTCATGGTGTATTCTTTCATGGGCAACTCTGTGGTGATTTTTGCTTTTCTTCGTGACTTCGTGGTTAGAAACAAAAGAGGACAGGTTGAACATGCCTGTCCTTTAAGCCCAATTATAGTAGCATCAATTCCATTGTCTTTCGCAAAACGCGCTGATGCTTAATCGCCCGATAAGCACCTCCTCACCTATAGTTTTCCGATAAAATCCCATACAATGCCCATCGAAATACAGCGTTAGCTGTCTTTCTGGGTTTTGCATCAGTCGTATTCACTTGGCTGTGAGACTGATGCGCCTATTGAGATGGGGGATGGCGCAAAGTGATGGCACGTTCTGAGCAAACAGCATCACCTGTGCCAACAAAACTACTATAGCGCGTTTTTTGCTATGATGCAAGAGAGTCGCAAAAATTCATATCCTCATCTGTAATCTAAGGACTGATAAAATGGGACAAAAAATAAAAATCGGTCATGAAGAGGAAGATATTGACGGTATATTGAATTCTGATCCATCATTATTTTTGGGTATCATGGGACATGCTTTGCGAAAAAGAGCGCAAATAGCCCATCAAAAAATTCAATTTTTATTCAACTTTCCCGAAGTGACATCATTTTCAATGGAACATCTGCGAGAGTTGGGTATAGGGGAATTTGCAACTGTCGAAGACTTACTCAACAGTCTGATTAAAGATCTAAACAATATCAACGATTGGTCGGTCCTTGCAAACAAGTATGCATGGAAAATCGATGAAGATGATCAAACAACGACTACTAATAACTGTGAATCGGCAGATTCTAATCTCAAAAATGCCACATGACTCGCCTCAGCATAGCCAAACAAAAAATTGGCATGTCAGCCGATGCTTGCACTAAAATAAGCGTAGGCGTTTTTGTGTTTAATAGTTCGAGTCATTGCAAAAGACAAATCTATGGTAGATGAGAGAATCCAGTGCCGCGCTGAAATCGCGGTTGGCAATCTCTCGAAAACCGACATCATGCCTTTTCTCAGTCTTTTCCCTAACTAGCGTACATCCGGGTTAGGCAGCATAAAGGTTTCCCGAATCAGTCCTAATAGCTCATGATACGAACTAATGAAAACACGGAGTGTTCGCACGGTGGCACCATAGCTATCAAATTCTGGGGGTGTCATACCATCCGGCGCATAGGCTTTGTGGAAATCAGGAATGTGTGTATGCAGGTCGTCAATAATATCTTGGCGAACCGGATTGTTTATGCGATCTTCAACCCGAACATCGGATGCATTAAAGCGTTTCTGCCAAGCAGAGGGAATGGTAAGTATCAAATCGCCACCAATGAACTCTGACCAATGAAGGTGATTGCGATACGCACCAGCCAAAAGCCGCGTGCGATAACCACGTTCCAGATAAAGACGATAGGCATTTTTCATGACTGCCACCCCCGCCCAATTCACCGAATCAGGATGGGTGGTGATGTTATCACGGGTAACGACGGCATTCATCCAATCATCAACTCGTCCGACCATGATGGTGCAAACGGGACGCATATGGTCATTCGATTTGCCTTCAGCACTGCGGCGATTAAGTCCGCGCTCGACTGCCTCGGCGACCGCTAAGGCTTGCGGCACGGTAAAACTGACGGTGGCGTTAATATTGACGCCGTGATAAGTCACTTCTTCAATCGCTTGCACACCCGCCGCTGTCGCTGGTATTTTGATTTGAAGGTTCGGTGCCAGTGTGCTGAAATGCAATGCTTGAGCAATCAGTGCTTCGACGTTGCGATAATTGACCGGGTTCGTCTGGATAGACAATAAGCCCTTTTCTCCATCGGTACTTTCGTAAAGAGGCAGCAGCAGTCGTGAACCATGAACGGCAACCTCTTCAATCACCTGCCATGCAATCGTATCCTCCGACCACGTTGGATTTTCAGCGATAATCTGATGGATGCGAGCCGACCATAGCGGCATTTCCTGTTTGAGGACTGCCAGCACAATCGTCGGATTACTCGTCGCACCCACTGCCCCATGTTCGATAGCATAGGTCAACTCTGCCACCGAACATGAGTCATTCCAAAAATCAGTCGCTGTCGTCATTGCCATTTGATGCAGCGGGCTTTTGAATGTCATCGATTCACTCATGTGTGCCTCTTTCGGATTTTACTGTGCCTACATTGCAATACTTTTTGGTTCTTCTGTTGTAACTACTTGGGTTGCCTTAAGCCCTCACCCTAAATCCCGAAGCGTTGTCGCAAGGTTCGCCGCCCACAGGAGAGGGACTTCACATTCTACTCTTTTTGCACCCCTTAGCCTTTGGGAGAAGGAACTGGGGGGATGAGGGCTAATTGTCTTTTGTTTCCTGTGATTCAAACCGCGCAACCCATTTGAATGCTAATTGATTTCTGCAATGGATACGACGCGCCCTTCGTGTTGCGAAAGCGTGGCTGCGAGTGCGCCCTGTAGCGCGGCGCGGGCATCATGATGATTCACCAATGGCGCTTGATTGGTTCGCAAGCACTCCACAAAATGAACAATTTGTGCGGTATAGGCAGGTCCAAAACGCTCTTGGAAGTACGGCACAATATCGTGCTGCAAGCCGTTTTTATTGAGGCGAACCACCGCCGTTTCTTGGAGATAGCCAATTTCCAACGTGCCTTCTGTGCCGACGACAGTAGCCCGAATATCATAGCCGTAGCCCGACGTGCGACTAACCTCAATATTGCCGAGTTGACCGCCCTCAAAGCGCACATTAATCATCGCATTATCCACATCGCCCACAGTCAAAAGTTCGGGATATTTCAAGGATGCAACTTCTGTATAGACTCGGTCAATATTCGCGCCCGTCATCCAGCGCACAATATCAAAATCGTGAATCCCCATATCCACAATTAAACCACCACTCACCGCCGGGTTGGCAAATTCCATACTGGTACGAAACGGGTCACGACCAATAGACCGCACGACCATCGGTGTCCCAATCGTGCCTGCTTTAATCTGCTCAAATGCCGCCGCATAATGTTTATCGAAACGGCGCATGAAGCCAACTTGAAATTCCACGCCGGCTTTTTCCACTGCTGCAATCATATTGTCGGTTGCGGCAAGGGTTAAAGCGGTGGGTTTCTCACAAAAGATTGCCTTCTTCGCTTCTGCCGCTGCGATGACCACATCATGATGTGTGCTGGTAGGGGTGGCAATAATCACCCCTTGTACATCAGGATTGGCAAGCAACTCATGATAATCTGCATAAGTCTTCACCGTGCCAGAAAAAAAATCGCGGGCGTCAGTGAAACTATCTGATACTGCAACCAATTGGGCAGCCTCGATTTGTGAAGCCACATAGGTCGCATAAACGCGCCCCATCCGCCCTAACCCAATTACACCAATGCCAATTTTTGCCATCTTATTTTCCTTTAGTAGCCTAATTGCCGTAGATAGTCCCGATTGCGGCGGGCGCTTTGCTTGGGGGCATCCAAGTCTTTCACCAGCACATCTTGTTCGACGATAACCCAACCATCATAACCAAGTTTGTCCATCGCCGCCAAAATACCGAGGAAGTCTACTTCACCTTTGCCTAACTCGCAGTACACGCCCAGACTTGTGGCTTGAAAATGATCCAACTCTTGGGTGATAGCTTGCTGGCGAATGGTCGGGTCACAATCTTTGAAATGCAGATAACGGACACGCTCGCCATATTCATGAACCGCTGCCAGCGCATCGCCCCCGGCATAATGCCAATGTCCGGTATCCAAACACAACCCCACCAAATCGGCATCCACCCGGCTCATCAATTGGCGCGTTTCTTCAGCGGTTTCCACATATCCGGCGCAATGATGATGAAAAACCACATTGAGACCCAACTGGTCATGCACTTGGCGGGCAATCTGATTCACGCCTGCGGCAAAAACATCCCATTCGTCACCTGATAATTGTGACCCCTGTATGCGTCCGGCGTTCTTAATACGCTCTGGGACTGTGCCATTATCGTCAGACAATACCAGAAATTTTGCCCCGACTGCCGCCAACACACTGCCGACTTGCAACGCATGGGCAAGCCCTTCGGCATGAGCATTGGCATCTACCAGCTTCACCGGCACAAAAGAGGACAAAAGCTGCAAACCACGTTGGTCTAATTCTGCCTTCAGGCGCTCAGGCTCAGTGGGCAGATACCCCCAAGGTCCATATTCTAAACCCGTATATCCGGTTTCGACAATTTCATCCATTACCTGCCCAAAAGGATATTGGGGGGCAATGTCTTTAAATTCATAAATTCCCCACGAACACGGGGCATTGGCAATCTTAAAGGGCATGATAATCTCCGCTATACAATTGGTAGACGGGAATCGAGCGTTCCCCATTTTTGCTTAACCCAACTGTGATTCGGGTCGTCGCTGTTGGCGAGCGACTGCGCCGAGCCTGCCAGAAAATTCAGCAGATAGGTGGTATAGCCCGGTGCGCTTACGGTCGGGTGGTATCCCTCGTGAATCAAAATCGTATCATTGTGCTGTGCTACAAATGTTTGGTCATGGCTTCCATTATAGATACGCTGCAATGCAAAGCCTGATGTCGGTTGCATTTTGTAAAAATAGATCTCTTCTAAATCCGCTTCAAAGATAGTTCCGTCGGGGTCTTCACGGTGTTGGTCGTGTTTATGCGGCGGATAGCCCGCCCAGTTGCCACCGGGAATATACGCTTCAACACACACCAATCGCTGACAGTCAAAACCGGGCGGGATAATGCTCACCACTTGCCGACTGGCATTGCCGCCCCCACGTAAATCCACCGTCACATCATCAGGGGTAATCAGCCGCGTGGGATGCTGTTGGTCACTCGGCAGCCAACAGGAGGCACATTCAAAATGTTCCGTCAGAGCTTCAATTTCAAAGTGCATCTCACGCGAGAGATACAGTGCATAGGGCAAGCCGCTAAAAACATCAGCACGCGAACCGATATTTGAAAAACTACCATCGCTCGTTTGGATGTTACACTTGCCACTCAAAATGACATGAACATACTCATTGCTATCAGTGTATCCCGCCCATTTTTCACCCATGTTCAGGCGGCGAACCGTCATATTGAGCAACTGCCAACCCGCTTGGGCGGCAGTCACTTGAGCAATGATAGATGTGCTATTGGACAGGGCAGGAATATGCATCTCTTAACCCTTTATAGCGGCGAAAACATCCCGCGCCATGTCTGCGACTTCTGGCAGTCCGACGACTTCAAAAATAAAATAGCTAATCCCGATTGCTGCATAACTATGGATACGCTCAATAACCTGCTCAGGCGTTCCTAAAAATGCTTTATCCAGTGACCAACCGTTATAATGGTGCATCCCTTCGCGGATACCCCGGTCACGGGCATCGGCTTCATCCGTCCCCAAGACCATCCGCCCCAGCCATGTTAAACGCAGCGACGAGAAATCGCGTCCTCGGTCTTCACAAAAGCCCTTTAAGGTGGTCATTTTTTCGCTGTAGGTTATTAGGTCAACATCCGATAAATTCCACCAATCGGCGTATTGAGAAGCTAACTGCATCGTTTTATTGCCGCCACCCCCGACCATGATAGGCGGGATGGACTGCGGCTTGGGTTCGCAATAGGCATCTACAATCACATAATGTTTGCCCTGATAGGTTACTTTGCCAGCGTCGCGCCACAGGCGATGAATAATCTCTAAGGCATCTGCTAATTCTTCAAGACGAACTTTGGGGGTAGGAAAAGGGAAGCCATAACTGCGATATTCATCTTCCTTCCAACCTGCACCCAGCCCTAAGATAAACCGCCCACCACTTAGGTCTTGCAAGGTCGCGCCCATTTTTGCCAACATCGCCGGATTACGATAGCTTTGACCCAACACACTTGAGCCGATGTCAAACGCTGGATAACGCGCTGCCAGATAGCTCATCACCGTCCACGCCTCATAGGTGGGAGCATCGCCCCACATCAAATGATCGGACATCCAGAGGCTTTGTACCAACCCTTCCAATTGGGGAAGGTAGCGATCATAGTCCGCCAGCCACGGATGAGTCATGTGTTTGGTCGGACCCGGCGGCAGCAAAATTCCCATGCCGATACTCATGCTATCCCTCCTTTAGAAAATCCTGTCACACAGCGCACGGTCAATAGTTGTGATTGATTAGCGGTGCTTTAGCTGCTGACTCATATTCAAAACAGGTGATTTTCCGTAGGGACACGGCATGCCGTGTCCCTACAAATCTACAACATTCACGCAATCTGAATATGAGCGTAGTTGCAGCTAAATATGGCTAAATGAGATACCGCTGATTCTTCTTTTCGGCTTCGTAACGCTCACGGGCATTATTGACTTCCGGCATTTCAGAAACTTGGGCGGTTGCCATATCCCACCAAAAGCCATAACCCGGTACGCGCTCATGCCAATCGGTTTCAGTGACAATCACGACTGTGCGATCTGCCTTTTTCGCCATCGTGACAGCTTCGGCAAGGGCATCTTTGGTGTTGGCGTGGATGCCAATTGCGCCCATACCTTCGGCAATTTTTGCGAAATCAACGGGCAGCACATCGCCATCATACCAGCCCGACGCACCACGATAGCGATAGTGACAGCCAAAGCCCTCACTGCCAACCTGCTCGGAAACGCGCCCGACACTCGAATAGCCATTATTATTGCTGACCATGATGATGATTTTTTGCCCTTCCTGAATAGACGTGACAATTTCAGTATTCATCATCAAGAAAGAAGCATCCCCAACCATCACAAACACATCGCGGGTAGGGTCTGCCATTTTGATTCCCAAGCCGCCGGCGATTTCATAGCCCATCGTGGAATACCCATATTCGAGGTGATAACCTTTGTTATCACGGGTACGCCACAATTTATGCATATCACCGGGGAAGCTGCCTGCGGCACTCATCACGACATCACGCGGGTCAGAAAGCTCATTCACCACGCCGATTAACTCGCCTTGACTCATGGCGGGACCGTGTTCCAAATTGTAAACGCGGGTGACTTCGGCATCCCATTCGGCGTTATAAGTTTTGACGGTTTGCTGATAATCGTCTGACGTGCGATACCCTGCGAGATGCTGGCTCAGTTCTTCCAGTGTCGCTTTGGCATCACCGACTAGCGGAATGGCAGCGTGTTTATAGGCATCCAGTTCAAACACATTGATGTTGATAAATTTCACATCGGGATTTTGGAACGCTGTTTTGGAGGCGGTGGGGAAATCGCTGTAGCGCGTTCCAATGCCAATGACCAAATCGGCATCACGTTCAATGAGGTTTGCCCCTTTGGTACCGGTAACACCGACACCCCCCAAATTCAGCGCGTGGTCATATAACAACGACCCTTTGCCCGCCTGTGTTTCCGAAACAGGAATACCCGTTTGGTCTACAAATTGGCGTAGCGCATCAAAGGCTTCACTGTAATGGATGCCGCCGCCAGCAATAATCAACGGGCGCTTGCTCTCACGAATCCATGCGACCGCTTTTTGCAGTTGGGCAGCATCGGGGCGATTGCGCGGGATAGTCCAAACACGCTTTTCAAATAACTTGACGGGATAATCAAACGCATACGTTTGAATATCTTGGGGCAGGGCAAGCGTTACCGCCCCGGTATCTGCTGGAGACACTAACACGCGCATCGCTTCGGGCAAAGATTGAATGGCTTGCTCTGGGCGTGAAATGCGATCCCAATAACGTGAGACAGGCTTAAAGCAATCATTCACCGAAATATCTTGCGAATGTTCCGACTCTAACTGCTGCAAAACGGGTGCTTGTACGCGCTCGGCAAAAATATCCCCTGCCAAAAGCAGCACCGGCAAACGATTAACGGTGGCTGTCGCCGCCCCTGTAACCATATTGGTGGCACCGGGTCCAATGGACGACAGACAGGCGAAGGTTTGGCGGCGATTTTTCATTTTGGCGTAGCCTATCGCCGACATGACCATGGCTTGCTCATTGCGGGTTTGGTAATAGCGAAAGCCAGGTCCATACTGCTGCAATGCCTGTGCCACACCGCCAATATTGCCATGCCCAAAAATGCCCCAGCAACCAGCAAAAAATGGATTTTCTATACCATCACGTTCAACATATTGATTCATCATAAATTGGACAATGGCTTGTCCGAGGGTAAGACGAATTGTATTCATAGTCTCATCCGTTCAAGAATAATTTTTTGACTTACCTGAAATGATAAAAGATTGTAGTGATATTGTCAACAAAACCTGTAAAAAATGGACAATGCGAGCATTTTGTTTCATAATGTGAAACAACATTTGCTTAAAGGATATGCAATGAGCGAAACACAATCATTGGGGCGTGGGTTAAAGATTTTAAATTTATTCTTAGAAACGGATAGCAACCTTGGGATTACTGAACTCTCTCGGCAGCTTAATTTGGATAAAAGCACCATATCCCGTTTAGTGCAAACGTTGGTTCAGTATGATTATGTGCAACCTGATCCGGGGACACGACGGTATGTGCTAGGCAAAAAAATCACGCAGATGAGTTGGCAGCTTCTCAATCGGGTGCCCATCCGCGATCAGGCAAAGCCTTTTTTGTATCGCCTGATGAATGAAACCGGGGAATGCGCCCATACTGCCGTTTATTCGCAAAAACAAGCATTGGTTATTGATGATGTCGAAGCGCCAGCATCGCTGCGGGTAGTTGGGGGCATCGGGCGGTTAATCCCGCTGCATTGTACGGCAGTCGGCAAATGTCTACTGGCTTTTTCGGGTGTGCCTTTGCCATCAGAATTGCCTGCCCGCACCCACAACACGTATACCGATATAGACAAGCTACTCGACCATCTGGCACACATTCGGCAGTTGGGTTATGCGCTAGATGACGAAGAAAATGATTATGGTGTGCGCTGTATCGCTGCACCCATCTATGATCATAACAAAAATGCTTTCGCGTCTATCGGTATTTCAGGACCCACCGTGCGAATGACGGATGATCGGCTTGAGGCGCTTGCCCAACAGGTGATGCTTGCCGGGCAGGAGCTTTCTCACCAACTGTCTATAAAAAACAAAAATGGAGTCCCGACTCCTTGAGATAGTGAACGAAGAAATTCACTGGGTAAAGTTTCTACATTATCAATCAATTTGCACACTCAACGTTTCTCCCGTTTGAATCGTAATCCAATCTGCGAATTCGAGGGTACTGTCCTGTGCTTGAAATCTGACCTCTTGCGCGTTGATTGTGACCGATTGAAAGGAACGGGGAGTGACTAAAATCATGAGTAAACAAAGTGCACGACATAGGCAGGATAGTTGGGAAAACGCCGTCTATGAAGCTGACGACGGTTCTATGCATAGCCAAACACTTCGACCACTTGATACAACGCTTTCAAACGTAGAAGCCAACACACCTTGACAAAACTGACTGCAAGTAGTAAAAACGTGCAAATGCACATTTAAAGTGCAAATGTACACGACAACATTATTTGAGCGAACCAATTTGCTATAGGAGATTGCATGGCAGTTGCTATCCCAATGCCTAAATTGGGCAACACGGTAGAGAGTACGCTTCTTGTGCGTTGGCACAAGCAAATCGGCGACACTATTGCTATAGGGGAAACTCTATGCGAGGTGGAAACCGATAAAGCGACTCTGGAGGTGGAAAGTTCAGCGGCGGGAACTGTTCTTGCCCTGTTCTATAAAGAGGGCGATGAGGTGCCAATAATGGTCAACATTGCTGTGGTGGGGGTGACGGGCGAGGATATTTCGATATTCGATAGCGAGAATCAAGTGCCAATAGCTCAGGTATCCTTGCCAGCACAGGCGAATATCTCTAGCAAGTTAGCCGCTGCTACTGAAGTGAGCGATAGACTGCGTGTTTCTCCACGCGCACGCAACCTTGCTGCACGCAAGCATATTGATTTGAGTGAGTTACAAGGCACAGGTCCTGACGGACGTATCATTGAGCGCGATATACAAGCTGCGATAGCAACGGCAGCCAAACTGACCCCCGTAGCCAAATCTATGATTGCATCGGGTGACTTTGTGAAGCCTGAACACGGCACAGGTAGGCGCGTCACCAAGAAAGACCTGATTCCGGTACAAGCACAGGTCACGCCTTCACACGCCGCCAATGATGTCGAAATCATTCCCCTGAAAGGGACACGCAAGATCATCGCTGGGCGGATGCTGGAGTCGCTCCAGACCACCGCGCAGCTTACCTTAAACACCTCCGCCGTTGCACGCGCATTAAAAGAGTATCGCAAGCGATTGAAGGCAAGCCCCGCCGAACTCGGTTTACAAGACATCACCATTAACGATTTGTTGTTGTTCGCCGTGTCGCGCACGTTGACGCAGTTCCCCGATTTGAACAGCTTATTTCACGATAATGCGATTCACCGCTACAAACAGGTTCATCTAGGGATGGCTGTCAACAGCGAGCGCGGACTGCTCGTGCCTGTGATTCGCAATGCCCATACCCTTAGTTTGAAGGCATTGGCAAACGAAGCGCACCGTTTAGCGGACGCCTGTTTGCAGAACCATATACTGCCTGATGAATTGAAAGGCGCAACGTTCACTGTGACCAATCTCGGTAGTCTGGGGATTGAGAGCTTTACACCAATCCTTAACGCGCCACAGGTCGGTATTCTGGGCGTCGGCTCCATCCAGTTGAAAGCTGTGGAAGCAGATGAAGGCGTTGCTTTTATCCCTCATCTCAGTCTATCACTCACGATAAACCATCAAATCATTGATGGAGCGCCCGGCGCCCGTTTTCTACAAGCGTTATCCCGTCATATAGAACACATTGACCTTTTGCAAAGTATGTAAATTAGCCCTTATCAGTGAGGAGATACACTGTGCCTAAGTCAATTTCGATTCATCCGGCAGAAATGCGACAGAAAAGCGCCATTATCAGCCCGGAAATCCCCGTCAATGCTTATGAACCTAACCCCGAAGCGGAAGCACGCCAATACGGCAGCGCCAATCTAGTAGGCATGTACCATGATATGGCACTGATTCGGGAATTTGAGACGTTGCTCGATCAAGTGAAGCGTGAAGGCAATTACAAGGGCGTTGCGTATAAATACGAGGGTCCGGCTCATCTCTCGATTGGGCAGGAAGCATCAGCAGTTGGACAAGCGTACCACTTGATGCCCGAAGACTTTGTTCTTGGGTCACATCGCAGCCATGGTGAAATTCTAGCCAAAGGATTGTCTGCCATTCAGAAGATGAATGACGATGACCTGATGAAAATCATGGAAACCTATATGGATGGCAAACCACTGCGCGTTGTGGAGACACTACCAAACAGCGGCAACGTGAAAGACCTTGCGGTGAGCTATTTGGTGTATGGCATATTGGCAGAGATTTTCGGACGCGAAAACGGTTTCAACAAAGGCATGGGTGGCTCGATGCACACCTTTTTCCCACCCTTCGGTATCATGCCGAACAATGCGATTGTCGGCGCGTCGGCAGACATCGCGGTAGGGATGGCTTTGTACAAGCGCGTCAACCGCCAACCGGGCGTCGTCATTGCGAACATTGGCGATTCGTCAATGGGCTGCGGACCGGTGTGGGAGGCAATGCTGTTCGCAGCTATGGATCAATATCACACCTTATGGGATAAAGAGCTAGGCGGCGCACCACCCGTTCTCTTTAATTTCATGAACAACTTCTATGGCATGGGTGGTCAGCCGATGGGCGAAACCATGGGCTTTGGTATCTTGGCACGGGTTGGACTGGGTGTGAACTCCGATGCAATGCACGCTGAACGGGTAGATGGTTACAACCCTATTGCGGTGGCAGATGCAATTGAGCGCAAAAAGCAAATTCTGCTTGCAGGACGTGGACCTGTTCTGCTGGATGTAGTCACATATCGTCTGGTTGGGCACTCAACATCGGATGCATCTTCCTATCGGGATAAATCCGAGCTTGATGAGTGGCGCGCACAGGACTCCTTGGTAGGGTTTAAAAACTACCTCATACAGCATCACCACGCTGATGAGTCGTCGTTAGCGACGATAAATCAGCAAATTGATGACCGCCTCCTCATGGTTTTCAAGGCGGCGCTCTCGCTAGAAGCCTCGCCACGCATTCCCGTAGCGTTGATCGGCGAGATGATGTTTTCTACTGAGATGCGGGATGCGATGGCTGACCACACTCCTGAGACTCTGCTGCCGCTTGAAGAAACACGCCTCAAAGTAACCCATGAAAAAGCGCGATTCGGGCTGGAGAATGGCAATCCGCTTCCCCGGCTCAAGACCGTGACCTACGCTGAAGCCATCTTCGAGGCAATGATTCACCGCTTCTATAAAGACCCCACCATGATCGCTTATGGCGAGGAAAACCGGGATTGGGGTGGCGCATTCGGGGCATATCGTGGTCTAACCGAAGCCCTGCCCTATCATCGCCTGTTCAATTCGCCGATTTCAGAGGCTGCCATTGTCGGGTCTGGTGTGGGCTATGCTCTGGCGGGGGGACGTGCAGTAGTGGAACTGATGTACTGTGATTTTATGGGACGTGCTGGCGACGAAATCTTCAATCAAATGGCAAAATGGCAGGCGATGTCCGCCAATGTGCTGAAAATGCCGCTGGTGCTGCGTGTCTCTGTTGGCGCACGGTACGGAGCGCAGCATTCACAAGACTGGAGTTCAATGGTTGCTCATATTCCGGGACTGAAGGTGATGTTCCCGGCGACGCCTTACGACGCCAAAGGGATGCTGAATCTGGCGCTGCGTGGGACAGACCCGGTGGTATTCTTTGAAAGTCAGCGCCTATATCCAGAGCCAGAGATATTGGTCGAAGGTGGTGTGCCAACGGACTATTATGAAGTCGAAATGGGCGAGCCGGTGATACGCTGTGAGGGCAGTGATTTAACGCTAGTCACGATAGGCGCAACACTGTATCGCGCATTGGCTGCCGCCGACGAATTGAAGCAGAAATACGGGTTCTCGGTAGAGGTGATTGATGCCCGTTTTATCAATCCCTTGAATTACGCCAAAATTGTCCAATCGGTGAAGAAAACAGGCAAATGTTTGTTAGCATCGGATGCCTGTGAGCGCGGTTCATTTCTACACACGATGGCATCCAACATCAGCCAGTTAGCTTTCGATTATTTGGATGCGCCGGTGGTGGTGCTGGGTGCGCGAAATTGGATTACCCCGCCGGTGGAAATGGAGCAAGATTTCTTTCCTCAGAAAGAGTGGATTGTAGATGCAATCCATGAACGGATTGTGTCTTTACCGGGGCATCAGGTCAGCACCGAACAGACAACACAGGGATTGCTGATGCGGAACCAACAGGGTATTTGACAAGTTTCAAAGAATGGGTTATAGTGTGCATAAGTACATTAAACGAGCAAATGCACAGAATTAAAATGTTAGATCAAGAAACTCATGAATTACTGGCGCGTGTCGCCTCCATGTACTATGAGCAGGACATGACACAAAACGAGATTGCCGATGAACTCGGTTTATCGCGCGTTAAGGTGCATCGTCTCCTGCGCGATTCTCGCAGCAAAAATGTGGTGCAAATTGCCATTGACTGGCCCGTGAAACGTGATTACGCCCTAGAACAGGCGCTACAACAAGCCTTTGGGCTAACCGCCGCCCGCGTACTCAAAACGGCTCTCGACCAGCCAATGCTGCGCCAACTTGGGTATTTAGGCGCACGCTATCTGGAAGACCTGCTTAAAGATATTTCGACGATGGCGATTTGCTTGGGGCGTTCAACCTATGAAGTCATTAACGCCATCCGTCCCGACTTGCAAGCCAATGTCCGCATCGTGCAAGCGATTGGCAGTATGCCCCACTCGCGCGATGCCTATGATAGTTCGATGCTGGCACGTCAACTGGCACAAAAACTCGGCGGGCAGGTGGTGTATTTGAACTCGCCGCTAATGGCAGATAGCGCCCATGACGCGCATGTGATCCGCAACCAGCGCCACATCCAGCACACCTTAACGCTGGCAGGCGCGGCAGATATCGCGCTGTTAGGCATCGGCAATCTTGACCCCCAAACCTCCGGGTTTGTACACGAGGGATTTCTTACAGCGGGCGAATTAGCCGCTTTTAGTGAGGCTGGCGCGGTGGGGGACATTGCATGGCGCGTATATCAAGAAAACGGCGCCTTGTATCCTTGCGATTTTAACGAGCGTGTAATCGGCATTACTTTAGACGAACTACGCCACATTCCCATGACGATTGCCGTTGCGGCAGGCAGCGCCAAAGCTGCCGCGATTGTCGGCGCGTTGCACACAGGTGTCATCAATGTCCTGTGTACGGATGACAAAACTGCCCGCGCTGTGCTGCACCTGAACCAAAGCTAAACCAATATGCGATTGCAAAAGGAAACTGCATGGTAGATACAATCGGGAAAGTGACTCCAAAGTGCAAGATTGCCGCTGGATTGTTCTGGGCAGATTATGCGGTGCTGGGCGCCCAGGTTAAAGAGCTAGAAGCCGCAGGTGTTGATTGGATTCACATCGAAGTGCGCGATGGCAAATACATGGACTTCGGGATGCCACGCGGCGGTTTCGACATTATTGAAGGCACACGCAAAAGCACCAGCCTAGAAATTGAAGCCCAGTTGCAAATGGTGCGTCCGAGTTTCGATGTCTTCAACCAACTTAAAGATTTAGGCGTTAATCTCATCAGCCTACCCATTGAAACGATGGGCGAGTTGATGTTCCAGAGCATCACCTATATTAAAGAAAAGCTGGATTTAAAAGTTGGCGTTTGGGCGTGGCAAGGCGTGCCGGCTGTCGCCTTTGAGCAATACATTCACCCTTACGTCAGTGCGATTGAGTACGAATGCCGTGCGCCGTTCTGGGTCAAGCCTGTTGCTGGCAAAAGCCCACATACCATTGACCCCATTGTTGTAGATACCGTCAAGAAATTGCATGAGATGATTGCGGCGGCGGGCATGGAACACCAGATTGAGTTGATGGAAGACGGCGGCTTAAACGCTGGTAACGTCGAAGATTTCATCCGCGTGGGTATGACTGTCGGCGAATTCTCATCCCCGCTACTTAAGGGACCCAACGGAAAACTGCAACCCGGTACAGGCGAGATTGCTGCGGCGGTGCAAAAGCTACGCACGGTGATGGACAGCGCGAGTGATCGCTATCGTGATGTGAACGGTTTGAAGCCATAAGGGCAGCTTGGGTTCAGCTAAGAAAGATGCACCCTAGACAACACAGACATGCAGAAAAATTGACTATAGATTAGAAGTTACGCGCTTGAGGCATTTTTTGTGCCTGAACAAGGGATTTATACAATCTCAAAATTAAATCGGACGATGTAGGGGCAAGGCACGCTTTGCCCAAATTTAGACACCACCATATGCCGATTATTTTCTAAAAACGTATAAACCCCTTGTCTGTCCTCAAACTGCGTAAGGTTAAAAAGAAAGTTATTGAATTGATGAAAC
>JALHOR010000092.1 GCA_022842885.1 Anaerolineae bacterium
TCTCTGTGGTTTAAAATTGCAATATATTACAAGCCTAAAATAGGCTCTGAAAATTAAAAGGGCAAAGATAGGAGGGAAAATTGATGTTTGGGATCCAGCGGTTTGAAGACTTGATTGCTTGGCAAAAAGCTAGGTGAGGTAGGGTGTTTTATACATCATGCGGAGCAAAAATATACTCGATGATGTCATTTAACGTTGCCAAGCGGGCAAATTCTGTGGCATCCACAATCACACGCGGGCAAATGTGAGTTTCCAAATCTTCAAACAAGTCGAGCGCCATTTCGTGGGTATCTTCAGCAATATGGGGTTGCAGCAGCACGAATGCCAATACATCCGCGCCTTCTTGCGTGTAGCCTTGCGCGATATAGTGCGCGGCAATGTGTGTCATCACATCCAAAATTTCAGCAGATGCATCAATCGCTACTGCCGTTTTAAGCGCCATCAACAATTCGGATTCGGTGTTCATGGGCGTTCCTCACTCAAAACAGTGGCTTGATTGCTCGCCACACGCGGCACAATTGGCTCTGCTCTCACCGCAAAAACACGACACTCACAATAGTGGTATACAATCGAGTAATTCTCATCACCCATTGAATAGATCGCAAAATCATCGTTAGGCGCAAAGAAAAGGGTATTATTGTTCAACCACGCTAGGAAATTAATGCTGGATTGTTGTCGATCTTGCCACTCATTGATGATATGCCCGTCATTCCCATCTGCGACGACTAGGAAATTGGCTACATATGCCACATATTGCCAGTTGGGAGTGGCATCCCACAGATAAATAGAGCTATATTCTATTGTATTATAATATCCATCAATGCGAAACGGTTCAATTGCGTTTGTCTGCAAATCAAGGGTAAAGATTTGATTAAATATATATGTATCTCCACCTTTATAAACCATGAACAACAATACTTTATTAGTTTCAGGAATCTCTTTGATAGTAGTGATGCCCCAATTTTCGGGCAAATCAATAAGATCGTAAGTCAAATTCTGGACATTCATGGTGCCTAAGTAGGTATCATCGACAATCCCAAATATTGTATCGCCATGTGGATATGTTCTCGCAATTTCTTCTAATTGGGAACAAATGTTGGTAACCATATTTAACAAGCATTGCCAACCATTATATTCATCAATGTAGTATGTAATAACAGCAAGGCTATTTGAAAAATTAGGCGATATTGCTGTGATACCCTCTCTTTCATACAATAGTTCTCTCGCACCTGTTGGAATAAAAATGCGCGATGCGCTGCGGTTGCGCGTTGCTGGACGATACTCTCCCTCAATCACATAAATGTATTGCTCATCCTGCGAAAGTTTGATCGAATGTATGGTCTGGGGCATTGTAAAGAGCAGAATATGAGCATTGGTTGCCGGATTAAACTGCCAGATTTCATTATCACGATAATACAGCACCTGCTTGAAACTCAGAGTAGCTTGTGCTTGAGTTTTAACCGTGCCAAGCAAGAAGATGATTAGACTGAACCACAGGATAACGTATCGCATAAAGCATCACTCACTATTGATGAAGCGCCAATCATGCCGTACTCTGCGCCAAAATGCTACCTATAAGCAAGGTAAACACTTCAAAATAATTCAGTATATAAACAGCATTTTTGAACCACAAAGCACATAAAGAATCCAGTAAAACCTGTTTTTGCTCTCTGTGACCTCTGTGTTCTCTGTGGTTAATCATGCCTTTTATAAATCAAGAGGCGATTTACTGTCTGTGTTGGCAGGATAGCGTGAAAAAATCAATCAAATCGGAAGCCCATTTTTTCTAGCGTTTCGCGTAAATGCGGGCGCTGCGGCTGCGAGAATTTTTCAGCGATGACACTTGTCCACGCGGCATCGGGGGTCTCGCGCCCTTCGCTGCGATAATGCGCGGCAAGTTCAGCATCATGCGCCTGCAGTTGGGTAGTCGTATCAGCAGTATCGTAGCGTTCATAATGAATGATAAGATTTTCTGGCAGGCGCGGTTTTTGGTTCGGGCGTTTGTCTTCATCCACATAGCCGATGCACACCCCATACACCACAAAAACACCATTCGGCAAATTCAGCACTTCGGCAACTTGCGCGGGTTGATTCCGCATTCCGCCAATCATGACCGTGCCAAGCCCCAATGATTCAGCGGCGGTTGCCAACGACATGCCCGCTAATGCCGCATCCACCGTCGCAACCATTGTATTTTCGGTGTTTTGTGCCAGCGTTGTTCCGTGCATTTCGGCGGCTTGTCGCAAGCGCGAAATATCCGCGCAGATGGCGATGAACACCGCACATTGTTCGATATGTTTCTGATTGCCCGCCAACACTGCCAAGCGTTTTTTCGTCTCTGGGTTACGCACCACCACAAACGAATACGCCTGCATATTCGATGATGTCGGGGAACGCCGGGCGGCATTTAAAATCATGCGTAAGACATCATCACCAATGGGTTCATCGGTATAGCGGCGAATGCTGATATGCTGATTCAACGTTTCTAAAACCGACTCGGAAACGATGGTTTTCTGGCTCATACTCATCCTCAGAATTGTATTCATCTATGTGTTTGATTTTGATTTGATGCCATGATATGCGCTGTTATTACGCGGCGGTATTTTTCACGCTAAGATTGTAAAGGACTCATCAGTAAAATCATCTCACTAGGCGCATATCGCGCTCTGTTTTTTTAACATAACCTCAGGATGATGTTTATGGATTTCACAGGCAAAAAAGTTCTCGTTACCGGCGCATCGCGCGGCATCGGCAAAGCCATTGCCCGCCAATTTGCAGAGCGCGGCGCACACATCGCCGTGCATTACAATAGCAACCAAACTGCTGCACAGCAAACGCTCCAAGAATTATCCGGCAGCGGACATATGCTCGTACAAGCCGACATCGCCAAACCCGATGATGTGCAGCGCATGATAACCACTACCCATACCCAACTGGGCGGGTTAGATATTTTGGTGAACAATGCTGGCATTTATGAGGAACATCCCATTGCCCAAGTCAGTTATGATGATTGGCAAGCCGCTTGGCAGCGCGTCATCAATGCCAATCTCATCGGGGTTGCCAACACCATGTTTTGCGCGGCACATGTGATGATGCAGCAGGGCGGCGGGCGTATTGTGAATGTCTCCTCACGCGGGGCTTTCCGGGGTGAGCCATTGGGACCCGCCTATGGCGCTAGCAAAGCCGGACTCAATAGCTTGAGCCAATCGCTGGCGAAGGCACTTGCGCCGCACAATATTTTTGTGGGTGTAGCAGCGCCCGGCTTCGTCGAAACTGATATGGCAACCGAGATTTTAGCCAGCCCACAAGGCGAATTTATCCGCAATGAAAGCCCCCTCAAGCGCGTGGCAACACCCGATGAAGTCGCTTATGTCGTCTTATTTTTAGCATCAGCCGGTTCAGAATTTACCACCGGGGCAATTATAGACATCAACGGCGCATCGTATTTGCGAACCTAGCCACAGGTTGCTAATAACTTAATCATCCTCTCGCCAATGTCATTATATAATCAAGTTACAAACATTTCTTAATGTAACGGAGAGAGAGGATGATAACCGTTACCCATTACCCCGATGTTTTAGGTTATATCACCAATGGTCACTGCGCCGCTATGGGCGTCATTCAGATGGCGACCGCGCTGCATCCCCGTATTGTCCGTGCTGGACGCCCGTTTGAAATGCTGCTGCTCCTCCAAAATGCTGCTGATGTCGAATTGGAAGTGACCGCCACGTTGCGCTTGCCAGAAAAAGATGCCAAAGGGCAAAAAGGGCGATTTATCACCAAAGCTGGGCGGCTGATTATCCGGCTTGAACCAGCGGGTGTTGGCGTTTTAACGCTGCCTCTTTCGACGCTGCCGGACGCAGCAGTGAGCGCCGATTACAAAATTGGCATGGAAGTGAAAGTCACGCCGACCAAAAGAGACAAACCCAATCGCATTCGCTCTAGCGATGCCAGCCAACCTTTACAATTTGAAAAACTGGATGCCCAGCGCCAGCAAAAACTGGCTGACCTCAAATCATTGGCGTGGACAGCCGAAACCCACCTGATTCGGAGTTCGATTATCGAAAGCGGACTTACGCTCATGTCCGGCACGGTGGGTACTTTTGCCGATTTGCAGCCGTCATGGACAAGTTTATGGACGCTCAAAGACCATGCGGATAAACACGTCCTTTTCCAGAAATTCGCGCCCCTGCTCCAAGCACAAATACTACCCCATTTTACGCTACGTCAAGTGCTGCCTATTTTCCGTGAGTATACCCAAAAACGGTTTGCGGCTTGCCACTACAAATTGCAAGACACTGAATTGGAGATGATTGCTCGTTTGCTAACGGTGCTGCCATTATACGCAGCGATGGACGCCAAAAAAGCGGCGATTATGACCGCTGGCAGGCACTACAGCATAACGCAATACCTAGAAGAAGGGTATCTGGCAGACCCGGCGAATCCGGTGATGTTGCCCACTTGGTTTGAAGCCTTGTTGGGTATTCTTGCCAAAGATGAGCGTTTACAGGCATTTCCCGTCAAAGCGATTGCCCATTTTATCTATGATGATTTACTGCGTGATGCTATGCAATTGGCTTTTTTGCGGATTGAAGAATTGGGTGGGATTGAGATTGGCAGTAGCACCGAGCGTCAAAGTTACTTGGATACAGTGTTTGCTAATTTGCAAAACAATCGGCTCGATTTTGATATGCTGTATATGCCGCTGGTCTTAGGTGGCGTCACTGTATCGGATATGGTCGTGGATAAAGGCGAAAAACCTGCCGAGACAATGCAGCGACTGCGCCAGATGTTGGAGGCGCGTTATAGCGAGAAAAACGATGATAACACCGCCACCTTTGACTTAGCTGCCCAATTGATTGACCAAACTGCCAATCGTTATACGCTGAATCAATGGTGAAATCTTGTGGCGTGCTTACATACTATCTATGTGATTCTAATGCAAACCCGCTATAGTGAGACTGGCATCAATTGCTTCTTTTTGGGTTGATTTTTGGTTCGTATTATCGCGGCGGTCATGGCGGATGGGGTAAAATAGACTCTCATCGTCCAATGACTGCATTAACAGTCGTTTTCCGGCACGTAGATGGGATAGAGCATGGTAGGGTTTGGTTTTGATCGTTTTACAGAACGCGCTCAGGATGCGGCTGTCCGCGCTGTTGAGATTTTGCAGCGATATGGGCATAATCAGGTAGATACCGAACATTTGCTGTTGTCGCTTCTGGAACAGCAGGATGGCGTCATTCCGCAGCTTTTAGATCGTCTGACCGTAGATGTTAGTTTGCTGCGGACACGGGTGGATGAGGCATTGCGGCGTGGTTTTCGGACTGCGGCGATTTATGGTCCCGGCGGCGCGAATCAGGTGTTTATCACGCCGCGCGTCAAACGCATTATTGATTTGGCAAAAGAAGAAGCCAGCCGCCTGCGCGATGAGTATATCAGCACGGAACATATTTTTTTGGCAATTTTGAACGAGCGCAACACGGAAACTGCCAAAATCCTCGGCGATTTTAACATCACCCGTGACCGCGTAACGGATATGATTAAGGACATTCGGGGTGGGCAGCGCGTGACCGACCCACAAGCCGAGAGTCGCTACCAAACGCTGGAAAAATACACCCGCGACCTGACTCGCATGGCAATCGAAGGCAAACTTGACCCCGTGATTGGGCGCGAAGATGAAATTCTGCGCGTGATTCAAGTTCTCAGCCGTCGCACCAAAAATAATCCGGTGTTAATTGGCGAAGCTGGCGTGGGCAAAACCGCGATTGTCGAAGGCTTGGCACAAAAAATCGTCAGTGCTGATGTGCCAGAACCTTTGTTGGGCAAACGCATTTTGAGCCTAGATTTAAGTGGAATGCTGGCGGGTAGTCGCTTTCGTGGTGAATTTGAAGAACGCCTGAAAGCCGCCATAGACGAAGTACAGCGGGCAAGTGGCGAAATTATCATGTTTATTGACGAAGTGCATCAGGTCGTTGGGGCGGGTGCCGGCAGCGGCGCGATTGATGCCGGCAATATGATGAAACCTGCGCTGGCTCGTGGTGAATTGCAATGCATCGGCGCGACGACGTTAGACGAATATCGTCAGTTTATCGAAAAAGATAGCGCATTAGACCGCCGTTTTGCCCCGATTTATGTGGATGAACCCAACATAGACGATACTATTGAAATGCTTTATGGGCTGCGTGACCGCTATGAAGCCCATCACCGCGTGACAATTGCGGATGAAGCCGTTGAATCGGCAGCGCGGCTTTCGGCACGGTATTTGACCGGACGCAAACTACCCGATAAAGCCATTGATTTGCTGGATGAAGCCGCCGCCAAAGTGCGTGTGGCGCTCTATTCGCTGCCACCGCGCCTAAAAGAGATGAAATCGGCGATGGATCGACTCACCATCGAAGAAGAAGCGGCGGGCATGGCACGCGATTATGAACGGGCTGCTGATTGCAAGATGCAGCGCCTCCAGCTTGAGCAAGAATTTGAACGGGAACGCTTTATCTGGCAGCAGGAAAATACGCTGGATGAAGTCGTAGATAGCGATGATATTGCTATGGTGGTTGCCCAATGGACGGGCATTCCGGTTAATCAGATGTTGGAAACCGAGAGCGAAAAACTGCTTCGTATGGAAGAAGCACTCCATGAGCGCGTAATTGGGCAAGATGATGCCATTAATGCGCTGGCAGCCGCCATTCGTCGCGCCCGCAGTGGCTTAAAAGACCCGCGCCGTCCGATTGGCTCGTTTATCTTTTTGGGCAGCAGCGGCGTCGGCAAGACCGAATTGGCACATTCGCTGGCAAAATTTTTGTTTGATGACGAAGATGCCCTGCTGCGAATTGATATGAGCGAATACCGCGAACAGCACACAACGAGCCGCTTATTTGGTGCGCCGCCCGGTTATATCGGGTATGAAAGCGGCGGACAATTGACGGAAGCTGTACGCCGCCGCCCGTATCGCGTGATTTTGTTTGACGAAATCGAAAAAGCGCACGCCGATGTCTGGAATACACTGCTGCAAATCCTAGAAGATGGGCGCATGACCGATGGGCAAGGGCGCGTAGTGGATTTTCGCAATACCGTCATCATAATGACCAGCAATCTCGGCACAGAGTATGCGCGGCGTGGTGGGGCATTGGGCTTTGTGCAGCCGCACGAAGTCGAAGCGATTGCTGACCACCAAAAAATCGAAAAAGCCATGCGCGATACATTCAGACCGGAATTTTTGAATCGCATTGACGAAATCATCATCTTCTCGCCCCTGAGTATGGCAGATGTTGAGCGCATTGTAGATATTCAGATGAAAGGCATCGTGGAACGCCTGCACGAATCGGGTTTGTCTATCCATTTGACTGAACCTGCCCGCAATTGGCTGGCACGCAAAGGTTATGACCCGCAGTTTGGGGCGCGTCCGCTGCGGCGCTCTTTACAACGTTATGTCGAAAATCCGCTGTCCATTCGGTTGCTAAAAGGCGATTTCCGTCCCGGAGATTTGGTGGTCATAGACGAAGCCAACGACGATTTGGTGTTTGAGCGTCATCTCGATAGCTTGAGCGATTATTTGGAAGTGCCGCAACCGTATGTCAACGCCGAAACGCCTGTTGAAAGCCCGACATACCCGCAGGAATAACAAAATGGGCGGATGAATACCGCCCTAAGTTGCGTTTTTCATGTAAAAACGTTCAGAAATGGTCTATATTGGTTGCGATTTTACCGTTTGCTTCTGAACTTTTCGGCAGTATAATGACCCCGCATACCACTATCAGCAGGGAATAAATTCGATGAATCAGTCAGAACTGGGCAAGACCGAAGAAGAAATTCAGCACCCTTCGTCTGCCGGGTTATCGCCATCAGAGACAGCCCCGTCAGAAGCCATAGCCTTAGATATTACGGCTGTGGAAACGGCGGTGGATGACCAGAATACCGATGCTGAAACACCTGTCATGGCATCGGACACGGCTTCCGACTCCGACGCTGACAACGCCAGCGCGGAGGCAGTCTCCTCGACGGATGATACGCCGCCAGACACCCCGGAAGCCAAAGAACGCCCCCAAAAAGCCGCCGAAACCGATAACGGTCTGCGGCGTGGGATGTTGGTTCCCGGTGTGATTACCCGCACCAGCCCCACCGCCGTTTATGTTGACCTCGGCGAAGGGCGCGAAGGCATAGTTCCCGCCCGCGAATTGGAAGTGATGAACCGTAAGACGCTCGATGACCTGAAAGAAGGGCTAGAAGTCACGGTTTATATCATCAATCCGCGTAACCCCCGTGGCAAAAGTGTCGTCTCGATTAACCATGCGCTGGAAGAAACCGATTGGCAAGAAGCCGAACAATACCGCGAGAGCAAGGCGGTGTATGACGGCAAAATCGGTGGTTATAACAAAGGCGGCTTAATCGTCCGGTTTGGGCGTTTACGCGGTTTTGTGCCACAAAGCCAAATTGCCGAAACCCGCCTGCGCGAAATGACGGGCGAAACCCCCGAAGAACGTTATGGCAAACTGATTAATCAGGATGTCAGCGTGAAGGTGATGGAAGTAGATCGCAGTCGCAACCGCCTCATCCTTTCGGAACGGGCTGCCATGCGCGAAGTGCGCCAGCGCCGCAAAGAATCGCTCATCACCGAACTTAAACCCGGTGAAGTCCGCGAAGGCACCGTCGTCAGCCTAGAAAATTTTGGGGCATTTGTGGATGTCGGTGGCGCAGAAGGGCTGATTCATTTGACCGAAATTACTTGGCGGCACATCACCCACCCGCGCCAAGTGTTACAGGTCGGGCAGACTGTGCAGGTCAAAATTATCACGGTAGACCCTAGCCATAATCGCATCGGCTTAAGCATCAAACAATTGCAAGCTGACCCGTGGGACGAAATTGCCGGTGCCTATGCCAGCGGCGCGTTAGTGCGTGGCGTGGTCACTAAATTGACCAAATTTGGCGCGTTTGCCCGCATTGATGATGACCAATCTATCGAAGGCTTGATTCACATCAGCGAATTGGGCGAAGAACGGGTAGAACATCCGCGAGAAGTCGTCAAAAAAGGTGATATTCTCACGCTGCGCGTCGTCAAAGTGGATGTAGCGAATCGGCGTTTGGGTTTGAGCCTAAAGAAAGTGCATTCCGCTGAATATCTTGACCAAGATATGGAACGCGCTTTTAGGATTGCGGCACTCCCCATGCCCGAACCCTTGTTGCTGCACGATGAAGATGATCATGTGCCAGCCGCTGGTATCAGCGAAGAAGATACAACTGAACATGACCACGATGATGACCCGGTGTTAAACGGTGAAGCCCCTGCCGATGCTATGGCTGAAGCAGTGAGTGTTGAGACCAATGCGCCCGCAGAAGAAGTTGCCGCCCCCGCCGAACCGACGGCTGAAGCGGTCGCAGTGGAAGCAAATGTTTCAGCAGAAGATACCGCCGCACCCGACGCTGAATAATAGCCGCACCTGTTTGTAAGCAACCAAACCGGGACATTGCTCCCCGGTTTGGTGTTATGCAAACCAAGTAGTACCCGCTAGTTTATATTTTTGCCCCACCGTTTCATCTAATTCCACACCTAAACCCGGCGTATCGGGCGGCGTTGTCCAACCCGGACGAAACCAACTACCCGTTCCTCCCACCACCAATTCGGTGAAAAATGGCACATCATGCGCGTGAAATTCGCAGACCATAAAATTAGGCAATGTCAGTGCCAAATGCGAACTTGCCATCAGCGCCAAGGGACTGCCAATCATATGCAACGCGATAGACATATTTTTGACCGCCGCTAAATCGGCGATTTTTTTGGTTTCTGCCAAGCCACCGGCTTTCTGAGCATCGGGTAACGGAATATCGATCATGCCATTGACGATAAGCTGCCAGAAGCCTTGCCGCAATTGCAGATGTTCGCCTGTACCGATAGGTGTGGTCGTGTGCTGGCGTAAAAATGCCAACGATGCAAAATCATCCGGCGGTACGGGGTCTTCCAGCCACATCAGCCGGGCGCTCTCAATTTCTTTAGCGACTTGCAAAATATCATTTGGGCGATAGCGCCAATGGGCATCCATCGCATAATCCACATCGGGTCCCAAGGCTTCCCGAATCCGGTGGGTGAGTGCCACCATCCAATCAATATCCGCATTGCTCAGTTTATAGCCCGTCGCTGAATCGTTCACGCTGCCCGGTAAATCCAAATCGAACTTCACGGCGGTATAGCCTTCTGCCGCCACCATCCGCGCCCGTTCTGCCGATGCTTCAATAATCTTAGCGCGGCTCAATTCGGGTTCATCGCTCACGGGTTGCCATTTGGGGGTATAAGGTTGCAGCAGCGGCGTTAGACTTTCTAGTGCCGTTGAAGCGTGCAAATCGGCATAAATTCGCACATCATCGCGGAATTTGCCACCCAAGAGTTGATAAATAGGCAGCCCAACATATTTGCCTTTTAAATCCCACAATGCTGTTTCGATGGCAGTGATGGCATTCCACACGATGCCAGCGATAGACCCCGCGCCGGACGATGCCCAGCGCATTTTTTCCAGCAATTTTTCGACATTGTTAAAATCTTCGCCCACCAAAATCGGCTCGAATGCCTGAATGATGTGGTGCAAAGCCGGCGCACAAAAGCCTTCGCCCGTGCCATATAACCCACCGTCCACATCAGAATAAACGCGGACATATGTCCAGTAAAAATTAGCATCAATCACGGCAGTGGCAATGCGCGTAATTTTGGGCATGTGAAAACTCCTATTGGGGATTATGCGGAAAAGGTGACATTTTAAAACCTGTTTCGTGTTCAATCATCAACAGGCGATTGTATTTGGCAAGGCGTTCTGACTGTTGGATGCTGCCGACTTTGATAAAATCGCCATGCCACCCGACGGCTAAATCGGCTAACCAGTGGTCTTCGGTTTCGCCACTGCGGGCGCTGACGACCACGCGCCAGCCCGCTTGCCGTGCCAATTGCGCTGCTTGCCGCGCTTCGCTGAGGGTGCCAATCTGGTTGACTTTTAGCAGGAGGGCATTGGCGGCATTTTCGCTGATGGCTTTTTGGATGCGTGTGGGATGGGTGCAGAGCAAATCGTCGCCCAATGTCAGCACATCGGCAGGCAATGCCGCCGCTAATTGTGTCCAATGCGCCCAATCATCTTCAGCGAGTCCATCTTCCACGCTGATGAGGGGATATGTTTTGACCCAGTGTTGAATCTGCGCTACCATGCTTGCGCCATCTAATAACTGCCCATTGAGGTGATACTTGCCATCCTGAAAAAAATGACTCGATGCCACATCAATCGCCAAAGCGACCTCCACGCCGGGTTTGTAACCAGCGCGTTCAATCGCCTGAACTGCTTCTTGTAACATGGCTTCATCATGGGGGAAGGGCGGCGCTAATCCGCCTTCGTCGGCTTTCAGCAAGCGCATCTGATATTTTTCATACATCAACTCTGCCGCCGCCTGATAAATATCATACAGGATGGCTAACCCATCTTGGATGGTGTCTACACTCATTGGCACGAGTAGCACATCCTGAATTGCCACTTGCCCGCCCGCATGTTTGCCGCCGCTGAACAAATTCACGGTCAAGCGCGGCAGTGTGGCAGCACTTTCGCCATAATCTTCGGCAAAATATTGATACAGCGGCACAGCCTTTTCAAGCGCACACGCCCGCGCGAATGCCAGCGATACGGCGAGGATGGCATTCGCGCCGAGACGTGATTTATTGGGTGTGCCATCCAGTTCAATCAAAAAAGTATCGAGTTCGGTTTGCGCGGCAAAATGTTGGTTTTGGATAGCGGTCTGAATCGTCGCGTTGATATTCTGAACGGCTTTGCGGCAGCCCAATCCGCGATAACGTTTGGGGTCGCCATCGCGTAATTCCAGCGCCTCAGCCCGCCCGGTAGAAGCGCCAGATGGCACGGATGCTGCGCCGCTAACACCGCTGACTAAGGTACAAGTGGCATGAATCGTCGGGCGTCCCCGACTATCGAGAATTTCTAGGGCGTGCAGCGATTTAACGATGGGCATCTGATGAAATTTCCTTGCCGAAAATAGTGATAAGGTCAACGATGGTGGTTGGAACAGAATGCATCATGTTTTGGGTAATGCGGCGCTGCGTTTGGCGCTGGGCTTCGGTCAGATATTCTAGCGGCGACCGCCCATCTACCCGCGCCAGCAAACACGCCAGCGTATGCCGGACTGCCCGCTGTTCTAAGGCATTGCCCCACGTCACAGCGTCGAGTGTCTCTAAATAGGTTGTCCAGTAAAGCTGTGCGGCTTGCAAAAATAGTTCCCGCTGCGGCATGACATGATGTGCCTTGCTGAGAAGATGCGTCAACGAGAAGCCGATGTCAAATGCCGGGTCGCCAAAATGAATCACTTCATGGTCTAACAAAATGAGTTGGTCGTGATGCACCAGAATATTTTTGGGGCTGTAATCGCCATGCACAATCGTAAGTAGTTGTTGGCGTGTCTCGGTGATGAGCGCGGCATAAAACGGGGCAACCTCAGGGTGATGGGCAGCGGTATATTGATAATAGGGTTCAAGCCGCAGCGATTCAAAAAATTGTCTATCTTCAAAAATCGGCGCTAATTCGTGTTGGCGTTCCGAGGATAGGCGATGAATTTGCCCTAAAATGCGCCCAAACTGAATCACATCATCGCGCCGCACATCCCCGGCTAACAAGCGTGTTTTCCAATTATCATGCGGCTGCGGCACGGCTGCCATCGCCAGAATATGCTGAATATCATCCTGAAAAACGAAAGCTGGAATCGTGCCGGACGGCGTTAAAGTGGCTAACCAGCGCAGCCCAAGCGCCTCTTTTTGGATGCGAATGGGGTCACTGAACCAATCGGCTTTGACGCGCAATTTGGGCAATGCCTGCTTCAGCACCCACGCTGTGCCATTTGCCCGCTGCACCCACACAGTTTTATTCGAGACGCCGCCTGCCAAAACCGTACAAGTCAATGGCTCATCAGGCAAGGCATGTCCGTGTGTGATGAGATAGGCTCGCAATTCCGTTGCATCTTCAATATCTATCATAGCCGCCCTAAAAAGCACCCATGCCTGTACCCAAAAACCCATTGTAACGAAAAAATAAAAAATCCCCAAAGTCACCGCAACCTTTTTTGTGGTATACACTCCTCTATAGCAGGACTGTCCGAAAATCCTAGTTGCGTAACCGGGAACGCGAAATTATGTGGTTGATGATACTGCCGGATGTAGTACCCGATGAGGCACTGCTGATAAAAATTCAGCAGGGCGACCGTGAGGCGATTATCGCTGCCTATGACCGTTATTTTACGCCGTTGTTTCATTATGCCCGTTTGAAGATGGGCGATAGTGCGGCGGCGGAAGATGTCGTCAGCGAAGTATTCGTCACATTGTTAGAAAGTGCTGGAACGCGCCGCGCCCCGCATACGCATTTGCGCGGTTGGTTGTTCCAAGTCGCTCGCAGCCTCATCGCGCAGCAGTACGGCAAAATACGCCAAATTCCATTGGCAGACTTGGAGGAATGGATGCCTGCCCCCTCAGAGATGAATCCCGAAACAACCGTAAGTGATTTGTTGGATATGCAGCGGGTGCGCCGCGCTTTACACATGCTCACCACTGACCATCAGGAAGTGCTGATTTTGCGCTTTGGGCAGCGGCTGAGTTTACAGGAAACCGCCGACATCATGGGCAAAAGCCTCAGTGCCATTAAATCGCTGCAATTCCGGGCGATGGAAACGCTGCGCGGCATTTTGAGTGATGTCAACCCGGAGGTGTCCAATGCCTGACCGTGACATCATTGATATTTTTGACGAATGCACCGACCGCATGGCTGGCGGGGAAACGATTGAAGCGTGCCTTGCCGATTACCCGCAGCACGCCGATAAACTACGTGATTTGCTGTCAACGGGCTTGCTGATTTACCAGATGCAGCAGGCAGAAAATAGCGATACCACTGGTGCTGAACAGCGCACTCGTGGTCGCTTGCTTACCGCCATTCAAGAGACACCCACCAGAGAACCGAAGATGAAACGTAAAAATAATGGACGACCATGGCGGCTTATTGGTTTAGCGGCGGCATTTGCGTTAATTGTAGGCATTGGTATTGGCGCGTTGGGTGTGAATATGATGGTTCTATCACCTGCTTCAAGTGCGTTTGACCCTACAGGTACTGCAATTGTTATGAGTAATGCGACGCGCATTGTCCAAATCGAAGGATCCCAAACAACAGAATATTCAGATGCAATGTCCACTGCAACCGCCATCATCAGTCAAGTTACTGCAAACGCAGCAGCAGGGTTAGACCCATTCGCGCTGACAGCCAGTGCCGTTGTCGCCGACATCACCTCAACAGTCCAAGCACAAGAAGCACAGAGCGTAGAAAATGAATTTATGCTCACCGGAACCGCCATCATCCAAAATGCGACGGCGACGATTGCTTCTATCCGCGAAACTTTTGAAGCGAGCAGCACACCCTTAGCCACAGCGACGGTGACAGCTACTGGGTCGGCTACTGTGACAGCAACACCAACGGGGACACCGATTCCAACGATGACTGCCGCTGGAACAATGCTGCCCGTAACATCGGTTGCTTCGTTTGATGCGCTGACTGCGACGGTTGTTCCCGCGCAGCCGCAAGCCGTGTTTACGTCTACCGCGTCGTTTGTGGCAATGACGCCGACGCCGCGTGAGTTGGGCGAGCTTGATGATACGGGGGCATTGCCTGATTCTACTGTGAATGCTGCCCCTGTTACCGGAAGCGACAGCCCCGATACCACTACCATTGAAAATAATGCTCCTGCTGGTACACAAGTTGCCGCTGCATCCATCACTTTGATGCCTCCTACACCAACCATCATTCCTGACTTCAGCCAATTGCAATTGCAGCCGCTAAAAGCAGGCGAAATTGATGATAATGCTGATTGGGATACTTACATGCTCTATCGCCGCAATTATCTCGAACTGTATCCCGGCAGCGTGATAGATGTGGATGTCAGCGGACGGCGCATTATCGAAGTGGTGGATACGTTGGGGCAGCCGGTGCTAGGCGCATTGGTCGAAGTCTATGCCGGAGAAACACTCGTCGCCAATACCATCACCTATGCCACCGGGCAAACGCTGTTCTTCCCCAAACTGCGCGAAGAATTCCGTTTCCGCGATGTATTCACCGTCATCGTAACCAAAAATGGCGTGCGTGCCGAAGCCGAATTGGACTTGACCAAGGTCGGCAATACGTTAAGGGTCATTCTGGCTGTTCAGCAGGCGGGGGGACGCCCCCGCTTGGATGTTACTTTTTTGATAGACACCACCAGCAGCATGGATGATGAAATTCGCCAGTTGCAAAATAACATTCTCTACATCGCGGGCGAAACTGCCAAATTAGATGCCGATGTACGCTATGGCTTAGTTTTGTATCGGGATTGGGGCAACGAACAATATGTCCTGCAAGTGCATGATTTTGTGTCGGATGTGACCCAATATCAACTCACACTCAACACGGTTGAAGCGTGGTCAGGTGCGTTTAATCAGGATTGGCCCGAAGCATTAAACGAAGGGCTGTACGAAGCCGTGAATACGCTCTCATGGCGTGGCGATGATACCGTGAAGTTAGTCTTTCTCGTGGGTGATGCCAGCCCGCATTTGAATCACCCTAACGAAACGCATATTTACAGCGAAGAAATGCTCACTGCCGCTGCCAAAGGCATCAAGATTCACAGTGTTGCTTCTAGCGGTTTAGAGCCAGAAGGCGAGTATATTTTCCGGCAGATTTCCCAAGTGACGATGGGGCATTTTATCTTTCTGACGTATGACACTGATAGCACGGCGGTCACAGGGGCGCCGCCCGGTGCTAATCGTCCCGATTTGAACGTGGGAGAACCGGAAGATGAACAAGGCGCAGGGGCATACACGGTTGAACAACTGCATGAAATTGTGCTGCGCTTGATTACCGATGAATTGGCAGCACTGCCCGGAGGCGCATAAACATGTTCAAACGCAAAAATGATGTTGACGATGTTGCTCCTCTGCCGCGTTGGATTTACATTATCGCGCCGCTGTTGATTTTACTCATGGGTGGTGTTGGGGTTTTAATTGGCTTGGAAATTAGCAATCGGGCGGCGGAGGAAAGCTATTGGGCGGCGTATCGGGATGCAATGCAGCACGGAACAGAAGCGGCGGCACAGACTGCCACTGCCCAAAAATTGATGTATGACTTGACTATCACAACTGATGAAGTTCTGTTTTGGGAGCAAACCCGGACAGCGGCTTTAACTGCGACCCAAGCGGCGGTGGATGCAACGGCAACATCGCTTGCCCAAACGACCCCAATATCAGATGCTTGGGCGCAACCCGAACCGCTGTGTAATGCCGCCCGCTGTTTGGATGTGTTATTTTTGTTTGATACAACCGGCAGCATGAGCGATGAAATTGCCCAATTGCAAAATAACATTCTGTATATCGCGGGCGAAGTATCTGCTTTAGATGCCGATGTGCGTTATGGTTTAGTCGCCTATCGTGACCGAGGCGATGATTACACCACGCAAACATATGAATTTACGCCGGATGTCACCCAATTTCAGGTCAATTTGAATACGCTGCAAGCCGCTGGTGGCGGTGATACGCCCGAACACTTGAGTCGTGGTTTGCATGAGGCGCTGCATTTTGTTCGCTGGCGCGAGACGAACACCGTCAAATTGATTTTTCTGATTGGGGATGCGCCGCCACAATTTTACGGCGATTACAGCTATGCCGATGAAATGCAATTCGCATTGCAAAAAGGCATCAAAATTCACACGTTGGCATCCAGCGGGTTAGATGCACAGGGCGAATATATTTTCCGGCAAATTGCCCAAGTGACGATGGGGCAGTTTATTTTTCTGACGTATGACACACCAGAAACCGCCATCACAGGCGCAACACCCGGCGATCATCGCCCCGATTTGAATGTGGGTGCGCCGGAAGATGCTCAGGGTGCGGGCGATTATACTGTTGAACAATTGGCGGATATTATCCTACGCCTCATTTTGGATGAACTGGCAGTCAATCCAATTGCGCCTGCTGCTACCCCAACGCCAACCGCTTATTCTGATGCGGCGGCTACGACGATAGCCGAAATGATGTGTGATGTTGTAGTTCGCACACCGCCAGAAAATGCGCCCACTCGCATCCCGTTTTCAGGGACACCAGAGGCAAATCCGCAGTGGATTGACCCCCATGTTGCTGTGTGCATCACGAAACCTGTTGCCAATGTCGGGGACACCGTGCGAATTTTTGCACAGGCAATAGATATTGGGATGCCTAAATACACCCTCACTCAGACAGATGCCAGCGGGCAGCCCATCACCGAAGCAGCGCCCATCCTCACGCTAACTGGCACGGGTGAAGCGGATTGGAAAATGGAATACATTTTCACCGCGACTCAGCCCGGCACGATTTACTTTTCGATTTATGCTGGGGGCGAAATTCATTATGGCTATCCGGGACCGGCAACGTGGGGTGGGGGATATTCTGAAATTATTCAGATAACCGTCGTCGAAACATCGTCTGCTGCACCAGCCATAGACCTAACCAATATCAATTTCAACAATTTGCCGTGTACGCCACAGGATATACAACCCGCAGAAGAACGGCGGGCATGGCAAAATGCTCACTTTGCGATGTGTGCCACTGGCAATACAGCCCGTATAGGCGACCAAATGGTGTTTGTGGCATCACCGATTAATGTAGAGCGTAATTATCCCGACCAATGTATCACGACCGAATTGGTGCAAATGCCGCCGCTGTTGCAAGTGGTCAACCAAATGACGGATTGCACTGGGGCGGCGATTTATGTGATGGAAGCGGCACAAACAAGCAGCAGCGAAATCTATTTTTTTTCGCCGCAAGTCATCATGTATCCGCCGGAAATATCGTTTGATGGCACGGATGATGTGTATTCAGCGTCACTCACGATTACAGTAACCAAGTAAACATTAGAGGCTGTTTTTGATTTGTAATTTGCGTCTATTTTGAACCACAGAGCGCACTGAGACCACTGAGAAAAAGGCTAAAACCTTGGTGTTCTTGGCATCTTTGCGGTTCAAAAAAGAATTTTATAACGCACTACTGCATTTACAAAACAGGCTTTTAGCGATAATAACAGCACAAGGCGCGGCTTGTTCCGCGTCTTTTTTGTTCTTAATTATGAACAACTATCCCCGCAGTGATTGCCTTTTTTTGTGTTCTATCATAGGATATAGATACATCGAAAAAAGATGCAAAGGAAATTATAATGGAATTTGACGATTTTCCAGAAAAACCCAAACGCAGCGAAAAATCCAAGCGGCGTTTTTTTCCATCGAGACGGCTGCGCTATCGGGCATACATTGTGCTATTGATAGGCTTGAACTTGTTCATCCTTGATGAATTTTGGCGAAAACCCACCATGGCGAAAATATTTGCTGATACAGTGATTACCTGCACATTGGGTTGATGGGCAGCATATAGTGTGTTACATGGATGGGAACAAACTTTCAAATCTATACGTTGATTCAGTAATGCTCGTAGCAAAGTGTTTTAAGAGGATGGGATTATCATGGAAAAGAAAAAGAAACGCGGTTCAAACAATAAGATGTTGTTGGGGATTCTAGCCGTTTTGGTGCTTATCCCGTTGCTGACAATTGTGATTTTGGCAATGTTGGGTCCCAGCATTGGCAATATTTTCAGCAATGTGGTAACAGGGTTAAATGATCCTAGCAGTGCTGCCTATGGCAGTGTATCGAATCAGGACGTACTCAGCTACACCAGCGCGGAACAACGAATCAGTGCGCCAGCAATGGTGTTAGCCAGCGCCGCTACCCAAGCGCCACCCGTCGAAGAACCGCCAGCACCGCAGGACATGTTTTTTGAAGATTACGGCACGAATCCATTTGTGAATGCTGCCGAAGACAACCTCAGTACATTTGCAATGGATGTGGATACCGGGTCATATACGCTGGCACGCAGTTATTTGAATGATGCTAACCAACTGCCCGCACCAGAGGCAATCCGCCCGGAAGAATTTATCAACTATTTCCCGCCCAATTATGCTGCTCCCCAAGATGCCGCTTTCGCTATTCACATGAATGCTGCGCCAGCACCCTTTGGCGCGGACGAACACTTGCTGCTGCGCGTGGGCATTCAGGGCAAAACGATTGCCCCAGAAGACCGTGACCCGGCATTGTTGATTTTTGTGATTGATGTTTCGGGCAGCATGGATGCGCCAGAACGTTTAGGGCGTGTAAAAGAATCGCTGGCGCTTTTGGTAGAAGAACTGCGCGAAGATGACCGCGTGGGCATCGTGATTTATGCCAGCGAAGCGCGACTCGTGTTAGAACCCACACCTGCCAGCGACAAAACCAAAATTAACGCTGCCATCAATGGGCTAACATCCGAAGGTAGCACCTACGCCGAAGCTGGATTGATGCTTGGCTATAATTTAGCTCGTCAACATCAGCGTGAAGGCAGCATCACCCGTGTGATTTTGTTGAGTGACGGCGTAGCAAACGTAGGCGAAACGGGACCCGATGCCATCTTGAACACAGTTCGCGCTGGTGTAAACGAAGGCATTACGCTCAGTACGATTGGCTTTGGCATGGGCAATTACAATGATGTACTGATGGAACAACTCGCCAATGATGGCAACGGCAATTACTACTACGTGGATAACATTCGGGAAGCACGCCGAATTTTTGTCAACAATCTCACTTCGACACTCCAAGTTATTGAGTATGACGCCAAAATTCAAGTCGAATTTAACCCGGAAGTGGTCGCACAGTATCGCTTAATCGGCTATGAAAATCGTGCGGTTGCCGATGAAGATTTCCGCGATGATACCGTAGACGCGGGCGAAGTGGGTGCAGGTCACAGTGTTACGGCATTGTATGAAATCGAATTGAAAGCAGCGGCTTCTGGCACACTGGCGACAGCTTACATTCGTTATGAAGATGCCGATAGCCGCGATGTGGTGGAAATCAACAATGCGATTGGCGTAGACGATGTGCTGAACAGTTTTGATGATGTGCCAACGGATTTCAAATTGCAGGCGGCTGCCGCCGAATTTAGTGAACTGCTGCGCCAGAGTTCGTTTGCCGAGGGCGGCACATACGGCGCTGTATTGCGACTGATTCAGCCTTTTGCCCAAAGTGATGTCAATGTCGCCGAATTAGTGACACTGCTGCAAAAAGCGATTCAATTCGGGGATAAGTAATGGTATCGGTATGGCGTGGGAAGTCAGTGACTTTATCACGCCATTAATCCTACTTTGCACTTTTGCGACGATGTGTTATGGTTGCCTTTAAATCTATGTATCCCATAGCGCAAAAGGCACCCCTATGACACAGATCGGTCTGATGCTTGAAGGGCAAAACGGCTTAAATTGGCAGCGGTGGCAGCGCGTCTTGCAAACTGCCGAAGACAGCGGCTATCAATGTGTTTTTCGCAGTGACCATTATACCAATGCCAGCGGCGACGACTTGGATTCGTTGGAATTGTGGGTATCGTTGACCTATGCTGCCAGCCATACCAAACGTATTGAATTTGGCTCATTGGTCGCGCCAACCACTTTCCGGCATCCCACCATCACTGCCCGCATGGCAGCACAAGTGGATGACCTCAGTGGCGGACGGTTGGTATTGGGCTTGGGGGCGGGTTGGCAAGACCGCGAACATCATAAATTTGGTGTGCCATTTTACGATTTTAAGACGCGCTTCGAGATGCTGACCGATGCTTTGGAAATTACGACGCTGTTGTTCCAAAGCGATAGTTATATTAGTTATACGGGCAAACACTTTTCGTTGAACGATGCCGTTTTGCTGCCACGCCCGGCACGCGCTGGCGGTCCGCCAATCCTCATTGGTGGCAAAGGTCCCAACAAAACATTGCCTCTAACGGCAAAATACGCCGACGAATGGAATGCGGTCTATATCCCGCTGGATTTGTTCAAAGAACGCAATGCGTTGTTAGATGACTTGTTGGTGCAGCACGGGCGCAAGCCAGAAAGCTGCAAACGCTCGTTGATGACACAAGTCATTTATGGCAGGAATCAGGGCGAATTGCAGGATAAACTCTCAGAACGTAGTGAGTCTGTGGATGAACTCGTTCAGCGTGGTTTTATCATAGGCACAGCAGCGCAGATTGTAGACCAACTTGGCACTTGGGCAGAAGCGGGTATTCAACGCTTTATGCTGCAATGGTTGGATTTGGATGATATGGATGGTGTAGAAGATATGGCGAAAAACGTGCTGCCGCATTTTCATCAATAATCAAACCAATAGTGCTGAGTGCTGAGGACTTAGTGCTGAGTCAAAAACCTGATATAGCGCACTATTGTCTCTTGCAACTGCGTTTCAGGCGTTCTTGAAACAGTCTCTTTAGCAGACTTGGCAGTTTGGCAGCCGGAAACTTTAGTTTCTGGCGACATGGCACAACAACGATTGAACTTTGCAACTGAGCAGCTAATAACTAATAGCCAAAAGCTAGTCCTGCGCCATTTTTCGCATTAATGCCAATGTCAGCCGCACATCGCCTAATGCTGTATGCGTATCGGCAAGCGGGATGCGCTGCTGTTTGCAGGCATCCGATAGTGAATGCCAGCGATAACTACGCTTGCGTAAATCAAATTGCCCGCGATAACGGGCGTATTCTTTCATCGCACAATGGCGCGTGCCGGTACGCAGCGGAATCAAGCCATATTTAGCAATCGTCTGGTTCAGCAAGCGCCAATCAAAATCCATGTTATAGGCAACCAGTGTTTGCCCCGCCACCAATGCCGAAAGTTGCACATAAATATCGGCAAATGTCGGCGCGTCTTTGAGCATGTCATCGGTGATATGATGCACGCGGGTTGCTTCGGGCGGCACAGGGATTGTTGCTTTCACCAATGAATCAAAGACCGTTTTGCCCTGTTTATCAATGATGCCAATTTGGATGACTTCATCGGTGTTTTCAAAGCCGGTGGTTTCGGTATCCAGCACATAAAAATTATCGGCTCGGAAAAGTGCCTGCGCCCATTCCTGCGTTTTGAGTTTGTCACGGGGATTATAGTGTGCGGCTGCCATTGTTTTGCGAACCACCTCTACAATGGAAAAATTATCGTTGATAAAAATAATAGCACAGGATAAGCGTTTTGGCTGTTAGCGATTAGCTGTCTGCTTTCAGCCATCAGCGGTCAGCTTTTAACTTCTCATTGCTTTGTTGCAAACATCGAAATTGCCTGTATTGTCCCAGACTAAAGTCATGGGGCTGAAAAAAGCCAGCCCCATATGCACCAAGTTAAGGAAAAGTAAGGTCGAATTGCTCCCAGAGTTGGAAAGCGAGTGGGTTGGATTTTCGTCGGGAATGGCGTGGCAGCGCGACCAGCAGGGTTCGCAAACG
>JALHOR010000093.1 GCA_022842885.1 Anaerolineae bacterium
ATCCCCGCCGACGGGCTTTTTGAAATAAGTTCTCAATAATTGCTTTCTACCCTATTCGTGGTTTTCAACGAATAGGGTTTTATTTTGCTTGACATTACAAATCACATGACATACACTGGTTTTGTAGACTTTGATTCTTCTGATTACCTCGTTAGAGGGGGATAGACCATGAAAACGCTGCAAACCATATTGATTCTCGCGTTGGTGTTGCTGTTAGCGGCTTGCGGTGGTACGGCTGCACCCGCCAATAGCCAAGGTGCAGCGGGCGACCCGTCCGTTGCGGCAAAAGGCTTCGTAGATGCGGCATTTACAGGCGGTGATGTGACGCCGTTTGTGTGCCAAGCCGCCGGAGTCGAACAATTAAAAGAGGGCTTTGAAATGTTGGCGGCATCTTTTACCCAAGCCAATGCCACCATTGATACCACTGCCCTAACGTACACCGTCTCTGACCAGACGGATACTTCCGCGAATGTGACAGTTGGCGGCACTTTAAAAGTGACCGTTGCCAGCGTTGCCCAAGACATACCCATGACGGATGCCAGCATGGTTGTCCCTGTGAAAAAAGAAGGCGATGCGTGGAAAGTCTGCGGTTAAACGCAGCGTTTTTAGCGTAGTTCGCAAGAGCAGGGTCACACCTGCTCTTTTTGATTCGGTCATTTTTTTGGTTGGCAATTTCATAAATACTTGCCAATTGGGGCATTCAGTATAGCGATGAAAATGACGTTCCCCGTTATAATGACAATATCTATTTCGATTCCTCTCAGGAGAAAAATTCCATGAGCAAAAAATTCTGGCTGCTGATCGGTTTACTACTACTGGTGCTGCCAACACTGGCACAACCGGGGATTGCCCTACAAGAAGAAAGCATCATGGAAGGCGGCGCCACCTTCCAATATCCCACAGGTTGGGAAGTGACTGATGAGGGTGTGTTGGAAAATGGCGACGAAATTATTTATTTATATTCGGATGTTGAATTAGCATCGCTCAATTTTTATCCCGTGACGCAGTTTGAATTGATACAAGAGTTTATGGCATTTCGGTTTAGCAACCTCACTTTTGAGGCTGCTGATGTCACCCGTGACGCCCTGACCGATGCGCGTACCACCTATCGCTATGAAAATATTGAATTTTTGGTAATTTATACCGTGCCGTTTGCCAATGGCAACGTTGGCTTGGTCGTAGGGCGCGTGACCGAAGAAACGCATCCGACAGTTGAAGCGATTGCTTCCAGCTTTAATAACAGTGAACCCCTAACTGGCGAAGAACCCTCTGCTGTGAATGGCATTGAAATTGTTATGCCGCTGGCGTGGTCGGCAGTGACCGAGATGGTGGATGCCCCAGCGAAATTTGTAACCGTTACCGATGAAGATGTGTATCCGGCGGTGGTCGCAACCAATGGCGAAGACGCCGCCAAAGTGTTAGAGCGCATCTTTACCGAAGAAATGCCTGCGATGGATACCACCTTAGAATTTGACGCCGAAGCGATTCAAGAAACCGATGTGGAAGGCGAGACGGTTTATTCGTATTTGTACGAAGACAGCATGGGCGAAGGCGATGCTGCCCAAACGTTTGAGACATTGTTGATTCTTGTTGCCTTGGATGATGATAATGTTGCCGCTTTCAAAGTTGCCCCGGTGGTTGAGCCGTATATCAACAACAGCGCCGGACTTATCACCATTTTGGCAAGCGCCACCCTCAGCGACGAGATGCCCGCTGAAGCCACGCCCGAAGCGACGGATGAGTCTTAGGGGGTTGATAAATAAGTCGAACAGTTCATTATCTTTCCATGGCTGAAGTGTCCATATACTGATAGCTTTCAGCGGTCAGCTATCAGCTTTTATGCTCTGAAAATAGTGCTGAGTGCTGAGGACTAAGTGCTGAGTCAAAAACCAAATATCACTTAGCCGTTAGTCAAATTGCCAATTTTCATATCTTGGTGTGATAACAATTCATAGCAACTCTGTGGTGAAAATTGCGATAAATGACACATCAAAACAAGCTCTAAGAGAGTTGATGGTATGACAAAGAACCCACAATATGAGCGTGTGGAAAAAATGCTTTCCTCGCGCTTGGGAACATGGTTCATCCTCAATGTGTCGTCGCGTATAGACCCCTTTTTGCTACGGCTGACCGGGGGGCGTTATAGTATTGCGCCTCCCGGCATGATGATGGTACTTCTGACAACAATTGGGGCTAAAAGCGGGCAACCGCGCCAAGTGGCATTGGTATGTTTCGCCGATGGCAACAATATCATCCTCATTGCATCCAATGGTGGCAAACCCAAACACCCCGCTTGGTATCATAATCTGAAAGCCAACCCGCATGTTACCGCCTATATTCAGGGCAAAACAACCGCTTATATAGCACATGAAGCCCAAGGCGAAGACTACGACCGCTTGTTTCAGCGGGCAGCAGACCACTACAGCGGCTATGCCCTCTACCAAGAACGTACCGAGGGTCGCCGCATCCCTGTCATGATTCTGACGCCAGAAACACAGTCATAAAAAGGATAACTATGCCCATTCATCATTTTTCTGTTGGGGATATAAAACTCATCGTTGTGGCAGATGCTGTGAAAGATTTGCTGGAAGATGGCATCAAAAATATTTTGACGACCATCTCAGAGGAACAATTGGTGGTTTTTCGGAATGAGACATATCCCCATGTGTTCTCGTACAACACGGTCTACTTGCAACATGGCAATGAGCATATCCTGATAGATGCCGGCACGGGCGAAGCGGGCAAACCTGTTGAAGGGCATCTGATGGATGGTCTGGCGCAAGCCGGCATTCACGCCGCCCATATAGATAAAATTATCATCACCCATTTTCATCGTGACCATTATGGTGGTTTGGTCACGCCCGACAATGCTGCTGTTTTCCCCAAGGCAACGATTCTTGTGCCGCGTGCGGAATGGGCATATTGGGTGGAAAGTGGGCAAGCCCCCGCCGAGCGCGTGGAACTGATTAAAGCGGCGTTTGCGCCGTATCAAGGGCGCATCACGTTTTATGACGATGGCGATGTGTTAGTAGAAGGCATCACAGCGCGGGCAATGCCGGGGCATTCTGCCGGACACTGCGGCTTATGGCTCGAATCGCAAGGCGAAAAAGTGCTGCATCTGGCAGATATATTGCACACCACCGTGCAATTGGCATTCCCGGAATTATCACCCAGATTTGATTATGACCCACTAGCCGCCGGGCAGCTACGCCGCCGCCTTTTGGAAGAAGTAGCAGACGAACAACTTTTGACGCTGATTTTTCATCTGCCCTTCCCCGGTTTGGGCTATATCCAGCGGGCAGATAATGGGTTTACATGGCAGCCTATCGCTTGAAGCTAGGGCTGAGGAATTAAGTGCTGAGGACTAAGTGCTGAGTGCTGAGTCAATGTATAGGAAGCGCACGTTGGCGCTTCCCATGCCTGCCAATTTAAGCATTTTAAAAATCCCCTATCCCTAAATCCCTTTCCCCATTTCATGGAGAAAGGGACTTGCTGCGCCGTTGTGAACCCCCTCTCTACGCAGTGGAGAGGGGGCAGGGGGTGAGGATTTTCTTATCTTGACAACTATGGGAGCGCACGCAGGCGCTCTCCTACAGTGACCCAATTTAATTTTTAACCTGCATTATCGGTTTTCCCTTTTGCGCTAGACATCGGTTTTCAACCGCAACACTCTTAACTTTGTACTTTTAACTCATTCCCGCTTTTTCTTTGTTTTGCGCCGATTGTGCCGCCAGCGCAGCAGCAGCCCTACGCCTGTAATTGCCCCGACCCCCGCCGCCGCACTCGTCACCATCTGCCGAAGATGCCACTCTGCCTGATGATTGAGATACTCCAAAATCGCTGCTGTGCCTTGCTGCACCACCTCTGACGGCGGCGAGATGAGGGGATTATTATCGAGAAAAATACCGGCAGGATAAACTTCTTCACATATAGTTATAGTCAATTCTGACAACTGTCCCATTTCTACAGGCAGATGTTGAATTTGGTTATCTCTTAGTTCAAGAGAGCAAAGGTATTTTAGGTTGCCAATTTCTGGTGGTAGACTACTTAATTCATTGCCACCAAGAATCAATACATGCAGATTGGTGAGGTTGCCGATTTCGGATGGTAAACTCTTCAGTTGATTGTTAGAGAGAGAAAGGTTTCGCAAGTTGGTGAGATTACTAATTTCAGGCAGAAGTCTTTTCAATTGGTTATTGATGAGACCAAGCCCTTGCAGGTTAGTGAGCTTACTGATTTCCGGTGGTAGACTACTCAAGTGATTCTCATAGATAATTAGCCATTCTAGGTTGGTGAGATTGCCAATTTCTGGTGGAAGGTTGCTCAATTGGTTGCCGGTTGACCACAATATTTTCAGATTAGTAAGATTGCCAATTTCGGGCGGCAAATTGCTTAATTGATTGTGGGATATATCAAGTTCTTGCAAATTAGTGAGATTGCCAATTTCGGGCGGCAAATTGCTTAATTGATTGCTACTAATACGCAGTGATTGTAAGTTGGCAAGATTGCCAATTTCGGGTGGCAAATCGCCCAACTGGTTGCTATAGAGATAAAGTTCTTGCAAGTTGGTGAGATTGCCGATTTCGGGGGGCAAACTGGTCAATTGGTTGTTATAGAGTATCAGCGATTGCAAGTTGGTGAGATTGCCGATTTCAGCCGGTAGTTCGGTTAACCATAACTGTGCCAAATTCAATCCTGTTGCGCCAGTGGCGGCGGCTTGGGCGATACGCTCACGGGCGATGTCTTCTGGCGTGGGAGCATCTTGCGCGGTGGCGGTGTTCACCACCAGCAGGCACAGCAATAAAAGCAACAAGCGGCGCATAAGGTTTCCTTTGTATCAACTTACGCCGATTGTAGCAGAAAAACATCCTGTTTTACCCGACGTTTTGCCTATGAAGCGATAGTGCTGAGTGCTGAGGACGAAGTGCTGAGTAAAAATTGGTCAGTCATTCCGCCAGAAACTAAAGTTTCCGGCTGCCAAAAAGACAAGTCTGCTAAAGAGACTGCTTCAAGAACACCTGAATCGTAGTGAGACGAGTCTCTCTATGGCTCTGCCTTAATCCTTTTTCTCTGTGAAAATCTCGGTGCGCTCGGTGTTCTCAGTGGTGAAATATTGTTTTTCGTGTCCTCCCTTGAAAATAGTGCTGAGTCAAAGCTGGTTTGTCATCCCGCCAGAAACTAAAGTTTCCGGCTGTCAAAAAGACTGCTTCAAGAACACCTGAATCGTAGTGAGACGAGTCTCTCTATGGCTCTGTCTTAATCCTTTTTCTCTGTGAAAATCTCGGTGGTCTCTGTGTCTCTGTGGTGAAAATTTGCTTTTCGTGTCCTCCCTTGAAAATAGTGCTGAGTCAAAGCTGGTTTGTCATCCCGCCAGAAACTAAAGTTTCCGGCTGTCAAAAAGACAAGTCTGCTAAAGAGACTGCTTCAAAAACACCTGAATCATAGTGAGATGAGTCTCTCTATGGCTCTGTCTTAATCCTTTTTCTCTGTGAAACCTCTGTGGTCGATGGGCAGTGTCTACGCGCCCCGTGCCTCTGTGGTGATAATTTTCTTTATAATTATCAAACACAAAAAGGACAGGGTGGAAAAGCCTGTCCGTGTCGGCACTCAATAGTTACATCAACTTCATTATCTTTGCCAGAATTGGCTGATGCTCAATCGCTCGATAAGCACCTCCTCACCTATAGTTTTTGGTTAGAATTGCATACAATACCCATCGAAACACAGCGTAAGCTGCATTTCTAGGTTTTGCATCAGTCAGGGTTACTAGACTTGTTAGACTGATGCCCCTATTCAGATGGGGGTTGGCGCAAAGTGATGCACTGTCTTGGAAAACGTCATCACCTGTGCCGACACAAAATACTATAACGCGAATTTTTGCGATGTGCAAGAGGGTTGCAGAAATTGTTTAACCCACAGGCGTGACTATCCGAACACAAATCGGCATGGAAACACCTTGATATTCAGCCGCGTGGGTCAATAGCCCAGTCGCCGGATTCACCCGAAAGACTTGCACATCATTGGTATTTTGGTTAGCACACACCAACCACTGCCCGCTGGCATCTAGCGCAAAACTGCGCGGAAAACTGCCCAACGTAGATTGATAACCCACTGATGTCAGCAATCCCGTTGTGGCATCTATACTGAAAATTGCCAAACTATCATGCCCACGATTCGAGCCATACAAAAAACGACCATCGGGCGTGATGTGAATATCCGCACAGGTGGTTTCGCGCCGCACGGCATCCGGTATATCATCCGGTAAAGTGGTGATGGTTTGGCTATTTGTGAATGCCGAAAAATCGGGCGCAAATTGAAAGACGGTGATGGTGCTATCTAGTTCGTTAATTACATATAAAAACGGCAGCGTGGGATGAAATGCCAGATGGCGCGGACCCGCCCCGGCTGCCAAATCCAACCATGCCGGAGTATTTGCCACCAATTGATTAGCTTCTGTAAGCCGATACAGCAGCACGCGGTCTAAACCCAAATCTGGCACTAGAATGAGTTTGCCCGTGGGGTCAGGCAAAATCATGTGCGGGTGCGATGCCTCTTGCCGGGCAGCATTCACGCTGGCACCCGGCAATTGGTGAAAATCGCTGTACGGTTGTATCTGCTCATTCACCACCGGAAACACGGCAAAATTACCCATTGCCATGCCCGTCCCGGCATAATCTACGGTGAAAACATGCTGACCATCCGGCATTACGGATACATAACACGGGGCGCTGCCGCCTGTCGGTTGGCGGTGATGATAGGTCAAATGTCCATTGTGCGGGTCAACAGCGAAGGCATTGACATAACCAATATCGTCCATGCTCGTGACATACAGCCATTTTTTATCTGCGCTGAATGCCATGTATTCGCCATTGTTGACCTGCGTTACAGATTGGATGAGATTAAGCGTACCCGTTTCAGATGACATTTCAAAAACATAGATACCCACTTCGGTATCATGATTCCAGCTAGAGATGCAGACGTAGTGTTTTGACATAAATTACTCAGCATCTCGCTTCTGGCGTTGCCGTAGTTGTGTCAGATAATCATCAGCATCAAGTCCATATTGACGCACGTAATCCTCTGCTCGTTTGAATGCAGCTTCAATCATGCTTTCATGGTCATAATAATAAGCTAAAGCAGCATGGACTTGTGCGCGAGATAAGGCATATTGTTCCATTGTTTCTTCAATGGAGGCATTGGCTTTGACGACCATGCTGGCGACCAAAGCCGCTTTTAGAGTCGTGCCTACGATAATGGCATTGCCATCTATAAGTTCAATGTGATTGACCGGAATCGCATCCATTGGATTAGCTCACAAAAATAATCCGGTTGGCAAAATCTTCTTCGTACTTCGCTGCGCCGCCTTCTACCAACTCATGATATTCCGAACATAACATAACGATTCTGCCAATTCCTGCTTTGTTGCGAACATGCGGTAAACAATACAAAATGCCACCATGTTTTTTTCCTGCGGCACGCCACTCAGCATCTAGTTGGGCAAAATCCTCATCATTTGTAATGATAATCCGCCTTTCGAGCGTAGCATATTCCAAATGTTGAGAGTCTTCTGCCTCGTCCATGCCAATATCCTCACACCGTAGAATATCAATGCCTCGCATTCGCAATTGAATAGCAACAGCTTTAGGAATGTGTTTATCTGTATAGAATTTGAGGCTCATATTGAAAGAGTCTACTGTTTCCCGAATACCTGCACCCACGTATTGCCTACACGCCCTACCCCAATCTCAGTATAACTCGGACTGAGGATATTGGCGCGGTGTCCGGGTGAATTCATCCAATCGTTAAACACCTGATAATCTGTGCTTTGCCCTTGCGCGATGTTCTCACCGACTGCCGTCCAATTATAGCCGACTGCCGTGACGCGACTCCCGAGGGTGGAACCATTGAGTCCGGTATGCGAAAAATAATTATTCGTGACCATATCCTGAGCATGTGCCTGTGCCGCTACTTCTAACAAGGCATTGGAGAACAACGGCGCTAACCCATTTTGCCCCCGCGCACAATTCACCAACTCAATCACCGTGCCATTCACACAACTGGGCGTGCCAGAACCACCGCTGGATGACCCACCGCCAGTCGTGGTGGTCGTGGTGGTTGTGCCGCCAGAATTATTCGTTGTGCCACCCGAATTGTTGTTGGTCGTTGTATTGGTGAAAAATCCAGTATTGGCTGGCACAGAGGTGGTAGCAATTTCGCCGCGTTCAATATGAGCATTCAGCCAACCCAAACGCCACATATAATTGCGCTGTCCCTCATCGCCCACATCGCAGCGCCCATCGCCCCACGGACCGCCGGGAAAACACCAATTGTCCGAAGGTGAGGTATTGGTGGTCGTTGTGGCAGGCGGATTCGCCGCTGGTGCTGAGTTTGGCGGTGTATTGACATTGGCAGGGGTTGGAATGCTTACCGTAGCACCCGAACATGCCGGAACAACCAACACTTGCCCCACAAAAATACGCGCTGGATTGCTGATGTTATTGGCGCGTGCCATCTCGCTAATCGAGCAACCATAGCGCAGCCCAATACGGAATAAATTTTCGCCGCGTGCGACCGTATGCGTCTTCTGTGCCAAGGCGGGCGCAGCGACTAAACTGGTCAATATCAGGATAACGAGCCAGAACACTATCCGGCGGAATAAAGACAACATAAAGACACCTGCTTTCGAGAATCGTTTCTTTACTTACAGATGATTATACCGCTTTTATGACAAACTAAATTTTATTGCGGTTATGACTGTGTATTGCTTTGGTTCAATAGGACTAAAGCATATCATCCAATGACCAATGTTCATTCCAACGGGCATCAATTTCGTCACGGATGCGCTGATAACGAATATCCGTTGAAAGGCGAATCACACCACTATCCGACAGATTCGTCGTTGCGGCATGAATCATATAGGCGCTGTGAATCATCATATCGCCCGCTTCATAATCGGCGACCAACCACCGCGAATTGAGGCGATTCGCCAGCATCGGCAAATCTTTGGTCAGCCAGCCCGTCGTCGTCATATTTTTGTTGTAGGCACTAATGCGGTCTTCGGGCGATAAATCGGCATTTTTGCGCGAAAATTCGGCTTCTTGCTCGCGCCCAAATTTATCCGACCCTTCCAAATACACCAAACCCCCTAATTCCACAGGCGTATCGCCTATCGGAATCCACGCCGTACACACCGTATCCGTGCCGCCGCGCAAATACGTTAAGTCATAATGCGCCCCGGTGGCGGCGGTGGCATACGGCACCACATGGCGAACAAGTTTGCGCTTGTGCAAATACACGGCACCCGCCAACAACGATTCAAAAAAGCGCCACACCTCGTCCGAAAAACAAAAGGCTTCGTAATCCGCACGCCGCACTATCTCCGCCATAATTTTGTTGATGTGTCCTTGTTTGGGGGTTTCATCACCGCTATAAATGCCATCTATGGGGTCAGTACCGGGTTTGAGCAAGCCCGTTTCTTGCATAGCCGCAAAATAACGACGGCGCATTTCCAGCACTTTAGCTCGCGGTAGTAGGCTTTTCAGCCACAAATAGCCCTGCGCTTGAAATTGGTCGCGCAACTGGGCAATCGTGTCATGGGGGTCGGAAGGTGTCAGCCAGCCCAAACGTTCCGGCGACATATCCAGCGCAAAACCATTGCTGCTAAGTGCCACATTTAAAGGACGAGCAAGCGTATCCAAAAACATGCCGATTTTCTTTCTGATGAGAACAACGCGAATGAGAAGAATTATAACGATTCAAGTGCAAAAAACAGCATGACAGGCATCTGAATCCAAGCAACAAAAGGAACGACCAGAAAAATCGTTCCTTAAAAAGAGTTTTCACACTGCTTACACTCTACCAATACTTCCTCAACAACCTTAAGCGATGATAAGCATAACGTACCGTATCATCAAATTAGGGATAAACAGGAGCAAACCATCATGGCAATTCGTCGTCTTTTTCTCGCAGTGACTGCAATCATGATGTTAGCAATGGCAGTCGTGCCAACTTTCGCGCAGAATACCCGCACTGTCACCGTGACCGAAACACAACTTAATGAGACGTATCGCGTGACGAACCCAGCGCGGCGGCAAATCACCAACAAGAATGTGGATTTGCAAGCGGGGCAAGTGGTCATTAGCGCCACCGTCAGCGGACGCAATTTTGGTCCTTATGCGGTCAGCGTTACCCTTGTTCCGACAATCGGCAGCAATGGGCGCGTCACTTGGACGGTGACTGCTGCTACCGCCAACGGGCAAACTGCCAGCGGCGACATTCTGACGATTATCAATAACAATCTTGTAACAGCGTGGCGCAACCTTGTTCGCAATCACACCAACGGGCGCGTTATCTCACTGACCATCACCGATACCGACGCAACCTACACCTTAGCCGCCCGCTAATCTGCCACGCTATTAACATCTACCCTAGCTATTCCCCTTCGCCCCGGCACGCAGCGCGTGTGGGGCATCTATTTTTTGGGCATAAAAAGCAGTAAGATAGCCTGTTGCGCCGCAGATAGGATATGGGCGGTGTTATCTGGAAAGGTAGATTATGAAAGCGTTACACGGCATCCGCGTTTTGGATTTAACGCATATGCTCAGTGGACCCTACGCTGGGATGATGCTGGCGGATATGGGCGCAGAAACAATTAAGATAGAGCCATTAAACGGCGAAGCCACGCGCACCCTCTTGGCAGAAGACCCTTTGCACAGCATTGATGGCATGGGCGCTTATTTTTTAACACTGAACCGCAACAAAAAAAGTGTGACCTTAAATCTCAAAGACCCCGCCGGATTAGCGTTATTTTACGAACTGGTCAAAGTCGCCGATGTGGTGTTATATAATTTTAGCGCGGGTGTGCCTACTCGCTTAAAAATTGACCACGCGCATCTCTCCCAAATTAATCCGCGCATTATCACCAGCAGCATTACGGGCTTCGGTGAGACGGGACCCGACAAAGAGCGCGTCGCGTTTGATTTGGTGGTGCAGGCGATGGGCGGCGAAATGAGTTTAACCGGTTTCCCAGATGACCCGCCGCTGCGGTCGGGTATCCCGATTGCGGATTTGGGTGGCGGCGTGATGGCAGTGATTGGCATTTTATCGGCATTAGTGGCGCGGCAAACCACCGGGCGCGGGCAGCATGTGGATATTTCGATGCTGGATGCCCAAATTAGCCTGCTCAATTATGCCGCAACGATGGTGGCATTATCTGGCGTTCAACCAGAACGCTTAGGTAACGGGCATTACGCCCACATCCCCTACGATGCCTATCCTACCCAAGATGGTTATATCATCATCGCTATTTTGACCGACCATTTTTGGGTATCGCTGATGACGTTGTTGGATGCCCCTGATTTAGCCACAGCCGAAAATGAGACGCAGCGCGGACGTTGGCAAAATCGTCAACAGATTAATCAACAGTTGGGCGATATTTTTCAGACGAATACACAGGCATATTGGCTGGAAAAGTTGCACGAAACCCGCATCCCGTGTGCGCCCGTTTACACTATTGAGCAAGCTATCCGTGATGTGCAGGTGCAAGCGCGGCATATGTTGGTGGATATTCAGCATCCTAATGGCACTTGGTATCAAGCGCCGGGCAACCCGATTAAACTCTCGGAAACTTACGAAGATAGTTATGCGCCGCCGCCCCGCCTGAGCCAACATACGGATGATATTTTGCGCTGTTTGTTAGGCAAAACCGATGCTGATATTGCTCAACTGCGGGCAAACGGCGTTATTTAAGTCAAGCAAGATTATGGCTGCCAATCTTCGGGCGCAAAATTGAGCGTTGCAAAATAATCGTCGAGCGTTTCTGCCCGCCGGATGCGCGTGACCGAGCCATCGGTTCGGAGTAGCAATTCCTGCGGGCGCAACCTGCCATTGTAATTAAAGCCCATCGCATGACCATGAGCGCCCGTATCATGGATGAGCAGCAAATCGCCAGCTTCAATGTGGGGCAGTGACCGCTGAATCGCAAATTTATCGTTGTTTTCGCACAAGCTGCCCACTACATCCACGATTTCCAATTCCGTCGCATCGTGTTTGTCGTGAACGGTGATATGATGATACGCGCCATACATGCCCGGACGCATCAACGCCGACATATTGGCATCCACGCCAATATAACGGCGATAACTGTCTTTATGATTGATGGCGCGGGTGACGAGAACCCCATGCCGCCCCGTCAGATAGCGCCCGTTTTCCATATATAGCGCCGGAACACTGCCATATTCTGTACCAAAATTTTCCAGCAGCGATGTCATGCCGTGTGATAACGCCGCTAAATCCAATGGAGTGTCTTCCGGGCGATAGGGAATGCCAAACCCGCCGCCAATATTAATGAAGTCCAATGTAATGCCAGTTTCGGCTCGCAACCACATCGCTACATTCAGCAGCATTTGGGTCGTTTCCAACATATAGCGATAATCGCGTTCATTAGATACGAGCATGGTGTGTAAGCCAAAATGCTGCGCCCCGCGTGCCAGCGCGTGTTGATAAGCCGCAATCAGTTGGTCATGCGGCACACCAAATTTTGCTTCTTCTGGCTTGCCAATGATGGCGTTACCGGTGCGGCGGGCGCCGGGGTTATAGCGAAAGGCGACTTTTTCCGGCAGATAGGGTACTTTGTCAATCAGCGATATATCATCCAAATTCAGGATGCAACCGCCATTGCCCAACGCCGCCGCAAATTCTTCCGGGGCAGTATTGTTGGATGTGAACATGATATCGCTGCCACCTGCGCCCGTTTGCCGCGCTAATATCAATTCGGGAATAGAACTGCAATCAAAGCCAAACCCCATCTCCCGCAAGATATGCAGAATATGCGGATTAGGCAGGGCTTTGACGGCGAAAAATTCTTGGAATTGCACGACTTGGGCGAAGGCAGTTTTGAGCGTTGCGCCTGTTTCCCGAATGCCACTTTCATCATAAAGATGAAACGGCGTGCCAAAATGGTCGGCAATATCCGGCAGATTTTTTGATAAACGTTGAGCGAAAGCAGACGAGATGGGCATAAAGCGTTACTTGCTGGTAGATTGATTCTGCAATTTATGGGCTAATTCTGGGTAAAGCTCGCGGTAACGCGCATAAATTTGGCTGTGAGCCTCATCCAGAGTCTCAGTAAAAAGTGCAATGCGAGCAGCCCGTGAGCGTACTTTCATTAAAATATTCATGAAAGTGCGAATACTATAGTTAGCCGCAATGATGACCGAGGCAAATAAATTGTCGGGCATCGTATGTTCAACATTGAGCAGGATTGAGAGGAAATTATCATCACGCGGTAGCGGTCCCATATTAGTCGAGTCAACCGTAGTCGCGCAGGGATAATTCAGATTCTTCAGCATCGGCATGATTTCTGCCATCACTGCGTTGTACTCTGCCCACGTCCAAGGTTGTTCCAAAATAATATCCAGAATAATTTTGTTGGAATCCGCCCATTCGTATCGAACACCCATCTTTGTTTCCTTTGGGAAGTAATAAACACTGCTAGCTTGCAAAAATATTGTAAACGAAATTGTATATCACAAACTTAAGGTTTTAATCTTCGCGGTCTTTTAATTTAATTGTCCAATTGGGAATGCGCTCTGACCAGTCTACTTCATGCCCGACATAATCTTCGGTGATTTTTTGAATAAGCATCAAAAACACAAACAAGGAAAAATCAACCATTCCGTAATTGCAAATTTTTGAAATCAATAATTGCATTGGTCACAAGCAAGAAATCCGCACCTAAAATACCATCCATCGCAAAATCATAAGCAAGACTGCCCATTTGAATTTTAAACGGTTGAGCAATCAAGTTGCCAACTTCTAATGCATCAATCTGTTTTTCGATAACGGCTTCTCGTCCACCAATACCAGACATAAAACGAATTCTGTCCGTCATTTCGCCTGTGACGCCTATGCTGCGTAAATCATCCGTTTTAAAAAGACTCCCTGCTGAACCACTATCCAGCAAAACTCGTTGCAAATGCAGTGTTTGTCCGTTTGCTCTGAGCGTGACAGATACAAAAGGCAAATTGTATAAAATAGCGATTGATGTCATCCTAGCACCCGCCCAAAAGCATCTATCACGCCAATATCCAATGCTTCGCGGTCTGAATGCAAAATATAATATTCACGGTTCTTATCAGCACGATGCAGCGATTGATAACGCTCCCACGCCGCTGCCCAATCTTGGTAAAACACAGCAATCAATTCCAAATGCGGAATCACCCGTTGTCCATTTTCAGTATAAGCATCAAAGGCTTCCACCAATAACCAACTGTGGGGATATTGAAGTCGTAGTTCGTTCCAATTCATAGATATTCTAGCCTATCACTCTTCGCGGTCTTTTAATTTAATTGTCCAATTGGGAATGCGCTCTGACCAGTCTACTTCATGCCCGACATAATCTTCGGTGATTTTGACACTGCTGTGTCCCATTTGTTCGCGCAAGGCATCCCACGACATGCCCGATTGGCGGCAAATCTTGGCGAAAGTCCGCCGCAAATCATGGGCATTCACACGAATGAGTTCACCGCGATAGGGGGCATCATAGGCTTCTACAGCGCGTTCTGCCCCACGCACCGATAAGCGTTCTGGCACGGAATCATATGCGCCATTTTTGGCACGCTTGACGCCCCGAAAAATATACGCTTCGGGTTCGACTTCTACCGATAGCCCTAAGACTTCGATATAAGCGCGAATGGTTGCCAAAACCGGGCTGTTCCACGATTGCAGCACGACAATCCGGGCTTTGGAATGCTTGCCGCGCCGAACACGAATGCCGCGCTGTCCGGCGGCGTTCTGCGTCAGGAACACATCGCGCAGCGTTAAATTGACCGCTTCGCTGACGCGCAAGCCAGCACATGCCATCACCGTAATCAACGCCCGGTCACGCAAGCCTTTTATCGTGCGAATATCCGCCCGATTGATGAGCCGTTCCAGTTCAGATAGCGATAAGCGAATGCCATAATCTTCTTCAATTTTATCCTGCACTTTTATCGCTTTGGCATCGGTTACATTTGCCCAATCACGCAGCACCAATTTCACCTGAATATCCAGAATATCATCGGCGGTATTTCGCAATAATTTTCGCACTGCCGAAAGGCGAGCATTGATGGTTTTGACTGATAATTTGGCGTCATGAGCGCCGCGTGCTTTGCCTTCGTGCATGTCATCGCGCCAGCGTTCTAGGGCGCTTTTGGTGGGCAACATCATTTGTTTTTCATCCAAATACGCCACCAACGCCCGAATCGCGCTGTCATAATTGCGGGCGGTGATGCTGCGTTCTGACGTGGGGCGGTCTAGCTGCGCCAAGCGGCTGTGTTGTTCTGCCAGCACTTGCCGGATATGCGCGATTAATGCCGCATCAAAGGTCATCAACTGACGGTCTAACATGCGTTTCCCCGATTGCACACAAATGTTCGCAGGTATCATCATATCACCACAGAGACACAGAGACCACCGATAAAAGCAATTGAACCACAAAGAACACGAAGGACACAAAGAAAAGCGATCGAACCACAGAGTCGCTATGAAATGCCACCACCCCACAGGATGAAAATTGGCTATTTGACTGACTGCTTAGTGCCATTCGGTTTTTGACTCAGCACTTAGTCCTCAGCACTCAGCACTATTTTCAGAGCAAGCACGGAGACCACCGAGGTTTCACCTTCGTGTTTTCAACCGATGGCTGGAATTATTCTTGTGACCCTCTTGCATCTCACAAAAATTCGCGCTATAGTATTTTTGTCGGCACAGGTGATGGTGTTTTTCCAGAACGTGACATCACTTGGCGCCAACCCCCCATCTAAATAGGGGCATCAACCAAAACGGCTTCACAACCCGGTTGATGCAACCAAAAAGAAATGCAGCTTGCGCTGTGTTTCGATGGGCATTGTATGTAATTGTATCGGATGTGAATAGAGAGGAGCGCCTATCGAAGAAAAAATCGGGCATTAGCCATGCTTGCTTAGATCATTGAAAAGTTGATGCACCTATGAGTTGCCGATATGGACAAGAGTTTACTGCCTTGTCCTTTTTGTGTTGGCTCACTAAAGACAAGATGAATCGCCAAGACGCAAAGATCGCCAAGAAAAAATATTAATGAATTTTGCTTATGTTTAGATTGCGTGAAAAAGTTAGTGTTGTAGTGTCGAGGCATGCCTCGACACTACAGAAAATCGCTCATTTTGAACTTGAGCGATGGCTTTCCTTCTAGAGTGCGGTGATAATAAGATATGCTATAGTCAATGCTGTTCATTCCCATAAAATGCTAACGCCATGAAAATCCAAACGATTCGCACTGTGCCATATTCTATTCCGTTAAAGAGTGCGCTGCACTGGGGCAAAACCCATGAACTTGCGGCGCTGCATCATGTTCTCATCATCGCTGAATTGGATGATGGCAGCGTGGGAATTGGCGAAGCCACACCGCGCCCGACGATTTATGGCGAAACGCCCGAATCCGTCATGGCGATTGTGCAGCGCGAATATGCGCCGCGTTTGCTTGGGCAGTGGTGCGATATGAAATGTTTAGCGGGTTTGGATACCAAAATTGCCGACATCAAAAATAACCACACGGCTCGCGGCGCACTCAATATCGCCCTCTGGTCAGCGTATGCCGCATCGCAGCAAAAAACGCTCTCGCATTATTTGAATGCCACCGACGACAAAACCCAATTGAGTTTTATCTTAGGCACGGGCAGCGATGACGCAGTGTTGCAAGAAGTGAGCGAAGTCTACGCTGCGGGCATTCGTGTATTAAAAGTCAAAGTCGGCAAAGCGCCCGACCGCGAAATCGCCCTGCTGCGCGAGATTCAGCAGCAATATCCTGATATGCATGTATACGCCGATGCCAACGAATGTTTTACGCCCACCAGCGCGAAACAGGTGTTACGCCAATTGGCAGCGATGGGCATTTTATACTGCGAAGAACCACTGCCTGTTTACAAAGTCAAAGCCCGGCAGATTTTACAGCGGCGGCAGTTTTTGCCCATCATCGCCGATGATAGCTGTTTCACCGAACAAGATTTAATCCGTGAATTATCGCTCAACACGTTTGATGTTCTGAACATCAAAACCGCCCGCACGGGTTTTTCACAATCACGCACGATGCTGAAACGGGCTGTGCGACGCGGCAAACGCATCATGATTGGCTCGCAGGCAAGTTCGTTGTTGGGGTGCTTGCACGCCATTATTTTTGCGTGCCAAGCCGGGATAGACTGCCCTACCGAAGGCTCATTCTTCCTAAAAACTGCGGCAGAGTATCCGGTGACGCTGCCAATTCACAATGGCTATGTGCAACGTGAAGATGCCGAAAAAGCCTTAGCGATATTAACCAACCATCTATTGCGGACAAACGCCTAATCAAATCAGCAAAATTGCCTGCGATTTAGCGGTATATTGTGTACAATTCGCACGATAGTGGTTATAATTTAAATTGTTAAATATTTTTTTATGAACTACAACTAAAAACGGGAGGTGATACGCGACCAAAACGCATTTCGCTAGACCTCATCTTTTTTGTCCAATAAAATCTTCTTTCAGGGAGCAACTTTATATGAAACGTTTCACAACCACCAAACTGTTTTTTGGCGTCACCCTCCTCTTGTTGGGGATGCTCGCCCTCACCCCGGCACTCGCCCAAGAAAAATTTGTCTATTGGGGTGGTCTCATCTTCTCCGAGGCTGCCAATAATTTGTTCGTAGAACGTGTTGAACAATGGGGCGAAGAAAATAATATTGATGTCGAAGTCGTCATGATTAATCAGAACGAAACAGTGCAGACGGTTTCGGCAGCCATTGAAGCCGGAACAATGCCCGATGCTTTGGATTTGGGGCGCGATTTTATGCTGCTGTTGAGCCAGCAAGACCAACTGGTCGCCCTCAATGACCTGTATGCAGAAATTGGTGAAGCACATGGCGGTTGGCTGGAATCTGCCGAAAGTTTAGTCACCAGCGAAGAATTTGAAGATAATATTTACGGCATTCCGTATGCCACCAATGGCAACGTGCTGTATCGCCGCAACGACCTGTTGGAACCCGCTGGTTATGCCGAAGCCCCCGAAACATGGGAAGAATTGGGCGAAATGGCACGCGCCGTCAATGACCCGCCGAATGTCTATTCGATGTCGTTTGCCCTGTCCAATGTTGGTGATGGCAACCTGACCACGACCATGCTGCAATCTTGGGGTGGACGCATTGCCGATGATGACGGCGTGAACTGCACGATTGATAGCGAAGAAACCCGCGCTTTCTTGGAATGGATTACGACAGCTTATGCTGATGGTCTGTTCCCGCCCGGTGCGACCACTTGGGATGGCGCTGGCGATAACACAGCGTACCAATCCGGTCAGGCAGTCTTCATTGCCAACCCCGGCAGCGTGCGTAACTATCTGGTTGAAAATGACCCCGAATTGGCAGAAGCCACCCTGTTTTCAGCGTTGCCCGCTGGTCCCGCCATGCGGATTTCGCCCGTGAATACCGTTGTTCGGTCTATCCCTGTCACCAGCGAAAAACAAGACCTCGCCGCTGATTTGATTGCGTATTTGGCAGACGATGAGTTTATCGCCGAATATTACAGCAGCGCCATTTATGGTCCTGCGTTGGTGAGCCATCAGGAAGCCCCCATTTTCGCCGAAAGCGCCGTCCATGCTGGTTTGCTCGATTTGGCGCTGAATGGCACACCGGGCGCTTTCCCCGATAAGACCAATGCTGCCTTCGCTGAATATCAGACCAATTTCCTCACCCCGCGCATGATTCAGCGTATCGTGATTGATAGCATCAGCATTGATGACGCCATTGCCGAAACGCAGGAAGCCTGCCAAGCCATTTACGACAAATACCAATAAACACGCCGCGTCAACCCTGCCGCAGGCAACGCCACTCGGTCGCGCCGTGCAGGAGGGTTGATGGTTAAGCGTCAGTATTGTGGATGGGCAATCCAAAGGTTGCCCATCTGCGTACACGAAAGGCAACCCCCGCGTGTCCCAAACTGTGATGGTACGCAATGAGTCCTACAAAACACCGCGTTTTAGTTTGCGCCAGCTAGATAGTTTGTTGGGCTATGTGCTGGTCGCGCCATTGGTCTGTTGTATTTTGCTGCTGGTGATTTACCCCTTCTTTTTTGCCATTTATATCAGCTTCACTGACCGGGTAATTGGCAGCGAAGGTGAGTTTGTGGGCTTTGCCAATTATCTCGCTATTGTGCAAAAACCCGATTTCCAAGCCTCCATCAGCAATACGATTGTGCTGGTTGGGGCAGTCCAAAGCATCAAATTGTTCATTGGGTTGGGGTTGGCAGTCCTGCTGAATCAGAATATACGAGCGCGTTTTTTTTGGCGCGGCTTAATTTTGCTGCCGTGGGCGATGCCGGCGTTTGTGGCATTCATTACGTGGAAATTGCTCTTTGCACCCCAAGGCGGCGCATTCAACTATATTCTGATTAATCTTGATTTGGTCACAACGCATGTGGATTTCCTGAGCCGCGATTTGGCAATGCCCAGCGTGATTACTGCCAGTGTGTGGCGTGGTTTCCCCTTCTGGGTGATTTCGTTCTTGGCAGCGATGCAGAATATCCCGCGTGAATTGTACGAATCAGCGGCATTGGATGGAGCAAATGCATGGCAGCGATTTCTGCATATCACGATGCCGGGCATTCGGCATGTTGTCCTTGTGGTGATTTTGATTTCAACGATTTGGACAACCAACAGTTTTGAAGCCGTGTGGCTGATGACGGGCGGTGGACCCTCGAATGCGACTATGACCTTCCCGGTCTTGGCATATTATGGCTTGCAGAGTTTACGCATTGGCGAAGCTGCTGCCGTGTCCGTCTCGATGCTGCCTGTTTTCGCGGTGTTGGCGTTAATTGTTGCCGTCAATTTGCAGCGGGAGGATTAAGCATGTTTGATAGAACAACATGGTGGCAAAGCATCCTCTATTATACGCTGCTGATTCTGGTGGCAATCGCCATTTTGTTTCCAGTCTATTATATGTTTAACATTTCGCTCAAGCTGCCCAAGGATATTTACCGCACGCCATCGCTGTTGCCCGTGAATGCCACACTCAAAAATTATGAAGATTTGGTCACAGAATATGATTTTCTCATCAATCTGCGTAACAGCTTATTTGTGGCATCCAGTGCTACGTTTGTTTCCGTAGTATTCAGCAGCATGGCAGCCTATAGCCTAGTTCGGCTGAAATACTTGTATCGGGATTGGATTGGGCGGCTGATTTTATTCACCTATCTGACGCCAAGTGGGCTGTTATTTATCCCGCTATCGGTCATCGTGGCGCGATTGCAATTGGGCAATACGCTACATGGGCTGATTTTTGTCTATCTGACGTTTGCCGCACCGCTGAGTACGTGGATGCTCATGGGGTATTTTAAGAGCATTCCAATTGACCTAGAAGAACAAGCGATGGTAGATGGCGCAACCCGCATCCAAGCCTTTTATATGATTTTGCTACCGCTGGCAGCACCTGGTTTGGTTGCTGTTAGTGTGTTCACCTTTACTGCCGCTTGGAACGAACTGCTGTATGCGCTGATTTTTATCACATCGCCCGATTTACAAACTGTTCCCGTTGCCATCAGCCGCTTGATTACCGGGGATGTGTTCCGGTGGGGGTTGATTATGGCGGGGGCTTTTTTGGCGGCGCTGCCCGTGATGATTCTGTATTATCTGGCACAACGATTTGTGGTGCAGGGCTTGGCAGCCGGCGCGGTGAAAGGCTGAAAAATAGCGTTAAAAGTAGAAAGTTAAAAGACAAAAGTCCCCAGTTTAATGGCGTGCCATGCCTGTTTTTCAGATAGATTGCGTGAAAAATGCGTCGTTGTAGGGGCAAGATAATGCAATTCAACAAAATGATCAGATCGTGTGTAGGGGCGACCCTACGTGGTCGCCCAATGGCGGGAGCGCACATAGGCGCTCCCCTACAATTGCGAATTTAATTTCTTCGCTCAAGTTCAAAATGAGTGATTTTACGTAGGGTCGAGGCATACCTCGACCCTGCAACACAGTACTTTTCACGCAATCTGGACATGAGTCAAAATCTAAGACAACACCTGCAACTCAAAAATACAAAATTAAACGCTGATAGCTGACCGCTGATGGCTGAAAGCTAATAGCCAAAAGCTATCAGCTAACAACCAAAAAGGATATTTTTATGCCGGAAAGAATGCGGGTCGCGTTGGGGCAGTTCAACGAACTGTCGCATGAGCGATTGACATTTGCGAAACAAATTGGCGTGAGTGGCGTGCAGATGAACACGCCGCTGCTGCCCGATGAAGATGGGTATTGGCGCTACGAAGACCTCAAGCGCATCCGGGAACGGGTCGAAAGTTATGGGCTAAAACTAGAAGCTTTAGAAAATACGCCCACGCGCTTTTATGTTAAAGCTATGTTGGGCTTGCCCGGACGCGATGAGCAAATCGAAAATTATCAAAAGACGCTGCGAAATATGGGCAAAGCCGGTATCCACATGCTCGGTTATAACTGGATGCCCAATTGGGTATGGCGCACGCCCAACAAAAAAGGACGCGGCGGTGTGAGTGTGACGGCGTTCAGCATGGATGAAATTGATACTGCGCCGCTGGTTGCCGGGGCAAAAACGCTCGATATGCTTGAAGGGCGCACGATTAGCCACGACGAAATGTGGGAGAACTACCGTTATTTTACGGCGGCGGTGCTGCCCGTTGCTGAAGAAGCGGGCGTCAAAATGGCGATTCACCCGGATGACCCGCCCGTACCGGAATTGGGGGGCATCGCACGGATTTTTCATAATTTTGAATGCTACAAAAAAGCGATGGAAGAAATTGCCCCTAGCCCGAATCATGGTATCGAATTTTGCATGGGCTGTTTTAGCGAGATGGGCATCAACGTGATTGAAGTGGTGCGTTATTTCGGCGAGCGCGGCAAAATTTTTTATGTGCATTTCCGCGATGTGCAAGGCTGCGTCCCCACCTTCCATGAATGTTTCCTGGGCGAAGGCAACTTTGACCCGGTAGCAGCCATTCGCACGCTCAAAGAAGTGGGGTTTGATGGCTTCTTGATTGATGACCATGTGCCGCGCATGATTGATGATACCGATTGGAATCATCGTGGACATGCCCACGCCACAGGTTATATTCTGGCGCTGGTGGATGCGGTGTATAAATTGACGTAGGTAAAAATCAAAATCAGGCTCATAAAAATAAAATCTGGTCTTTTATGACGTAGGGACACGACATGTCGTGTCCCTTTT
>JALHOR010000094.1 GCA_022842885.1 Anaerolineae bacterium
AAATGACCAATTCGAGCAGCGAAAAATTCTGTAACATGGGGTTTAGCCTCGTCAGAGTGCTAAGTGCTGAGGACTGAGTTAGAGCCGGTGAAAGAGGGTACAGCCATCATACCTCCACCGCTGTCAGGATAAGCATTTTAAGATATCCCCTATCCCTAAATCCCTTTCCCCATTTCATGGAGAAAGGGACTTTCTGCACCGTTATGAACCCCCTCTCTACGAAGTGGAGAGGGGGCAGGGGGTGAGGATTTTCTTAAATTGACAGGCAAGAGGGTACAGCCATCATACCCCTTACCTACCACTGATTATTCAGCTTGGGCAGCTTGAATTTCTTCCACGCCCAATTGGATTTCGGCGGCGGCTTCTTCAGCGGTTAATGCCCCACTGAGAATATCAGCGACCGTGCGCGGCACAATCAAATCTTGATACACGCCACTCACCAACAAGCCTTGCCCCTGTGGGAAGCCCCAACGGTCAAAGCCCGCCGCACCTTCGGCAATGGTGTTAATCACCTCTTGGCTATAGAAATCACCGAGGGGCGCTTTGCGGTCTACACCTGCGGGCAATGTACTCCAGCCTTCGATAAATTCTGTCGGATTGTCTGGGGTGCCGCGCCGCATGGGGAACTTGCCTTCGGGCGCAACAGCCAACCAATCGAGATAGCCTTCGGACAGCCAGAATTTGACAAATTCTTGGGCGGCTGCCGGGGCGCTGGTGCTGATGCCCATTGAGCTAATCTGACCATATTGTGCTGGCGCAGTACCGCTGGGTCCTTGGAATGCCGGAACAAAACCACTGTTCTTCGCCAAATATGCCACATCAGCGGCGCATTCCGGGCAGTTGGGCAGCGCGTTATCCCGCAAGCCCGCCATCTCATCCAGAATGAAAGGCGACCAGATAATCATCGCGGCTTGTCCAGCAAAATACGTAGCGCGTGAACCCGCCACATCCACGATGCCGGGAGGTCCATATTGCCCCGTCAACGTCGTATAGAAATCGAGAGCTTCCACCATCGCCGGAGTATTCAGCGTAACACCACCTTCAGCATCCGTGAGAGTCACACCATTCGCCAGTGCGATATGTTCAAATGTTTGCTGTGTAAAAACCGCGGCGGGGTCAGTCGCGGCGACAACACCATAAAAATTATTTTCGGGGTCATTTAAGGCTTCGGCGGCGGCTAAGATTTTCTCAAATGTATCCGGGCGTTCTAATCCGGCAGCATCGAACAAATCTTGACGATAGATGAGCAGTTGCCCCCAACCATCGGTTGGCACGGTCACATAACCACCCATACCATCCCCTACCAAGCCCAAACCGCTGAATTGTTCCGCACCGAGTTCATTGATGATGGCGGTAGCGGCTTCGCTGCTGAGGATACCTTCGCTGTACCACGCGGCAGCATAATCTACCGGGTGGAACATAACATCCGGCAGTGTGCCAGCAGCCAAATTCGCCGCCATCAAGCTATCCAGAATATCTTCGTTGGTCAGCACCAATGAGACTTGAATCCCGGTCGCTTCGGTAAAGCGTTGAATGATGGCTTGGGTAGCAGCAGCACGTTCTGGCTGTTCTTCCGTACTCCAAAAAATCAGCGGGCGGTCTTGCGCTTGGGCAATGCCCGAAAGCACCACAATTAACAACAACGTTAAAAGCACTAAAAAGCGTTTTTTCATGAGGAGTCTCCTTAAAAATAGGTATTGCCAGCGATAAATTGGGCATTGCCTGTGCGACTATTGCGGCTTGTGCGCTCCTTTCACTCACTATCAGGCTCGTTGTGACCCACTTGAAGCACGGATGATTAACTCCGGCTCAAGAAGAATCGCACGCGGGGGCGATGCATCCCCATTCATCATTTGCACCAACAGCGTCACCAACCGCTGCCCTGTCGCGTAGATGGGCTGATGAATGGTCGTTAAACCGGGGTGAATATGTTCTGCGGTAGGAATATCATCGAATCCCCCGACTGCAATATCATCACCCACACGCAGCCCGCGTTCTTGAATCGTCCGCATGACGCCAAATGCCATCAAATCATTGCCCGTCATGATGGCGGTGGGCGGCTGCGCTAAACTGAGGAGTTGATGGGCAATTTCGCGCCCACTGCGTTCAGTTAATGCCCCGGCGATGAGCAGGTCAGCATCAAACGGGAGGTGGTGTGCCTCTAAGGCGGCACGATACCCTTGAATACGATAATCGGCAAACATCAGGTGCGGCGGCGGCGCAGCATACGCAATGCGGCGGTGTCCATACTCGATAAAATGCTGCGTCAGGAGGCGTTGTGCCGCCACGCCATCCATATCAATATACGTAAAATTATGAGCAGCATCGGTGCGCCCAAAGACAACAAAGGGCAACTTGGTGTGCAGCAGATAGGCGATGCGCGGGTCATTGTGGCGTGTGCGGACAAGCACCATGCCATCCACGCGCCCCCGCGATACCAAACGCCGATACGTTTCCATCTCAGTCGTATCGGTCATATCGGTACTCAGCAGCAAATCATAGCCGGCGGTGGCTGCCCCGCTGCCGATGCCCGCCACAAATTCGTTGAAGAACGGGTCGGTCAAGCGCGGACTGGTTGCGGGCATAATCAACCCAATTGTTTGAGTACGCTGTTTTTGCAGCAGCCGCGCATTCAGATTGGGGGTATACCCCTGCTTGCGAGCTTCATCTAGGATTGCCCGGCGCGTTTCTTCGTTCACATCATCGTAGCCCCCCAATGCCCGCGAGACCGTCGTGACCGAAAAACCGGTTGCTTTAGAAATCGTTTTTAAAGTGGGTGTCGCCATAAAAAAGTGTTTTCAAAAATAGCTTAATTAAATTCAAAACGTTTCGGCTTGTTTACACTATATCCCGAAACGTTTTGGAAAGTCAAGCATTTTGAGCAAAATGCACAAATATAAAATATAATACCATGAGTGTGATAACACATGGCTGCTCAAGGATGTAAAAATTCGGAGAAAACAATCTATCGGATTCGGAATAAAACAGGCGAATCGGCTAAATTCGCCTGCGTTATTTTGGGGTACATTTTTACACTTCGCCCTGATGATGCTCTATACTGATTTTGCCAATATACCCGGCGGCAATCTGGATACATCCGAGAACAACCAACACTGAATTATCATGTTCGGATTTATCGGTATAGACCCTGATTTTCTTTGCGCCCAATGCCCGCAATTGTTCAATGAGTCTGCCAATTACTACCGATATATCACCTATCGCAATTTCGCCAGTGGTGGTAGAGACATTTTCGCTGAGAGTGCCATCTGACGCCAGAATACAGTAATTTGTGCCATCGCGTCGGGCAAGGTCGGCAACATCTACAACAAGGGTGTTGTTCTCTTCCGCAGCAGGAACTACGATATACAACGGAACAGATTCAACATCTTCACTCTCAATCCCGAAAATATAGTGATTGAAGAAGTTAAAGTTATCGTTCATGATATGGCGAATCTGCTTCGGTTTGATGGGTCCATGCGGCATTCCAGGATACACTATCAGTTTCGATTTGACGCCTTGATCCAGCAGCCCCTGATGCAGTTCAAATGCGTTGGGCAGTGGAACACGCGCGTCTTTTTCGCCATGTTGAATCAAGGTTGGCGTTTTCGCCCGTTTGATATAAGTTATAGGCGATGTTTTTGCATATATTTCGGGGTCATCCCAAGGGGTTGCCTGAAGATAGTTAATGGTAAATGGATGAATATCCGTGTTGACATAGTAGGTCATCCAGTTGGAGATACCCGCACCAACGGATACCGCTTTAAAACGATCACTATAGGTTGTGATGAATGCGGAGATATAGCCGCCCTGCGACCAGCCCATTGCACCAACCCGGTGTTCATCAATCCAACCTTCCGCAATTAGTGCATCAACGCCGGAAATCACATCGGCATAATCCCCCGTGCCTAAATCGCGCACATTCAACGCGCGAAATGTCTCGCCATAGCCTGCACTGCCACGATAGTTCGGTTCCAGTACCAATGCCCCTTGCGCTACCCATTGATAAATAGGATACAAACGCCGGGCATTGTTACCCGCCCGTGTTCGTAATGAAATCCATGTTGGACCACCGTGAATAACAATCAACAGGGGGTATTTTTGGGCGGGGTCAAAGTCCAGCGGACGAGTCAAAACACCTTCAATGGTAGTGCCATCGGTACTTTGCCAAGTATAACTTTCGTGCCGGGGCAGTTCCCATGCTTCTGTCTGGTCATTGTAGCACCGAGTCAGATACTTAAAATCAGTGGTTGCTAGGTCAATTGCTGCCACTTCCCAGAAAGTGTCGCTATCAGTATAAACCAAGCCGCACTGCGAATAATCCTCGCTAAAGCTGTACTGCATAGATACAAAACCATCGCGTGATACTGGCGTAATCTGTGTTACAGCACCACTATCCAGCGCAACTTGGAACAAATGGATGCTCATACCCCGAATAGCACTAAAATAAATCCCTTCATTTGACCATGTTACCGGGGAAATATTCTCATCAAAATCCATGTGAATACGCGCTATACTACCGTCTGCCAGCGTGTAAATCTCAAGATAAGAATTTTTGTAAAATGCTCCCGCTAAATTCTCATATTCGCCGCGTTCATAAACCAAATGTTTGCCATCGGGTGACCATACTGGCTTAAAAGTGCGCTGTGGTGTTAGTAAACGAGTTGTGAGCGTATCCATATTCAGCAGATAAATACGGGTTTCTAGCAACACCCCCATATCTGGTGATGGCATGCCTGTAAAGCCAATGTGTTTACTGTCGGGATGCCAGGTAAAATCCAAGACATGAACAGCATTGCCAGCAGTTAACTGTCGGACTTTTTTATCTTCTAATGAGACTAACCAGAGATGACACCGCTTATAATCTACATTGTCTTCGATAAAATCGCCGTATTTTTCCTCACGATCTTTTTGCTGCGGCGTCTGTGGTGGGATGGCGCTAAAAGCGATAGATTTGCCATCGGGTGACCACTGGATATTCTGAATATCCGTTTTAATCTCTGTCAGACGTTCAGCTTCACCACCGTGTATTGCCAGCCGATAAACCTGAATATTTTCATCGCCTTCCCGTTTGCTCAGGAAAGCCAGATAGTTGCTATCCGGCGACCAACGAGGTGTACTGCTCCCCTGTTTGGAGAAAGTAAGCTGACGGGGTTCAACATCGGCTTTATTTTTTACCAACCAGATTTGATTGATGAAGACATTTTCTTTCCAGTCCGGTTCGGTCACAATATAGGCGATACCGCGCCCATCCGGCGATATACGCGGGTCTGCTGGAACTTTAAGTTCAATCAGACTGTCAATTGTCGTGGGTTTTTGTTCCATAAATGAGGTTGCTCCTGCTGAACTGGTTAATCGCACGGATTATTTTACATTTTTTGTTGGATGTTCATAGCAATTAAACTTGTAACAACCACGCAATTTGATAGGGGGCGAGGGTGAAAACAGAGGGTGATGAATACACCATTTCAGTCAACAAATCGTGGCACTGGTTATCGGTATGAAATTGAGACATATCTAATGTGATGGCAGTATCGGTCACATTATGCAGCGCCAAAATGCGTTGGTTGTTATCGGGCGCAATGCGCTCTACGGCAAAAATGCCGGGATGCAAGTCATGAATCTGCTGCTTGCCTAATGCATGAAACGCGGGCTGGGCAGTCCGAATGTTCAGCAAATGGGTATAGTGATGATACACTTGCTGGCGTAGCGACTTGTCGGTGTCTAATTCAGCAATCAGGGCATCAGCATCCAGTTTTTCGCGGTTAATCGTGCGATTATGCCCGGTCTGTGCCACGCCTTCTTGAAAATTACGCGACCCCACCAAACTATGAAAATAAATGCCGGGCATCCCTACTATCGCTAACATAATGGCTTGCGAGACGATGAAACGCCGCACGGCAATTTCGGGTTGGGTTGTGGTAATTTCTGGCGCGGTGATGGCATCAAAATATGTGATGTTGAGTTCATAGGGGCTTTTGCTGCCATCTGGCAACGCCCGATACGATACACGCCCGCCGTGCGCCAAAGTACGCTCGACCAGAGCCTCAATTTCGGATTGGGACAAAATACCTGTGACGGGGCGAACCCCAATGCCATCGTGTGACGCCGTAAAATTAAAATAGGTCGTTGTATCACTGATGCGCTCTAACGATGCTGCCCATTGCGTTAATTTACTCGTATTGCCCGTGTGGAGCGTGTGCAAAATCAGCGGCGGCAACGCAAAGTTATAGACAAGCTGCGCTTCGTTGCTGCCATTGCCAAAATACGAAATATTTTCAGCGTGTGGCACATTCGTTTCGGTGATGAGAACCACATGCGGCGCGACAACATCTAGCACATCGCGCATAAATTGAATGATGAGGTGTGCTTCTGGCAGATGAATACAGTCTGTGCCGATGGTTTTCCAAATAAAGGCAATGGCATCGAGCCGGATAAACGTTGCACCTTGCTCTACATAAAACAACAGCACTTTGATTAATTCCACCAGCACATCCGGGTTAGCAAAATTCAGGTCTATCTGGTCATCGCTGAAGGTTGTCCAGACATATTTTGTACCAGAGGGAGTCGCAAACGGCGTCAGCACCGGGGTGGTACGTGGACGAACCACCTGCGATACATCGGTGTCCGGCGGCAGCACGGTAAAATAATCGGTATAGGGTGCTTCATCGCGCAAGAATGCCGCAAACCAAGCACTTTTGGCAGATATATGGTTGAACACCGCATCAAACATCAACTGGAAATCTTGGCGCAAAGCAGCGACATCTGCCCACTCCCCCAACGCCGGATTGACCGCCATATAATCTATCACCGAAAAACCGTCATCGGATGAATAGGGATAAAACGGCAAAATATGCACGCAGTTGATGAACGGTGCGGCTTTTGCCTGCAAAAATTGGCGCAATGTCACCAAGGGTTTTTCACCCGGACGGCTGATTTGGTCGCCATAGGTGATGAGCATGACCTCTTTCTCCGAAAGGGTCGGGGATACTGCGGGGATAGAAGCCTCTTCTAGTAGCGGCACGAGCTTTGGATAGGTTTCGGCTGCCCGGTCTGATCCATAAAGTTGGGCTAATTTGGCTTGGATGCGTGCGGTCATCGCAGAGGACATATCATATTATTCCCTGAAAAATTTGGACATTGATTGTTAGGACTATAGCACGGACAGGTACTAAGAATCAAAAAGGACGATAGTTTGGTGCTATCGCCCTTTTTAGCTTTTAGTTATTAGCAAGTCAGCAGTTCAGCAAGTCAGCTTTTGAGCTAAGAACTAGGGACTTTTAACTTGCTACTTTTAACTGATAACTGCATTATGGCGTCGTGACCGTGACAACGATATTGGCAATGCCTTGTGCGCCATCATCATCCGTCACAATCAAGGTGATGAAGTGCGTGCCAACGGGCAGTTCAGTGGCGGCAACACTGCCTTGTGCCAACAAAGTACCGTTATTATCCCAACGATAGCTAGTAATCGTGCCATCACTATCAGTACTAGCTGTGCCATTCAGCGTAATGGGGGCTAACCCATTGGTAGCTGCCACTAATGTTTGGTCGCCGCCTGCATTGGCAATCGGTGCTTGGTTGACTGCCGCCGTGACAACAATAATCACTGTATCGTTGCTCGTCCCGTTACGGTTATCACGCACAGTCAACACAATCTCGTGCGTACCGATGGGCAATGTAGCAGAAACGGTTTCGGTTGTGCCAACCAATATGCCGCGATTATCCCAACTATAATTCGTAATCATGCCATCGCTATCCGTGCTGCCAATAGCACTCAGCGACACCGTAGCGAAACCCGATGGGGCGGCAGTCACGGCTTGGTCAATGCCCGCGAATGCCTGTGGTGGTTGGTTGGCAATCCCCTGTATCGTGATAGTCACAGTATCGGTGGCAGTCGCACCTTGATTATCGGTAACTCTCAACGTAATCACATGGGTGCCAATCCCCAACGACACAGTTGCCGGATTCACATTGGCTAAAGGCGTTGCGCCAATTGTCCAGGCATAACTGGCGATTGAACCATCCAAATCGGTGCTGGCAGAGCCATTAAGCGTGACACTGGCATTGCCTAGAGCATCGGATGTTATTGTTTGGTCAATCCCTGCATTGGCAAGCGGAGCTTGATTGACACCGGGTACAGGCGTCACCGGGGGCAATGTCGGCGCAGCGGGTGCAGCATGACACGGGCTTTCGGCGGGACCGGCATCTTTGCTGCCAGAAACAATGGCTGTTTGGCTGGTCGTCAACCAAATCTTATCAATGATAGCGCCATCTTCACGCATCCAAAGATTCAACGTGTGTCTACCAGCGGTGATATTTATGATGAGTGCTGCACCACTGGGACGCCCCTGCCACGAAAATTCTTTGCCCCAACTGCTTAGACCGACACTGGTGTTACGGGTCACTGAATTGCCATCCAACCCAACATGGATTGAATCGCTGACACTGGAGACACCGTAACCACGCACCCCAACATAATAATTGCCGGGGGTCGTTACTTCAAAATCGTACGTCAGCATCGCGCCTGTGCTTTCGCGTCCGGTATTCGTGCCACTATCGGGCAGTGCTTGGAGTGCCGCTGCGCCCGTATAGGCGGGCAAATCTACGATGGATTCCCATGTATGCCCGGCAGCGCCAGTGGTGCGCGTCGCATAATGTTCGGCTTCCATCACCAGCACGCCGCCCACTTCTTGGAAGACAGTGCAATACGCCGGAGTAGGCGCTGCCGTAGGTTCGCAAGCATTCCCAACGCCGTTATTGTTGCTATCGGCTTGGTCAGCATTACTCACTGTGGGGCAATTGTCAGCATTATCGGCAACACCGTCGGCATCATTATCGGTCGCTGCCGGGTTAGGCTGCGGCGTAGCAATGGTTTCAGTGGCAATCGCTGGTTCACTCTGGGCGACAGCCGCCGCCCCCACGCACGGGCTTTCAGCGGGACCAGCATCAGTGCTGCCAGCGGTCACAAATCCGGCAGTATTGCTTAACCATAAGCGGTCAATAATCGTGGTATCCGATGACAGTGCCAACCACAGTGTATATACGCCCGGCGCATCTACCGTAATCGTCAATTCAGTGCCGTTATACTGCGTCTGCCAAGCGAAAACTGGCGCAACGGGTGTTGTCGGGGTAGCGGTGGCAATATCTGTCCCTTGCGGTGCAAGCGCCACGACACCCACATTGCTTGTTTCTATGTGGCTGAAGAGTGCCACATAATAAGTACCCGGTGTCTGGAAAGCAATATCATACAAGAGTGTGGCATTATTGCCGGGTTGTGCCTGAACCGTTGTGCCGCCGGGCAACCATGTATCTGGGCTACCCGTTTGGATACCCGAATAATGTTCAGCTTCAATCACAACAACACGGTTGGTTTCTTGCCGGACGCACGCATTAGGATTCAGCGGGACGGGTGTTGCTGTGGGCGCGGTCGTGACCACAACATCAGCAGTTGCAGATGGGGTTACACCCGGCGTCCCTTCGCAAACATCCCCAACGCCATTGCCATTGCTATCGGCTTGGTCAAGGTTATAGAGGGTTGGGCAGTTATCGCTGCTATCTGGCACACTATCGGCATCGGTATCCGTGATAACCACCACACTCGGCGTTGTCGGCACTGGAGTCAGTGTCGCGGGTTCGGTGGTTACTGTGGCAGTTTCCGAAGGACATCCATTGCTGAGAGTCCCGGCGACCACCGGGCAAGCATCCGCGCCATCTGAGACACTATCATTGTCATCATCAGCATCGCAGACATCGCCTTCGGCATCGCCATCCGTATTCAATTGGTCAGGGTTGGCATCTAGCGGGCAGTTATCCGCCGCATCAGCGAAACCATCAGCATCGCCATCCGGGCAACCCGATGTGGCTGTCGTACCGACTGCCAGCGGGCAAATATCAGCATTATCCAACAGTTGGTCATTGTCATCGTCATCGTCGCACGGGTTGCCAATGCCATCTTCATCGGTATCCGTCTGATTTGTGTCATTCAACGCCGGGCAATTATCGGCGCTATCGGCAATGCCATCCCCATCACTATCTACCGGAGATGCCACGGTTGGCACAGCCGTAAAGGTTGGTGTCGGTTCGGGTGTTTGCGTTTGCGGGCAACCATTCGCCGTCGCTGCACTCACTAATGGGCAAGCATCGCCAGCATCTAAGACACTATCGTTATCGTCGTCGGTGTCGCAAGCATCGCCCTGACCATCGGTATCTGTGTCCAACTGGTCATTATTCAACACGGTTGGGCAGTTATCAGCGGTATCGGTCAAACTATCACCATCACCATCGGGGCAACCCTGCGCGGAAACTGCACCTGCGACTAAGGGGCAAGTATCATCAGCATCTGCCACCGTATCGTTATCGTCATCGGTGTCGCAAGCATCCCCCTGACCATCGGCATCACCGTCCAACTGGTCATTATTCAACACGGTTGGGCAGTTATCGAGACCATCTCCTAAACCGTCACCATCGCCATCGGGGCAACCCTGCGCGGAGACTGCGCCCACGACTAACGAACAAGTATCATCGGCATCTGCCACCGTGTCATTATCATCGTCAGTATCGCAAGCATCCCCCTGACCATCCGCATCGGTGTCCAACTGGTCATTATTCAAGGTGGTAGGACAGTTATCAGCACTATCGCGCAGCCCATCATTATCGGCATCTGGGCAGCCTTGCGCCGCCGCTGACCCGGCAACTAACGGGCAAGCATCGGTTTCATCTGCCACGCTGTCGCTATCATCATCGCTATCGCAAGCATCCCCCAAACCATTGGCATTGGTATCCAGTTGATCGGTATTGGCGACTGCCGGGCAATTATCCAGTGTGTCATTAATGGTATCGTTGTCACCATCGCCGCAGGCATCCCCAATGCGATTACCGTCGCTATCGCGCTGGTCAGGATTAGCAACTGTTGGGCAGTTATCCAGCAGCGTCACAATCCCATCGCCGTCATCATCTGGCAAAGGTTGACACGGGTTTTCCGCCGGAACGCTGGCACTGCTGCCATGCGCGACATGATTGGTGGTTTTGCTCAACCACAATGCATCTACCACGATGCCATCTTCGCGCATCCAGACATTGATGGTGTATAGCCCAGCGGAAGGAATCACCACCGCAGTGGTAGCATTGTTCGCCCGCGAACGCCACGTATAGGCAGCGCCCCAATCTGTCAGCCCGAAACCACCTGTGTTGGTCACACCGACGCCATTTAGCCCCACATGAACGGAATTATCATCGCCGGTGGGGGCATAGCCACGAATGGCAACAAAATAGGTGCCAGGGGATGTGAACAAAATATCATATTCCAATTCGGGACCCGTGATATTCAGCCCTTTGAAAGACCCATTATTGGGCAGAGCTTGCATAGCACTGGCACCCGAATAACCGGGCGCACCTGTAGACACTTGCCAAGTATCACCTTCGTCACCCGCCGATGTGCGCGTGTATTTTTCCGCCTCAATCACCACCTGACCCGCTGCTTCGACAAAGGCACAGCCTGCCACCGCGACGGCTGTGCCGCCGGGTGCCCGACTAGAACTTATGGGGGTCTGCGTTGGCGCAACCGTTGTCTGGGTGGGCGCGGGTGTAAATGTAAACGTCGCTGTCGGCGGCACAGGAGTCGATGTAAATGTCGCTGTCGGTGACGGAGTATTCGTCAGCGTTGGTGTCGGGGTAAAGGTAGCCGTGGCTATCGGGGCGCAGGCATCCCCAAGTCCATCAGCATCGCTATCCACTTGGTCGCTGTTGGCGACATCGGGGCAGTTATCCACATCGTCAGCAATCACATCGCCATCAGCATCCGAACAGGCATCGCCCTGACCATCGGTATTGCGGTCAGATTGGGTTGGATTGGCAATGAAGGGGCAGTTATCTTGGGTATCGTTAATGCCATCGCCATCGCCATCCGTCGTCACTGAGGCACAACCACTGGGGGCAGCCCCAGCAACCAATGGGCATGTGTCCACAGTATCATTGATACCATCATTATCATCATCTTCGTCGCACACATCGCCCACATCATCCACATCGGTATCGAGTTGGTCGGTGTTCGTCAGTGCCGGGCAGTTATCCACCAAATCGCTGATGGTATCATTATCGGTATCTGGGCAACCCGATAAGGCAACGGTTCCCGATACTAATGGGCAAAGGTCAGCCGTATCGTCAATCAAGTCCCGGTCATCATCTACATCACAGACATCACCTTCACCATCGCTATCGGTATCGGTTTGGTCGGTGTTGATGTCCAGCAAGCAGTTATCCACCTCATCCAAGATGGTGTCCCCGTCGCTATCACCTTCTATTGACGGTACCACCGAGAGCGCGGCGCTTTCGGTAGCCGTGAAGGGGTCGCACGCCGAAGCCGCCGGACCCGTGGTGGTGTTACCATTGGCAACGGCGTTGGCGCTCGTGGTAATCCATATTTTATCTAACGCCACCCCATCTTCCCGCATCCAGACATACAGCGTGTAAATCCCGGCGGCTGGCACACTAAAGAAACCCGACGAATGTTCCTGCCAAGTAAATGTCGTTGTCCAACTGGTTAAACCAACACCGCTATACGGCGTCAGGGCAACCCCATCCACCCCCACATAGACCGAGTCACTGTTCGCATCGGCAGCATACCCGCGACCTGCAATATAATACGTTCCGGGCGTGGTAAACTTAACGAAATACATCAAACGCGGACCGGTACTATCTACTGAACGCGACCCAGTATTGGGGAGTGCGTGCATAACACTGGTGCCAGTGTAACCTGTTAGATTGGTGACAGGCTGCCAGCCATGAGTCCCGGTATTGCCGGATTGACGGCTGAATTTTTCGGCATCAATCACCACTTGTCCGCTGCTCTCACGGAAAGCGCACGAATTGCTTGGCGCAGCGCAGCCATCTAAATCACCATGCTGTGCTGGGCATTGGTCAATCGTATCCGCGAAACGATCATTATCATCATCGGTATCGCAAACGTTGCCTTGGCTATCACCATCGGTATTTGCTTGGTCGGCATTGGCGATCGTAGGACAGTTATCGCTGGTATCCAACACACTATCACCATCACCATCTGCACCGGTTTGCCCGCCTGTGCCGCTGGTAAAAGCATCGCAGGGCGAGACGGTGGGACCCGTTGTGGTATTGCCATCGCTGACAGCACCTGCGTTGGTAGATAACCAGAATTTATCTAACACCGTGCCATCTTCGCGCATCCAGACATACAAGGTATAAATGCCCGCTGCCGGAACATTCAGGACAGCCGCTGTGTTTTCGCGCCAGCTATAGGTCGTCGTCCAACCCGCCATACCGATGGTATTAAACGGCGTCAGTGCCGCGCCATCCAAACCGATATATGCCGAGTCATCGTTGCCGCCGGCACCATGACCCCGCGCCGCCAGATAATAAGTGCCGGGCGTCTGGAATTTAATGAAGTACACCAGTAGCGGCGCACTTGTATTTGTCGTCACTGTCCCCGTGTTTGGGGATGCTTGCACCGAACTCGTACCCGCAAAGCCCGGAACAGTTGTGGTGCTTTGCCAGCCGTGTGTTCCGGTGTTATTCAACTGCTTGCTGAATTTTTCCGCTTCAAACACCACTTGCCCACTCACTTCACGGAAGGCGCACGAGTTAGTAGGTGCGGCGCACCCATCCAAATCGCCTACTACAGTGGGGCATTGGTCAACCGTATCAGCAAAATTATCGTTATCATCGTCGCTGTCGCATACATCGCCTTGGCTATCACTGTCGTTATTGGCTTGGTTGGCATTGGAGACAGTTGGGCAATTATCCTGCGAATTGGGATAACTATCCCCATCATCATCGCGGAAGGGCGCTTCGCACACGCTGGCATTCGGACCGTTGGTAGTGTTGTGCTGATCAATCATATTTGAATTTTTGCTCAACCAGATTTTATCTAGCACAAACCCATCATTACGGACCCAAACGTTAAAGGTATGCACGCCCGGGGTATTGATTTGAATCGTTACGGGTCCTAAGTCGGTCAATTTACGCCAACGGAAGACATTATTAAAACCGTAGAAACCCCATGCCGATGTGGAGATAGTAGACAAACCATTTAAACCGACATTGACGGTATCATCATTACCCGTAGGGTTTTGCCCACGCAAGGCAACGTAAAAAGTACCTGTTGTTCTAAAGTTGACCGCATAACTGAGGGTCGCACCCAGAATGTTATTACCTGTATAAACCCCCACATTCGGCAGCGCCTGAACCGCCCCTGTGCCAGTAGCCCCAGAGAAAGATGTTGTGGTCTGCCATTTGTCCCAGAAAACACCCGGCGTCATGGCAGAGTAATTTTCTGCCTCCATGACAATTTGGCTGTTATTTTCCTGATAGATGCAATAGTTAGGTGGTGGTGGCGGTGTTTCGCAGGCATTGCCAATCCCGTTACCATTACTATCGGCTTGGTCACTGTTGGCAATCGTCCGGCAGTTATCCTGATTATTCTGCCGACCATCAGCGTCATCATCACCTTGCCCAAAACGGCGGCGGCTCAGTTGGTCAATATATAATGAGCGTGGCAGCAGTGTATCTTGTTTGCCTTGCCCTTCCACAAAATCATTGGGGGCATCTTGGGGTGTCCCGGCGACATCAAGGTTACAATTTGTGCCGATGATATACCCAACACCGTACTGCTCGGAGCGAATATAACAACCGCCATTAGGACCCGGACGCACATTCCAAAATACGGATTGCGTGGTGGTATGCCCAGCGTTGACGCTCTGGTTGCCACGCTGGAATGCTTCCCACACGCTGCCATCTAGCTGCATGTTATCCACTAAGTTGGCATGAGCAAGATAACGATGATAATCGGAAGAGAGGATGTCACGGACAGAGGTGGAGTTATATAGCACATTGCCAGTCGAAAACATTTCTTGAATCAAGAAATTATGCCGCGAATTTAACCCTGTTGATTCGCGTATCAGGTTATCGCTGGCTTCGATACGGATTAAATAGCCATTACCACCAGCACCATTGTATTGAGCATAACCCATCACACTATTGCTGACTGTAATCGAGCGCGTTTCCATCAGATAGATACCAACAGAATGAAGATGCGAATTGGAGAGGGTGTTTTGGGCGGGTTTATAACTGCGAACATTCGTCACCCAGCCATCAATCGTATAATTCACCAAAACCGCTGTCGAACGATGAATATCATAGGCACCTGTCCCAACAATATCAAAATCGTTCTCACCAAAGCCGGCTTTGGGTGTCTCGCGCATCCCGATGGCTAAATTTTCCACACCGACATTTTGCAACACCATACGTGTAAATTTATACACGCGAGCGTTATCGCGCATTTTTACGGGATAACGGGTAGGAATATCTAAGGTTAAGGTTTTGGCAGTCGCATTGATAGCGGTGATGCGCCGCATATAAAACTGCCCTTTGGAATCTGACCAAAAACCCGTCATGCCATGTTCGGTCAAAAACGCGCTGGTCAAATCGGTTCGCACCATCACCAAGTTCCCCACACTGTAGCCGTTGGTACTGCTCACAGGGATAACATTGGTCGGATTAAGCAAGTCAGAGGTGATGCTAACGACATTGGTTTCTGGTTCATGCCGCCAACGATACAACACTTCCACAGGCGAAACCGCAATGACACTTTTATCGCGCATGAAGGTGGCATCGTTATAAAGAAACGTTTTGTCCGACCCCGCACCGCGCAAGACTACATTGTTGTAACCGATAAATAAGGATTGATTCTTGGTTCCGTTTAGCCCACTTCCAGACTGCGGACGAATACGATATGTACCCGCCGGCAAAAATACCACCCCACCACCATTTTGCCCCACCCAATTGATGGCGTTCTGGATGGCATTGGTGGCATCAGCATTGCCCGTTTTATCGGCACTATAAGGTGCTTGGGTGACATCTACCGTGCGACTACCGGGATTTACAGGTGGGTTAGCTGTACCAAGTTTATAGCCTGCATACGAAAAATCGTGCAGAAAGCGCCCTTGGCTGTCCTTGAAACCGGGTGTCCAATTATCGGGATATAAGCTGCTGCGCCAGTTACTTCCATCATATAAAATAATTTGCGCTCCCACTGGGAGATCTAGCCCTAAGATAATGACACTACAAATTATAAGTAGGGAGATGACCCTAACTAGATGATATGGCTTCCGTGGCATAAAGTCCCCGTTTTCACGCTGGATAAACAAGTCGGCATTCCATTCGCCAAAAGATTAAGAAATGACTATTTGGCTTCTCAATAACAATTTACCTTAAACACTATATCTAAGAACCAGTGTGAGAAAAGTTGAGAAATATACGCTATCAGTTTAGTCGCGGTGGGAATCATTCGGAATATGACCATCTTCCTATAAAAATAACAAAATTTATTTCATTGTGTTACAAACGCTTTCATCAGGTATGAAGTGCGTTTGGATAAGCTCACTGATTTGTGTTATCTAAAATGCTCCAATTTTTAATTTATTATTCACGTATTATTTTTAATACTTTAACAATCCCTTAGCTCATTAAAAAGTTGATAGCAGCATTTTGGTGAGTGCGCTACAATACCCTGTGGTTTGCTTAATTTGCGACCATAAAACCTATTTTGTGGATGAATTCTTTTTAAATAAAGGGAGATAAACAATATGAAACGTTGGTTTATGTTGTTATTGGCGCTGGTGGTACTGGTTGCTCCAATTTTAGCACAAGATGCCCCGCCGATTAAAATTGGTGTCGCCGTAGCGCAAACGAGCAATGTGGCATTGTTGGGGCAAGAACAGGTTATCGGCGCCCAAATCGCCGGGGATTATTTTAATGAACGCGGGGGTATCAATGGTCGCCCGATTGAACTGGTCTTCCAAGATACGGCTGGCGATGAAGCCGGAGCCATTAATGCCTTCCAGACCTTGATTAGCGAAGGCGTGGTGGGCATTCTGGGTCCGACGCTTTCACAGCAAGCATTCTCTGCCGACCCGATTGCCGAACAAGCAGGTGTGCCGATTATCGCTCCTTCCAATACAGCGCGTGGCGTGCCGCAAATTGGCTGGTTCATCAGCCGTATTTCGGCTCCGGTAGCGGTGGTCGCCCCCAACGCCGTGCAAGCCGCGCTGGAATTAGACCCGAATATTAAAGATGTTGCCGTGTTCTTCGCCCAAAATGATGCCTTCGCCAGCAGCGAAACACAAACGTTCCAATCTACTGTCACCGATGCGGGCTTGAATCTGGCAACTGTCCAGACTTTCCAAACGACCGATACTGACTTTAGTTCGCAAGTCACCAATGCACTGGCATTGAATCCCCAATTGGCGATTATTTCCGGGTTAGCGGCAGACGGCGGTAACTTGGTGCGTCAACTGCGCGAATTTGGCTACACCGGCTTAATCATCGGCGGTAACGGCTTGAACACCGCCAACATCTTCCCGGTCTGCCAAGCATTGTGCGATGGCATCATCATCGCCCAAGCCTACAGCTACGAAGCTGATAGCGAAATTAACCAGACATTCCGCACCATCTACAAAGAAGCCCAAGGCAAAGAACCGCCTCAGTTCAGCGCCCAAGCCTTCGCGGGAATTCAGGTGTTTGTCGAAGCATTGACCGAATTGGATAACACAGTCGGTTTGGCAAGTTTTGACGAAACCAGCGATCCGTTGGGACAACTGCGCCACCACCTGAATGCCCAAATCCTGTATGGTAGCTACGATACCCCATTGGGAGCCGTGTCGTTCTTGCCCACAGGTGAAATTGTTCAGGAACAATTCTACGTTGCCCAAATCAAGATGAATGAAGACGGTCAGACCGGCTCATTTATTTTCATCCGCTAAGTGTTGGCTCACAGACCGGGTGTTTGCCCGGTCTGTTATTTCCCCGGATTGTATTATGAACATCGCACTTTTCTTCCAGCAAATTGCAAATGGGCTGGCAATCGGCAGCGTGTATGCCATTTTTGCCCTCGGATATACCCTTATTTTTTCAATTTTAGGCATTATTAATTTTGCTCATGGCGCGGTTTTTACGTTGGGTGCCTATTTTACCTACACGTTTATGGGTTTAGCTTTCGGCTTTAATGGCTTACTGGCGCAGCAAAAATTGCCTTTTGGGTTGCCTTTCCCGATTGCATTGGTTTTGGGCGGGTTAGCCGCTGGTGCTATTGGCGTGTTGATAGAACGCGCTTTTTTTCGCCCTTTACGGATGCGCGGCGGCGATTCGTTATTAACGCTCGTCAGCAGTTTGGGCATTGCTGTTGCCATCGTCAATATCATCCAATATTTGGTCGGCGCAGAAGCCTATGCTTATCCTATGAGCGCCCTCGGGGGATTGCCACCCTCGGTCAATTTTGGCACACCAGAATCACCTCTCATCGTCCGCACCGTGCAAATTGTTATTTTTGCCGTTTCCATGATTATTCTGGCAGGTTTAACGTACCTGATTAACGCGACACGCACGGGCAAGGCACTACGGGCAGTTGCCGAAGACGCCACTACCGCCAGCTTGCTCGGCATCAATACTGACCGCCTGATTATGTTTACGTTTTTTTTGAGTGGCTTCGTGGGCGGCATTGCCGGGACATTAGTCGGCTTAAGCGTGACAGTGACAGGACCCTATTTTGGTATTGCCTTCGGTTTAAAAGGCTTGGCAGTCATTGTGTTGGGCGGGTTGGGCAGTATTCCGGGCGCGGTCATTGGTGGTTTGGTCATTGGATTAGCCGAGGCACTGGTTCCGTCGCAATCTAGCGCACTCAAAGAAGCCGTCGCATTTGCCATCTTGTTCGTGATTTTATTGGTACGTCCGCAAGGCATTATGGGGCGCGTGCAAGTGCAGAAAGTGTAGCCCAACCATGATCGAATTTTTGACCAATTTTTTGAGTACTTACGGCTTCTTGATTGTTTCCATGACCTTTTCAGCGATGCTGGCATTATCGTTATATTTGCCGCTGATGACTGGGCAGCTTTCGCTGGCGAGTCCCGGTTTTTATGCCTTGGGCGGCTACATCGCGGCATGGATGTCTACCGAGTTATATCCGCCGCTGGCAACTGGCACGACCTTCCCCATTCCAAGTTTGTTTGTGGAAATGTTGATTGCGGCGGTTGCTTGCGCGATTCTGGCGCTGCTGGTAGGCGTTCCGGCACTGCGGTTGCGCGGCATTTATCTGGCATTGGCGACGATTGCGTTTGTTGAAGTGCTGCGCGTGCTATCGCTGAATCTGGATGTCACGGGCAAAGCCATCGGCATTTTTAATATCCCGCAACCTTTCGTGACAAAAATCGAATATCTGTATATCAGCCTGCCCATGTTGATTGTGTGCATCATCTTCATGTATCGCCTAGAACGCAGTCGTGTGGGACGGGCTTTCCGGGCATTGCGCGAAGATGAATTAGCCGCCACTGCCATGGGCATCAATCCTACCTATTATAAAGTGCTGGCATTCATGATGGGCGCAATTTTGGCAGGCATGGTCGGGGCAGTCAGCGCCCACTTCTTGAACACTTGGAACGCCCGGCAAGGCACATTTGACCTGAGCATTCTAGTCTTGGCGTATGTAATTATTGGTGGGTCACGCACTTTCTGGGGGTCTATCGTGGGCGGGATGCTGCTGACGGCGCTGCCAGAAGTGCTGCGGGCAGTCGCGGGCATTCAGGGCTTGCCGCCGTTTTTGACTGGGTTTTTGACCGAAGGACGACTGATTATTTATGGCTTCTTGATTGCCTTGGGAACGCTGTTTTTCCCGCAAGGACTCATCACGCCAGAATTTTTGCGGCGTTTTGCGCGTCCACCCAAAGCATCCACGCCGACCAAATCCAAGCCACTACAAACACCCTCAACATAACGTGACAGGAGTCATTATGAGCAACGTTGTTCTACAAGCCTCCAAACTCACGCGCATGTTCGGCGGGTTATGCGCGGTCAACGAAGTGTCGTTTGATGTGTTAGAAGGCGAAATTTTTGGGCTGATTGGACCCAATGGCGCGGGCAAAACCACGCTCTTTAATTTGGTCACAGGCATGACTCCGCCCACCAGCGGGCGATTGACATATCGCGGGCAAAATATTACTGGGCTACGCGCCCATCGGATTGCTGCACTCGGCATCGCCCGTACTTTCCAAAATATCCGGTTATTTGGCAATTTATCCGCATTAGAAAATGTCATGATTGGGCAGCACCTTAGCGCGACGACGAATACTGTGTCCAGCATCGTTGGGCTGCCAGCTTCCCGGCGCGAAGAAAATAAAACTCGTGATAGGGCATATGAACTCTTGGAGATGGTGAATCTGCTCTCCAAAGCCGATGATAAAGCCCGCAATTTTGCTTATGGCGACCAACGCCGACTCGAAATTGCGCGGGCGCTGGCGCTGAACCCCCAGTTGTTATTACTCGATGAACCCGGCGCGGGCATGAACCCCAATGAAAAAGCCGAACTTAGCACCTTTATTCGGCAAATGCGCCAACAATTTAACCTGACGATTGTCTTGATTGAACATCATGTGCCGATGGTGATGGGCTTGTGTGACCGCATCGCCGTGTTGAATTTTGGGCTGCTTATCGCGCTGGGCAACCCGGCACAGGTACAAAATGATCCAGCGGTGATAGAAGCGTACTTAGGGGATTAACCATGCTGGAAATTCAACATCTCACCGTCAATTATGGCGGGATTCAGGCGCTGCAAGATATTTCGGTCACAGTCCAATCAGGCGAAATTGTGACACTCATCGGCGCGAATGGCGCGGGCAAAAGTACGACGCTACGGTCTATCTCGCGCATTGTGTCACCGCGTTTAGGGCAAATTATTTACGAAGGCGAAAATTTGCTCAAAAAACGCCCGGATGAAGTCGTCAAAATGGGCATTGCCCACGTACCAGAAGGACGGCGCGTGTTGGCACGCCTCACCGTCGAAGACAATTTGCTGTTAGGGGCATACACGCGCAACGATGGCGCGATTCAAAAAGATTTGCACCATCAGTTTGAACGTTTCCCGCGTTTGGCAGAACGCCGCAAACAACAAGCCGGTACTCTCAGCGGCGGCGAACAACAAATGCTGGCGATGGCGCGGGCATTGATGAGCCGCCCGCGTTTGCTGCTGCTTGATGAACCGAGTTTGGGGTTAGCGCCGATTATCGTTAAAAGCATCTTCCAGATTATCCGCGATTTGAACAGCAATTCCGGCGTAACGATTTTGTTAGTGGAGCAGAACGCTCAACTGGCACTGAATACTGCCACACGCGGCTATGTGCTGGAAGCTGGTACAGTCAAAATTACCGGGTCATCCGCCGATTTATTGGGCGATGACCGTGTGAAGCAGGCGTATTTGGGGTAGGATTTAGTTAAAAGTAGAACATTCAAGTTCAAAACAAGTAAATTTCCGTAGTGTCGAGGCATGCCTCGACACTACAACGATGTATTTTTACACAATCTGAATATGAGCCAAGTAGCAAGTTAAAAGCTAATGGCTAAAAGCCAACAGCTAAAAGCTAAGTCAGAAATTGCCAAAAACCCAACAAATTTATACCAAAATTTAATGATTCACGGGACACAAAAGAGGCGTATAATAGCATTTGGCAACCGCATGAAGGCGCGATTGTCCCTCGTTTAACTGCCTTCGCCACCATCAGAATCGGTCACACCTTTTATGAATCTCGCTTTACAGCCTGCACAACAACGCATTGAGCAGGCGAACTATCATCATTATGTCCTTGAACTGGCATGGTTTGGGCTTGCCGTTGCCGCCGTCCCCCGCTTCATCCAATATTATGCGATTGATATGGGGGCGACCCCGATTGAATTGGGTTGGCTGACTGCCCTACCGTATTTGGTCTTGCTTATCTCGGCGACACTGAGTCAATGGTGGCGCAGTCGCCATGCCAATACTCGTGCTGCACTGCTTATCCCGGCAATTGGAATGCGGTTTATGTTTCTATTGCCCGCCTTCGCGCCGTTTTTCCCGGAGCAGTGGCGCACCGTATGGATTATTCTGGCGGCAACAGTTCCGGCATTCCCCCAAGGCATCGCTTCGACCATGTTCTGGGTGTTCATGCGCGAAAGCATTCACCCCGACCATATCGCCCCACTGATTACACGCCGCTTGTTGGTGATGAATCTGAGCGTGATGGCTGGCACAATCGGTTTTGGGCTAATCCTAGAAACACTGCCTTTCCCGGTGAATTATCAGGTCATG
>JALHOR010000095.1 GCA_022842885.1 Anaerolineae bacterium
ATTCGTTCTGCTGTGGTGCTGGTGGGGCGCAGTTCTGGAAAGAAGAAGAACATGGCGATAAAGCCGTGAATGTAGAACGCTACGAAGAAGCCGCTGCTACAGGTGCGAAAACGCTTGCTGTAGGTTGCCCCTTCTGTATGCAGATGTTCAATACAGCGAAATCTGCTATGCCCGAAGGACCCGAAATTAAAGATGTCGTTGAACTGATTGCGGAACGTTTGCCTGCATCAGCAGGGGATTAGCGATTACTATGTCACATCGAGACACCATTCGGGAAACCTTGCGCCAGCTAAAAGCGGGTGAAACACCGGAAGATTTTGTGATTTTTGAAGATAGGACAACGGGCAAATTTGTCCAATTCACCGGCGCGATTCTGATAGATTTGCCGATAGATGCTAAGGATGATATGGCAATTCTGCGGGCGGAAATCATTTTCAAAAATGCGGGCTTGCCTTTCATCCAGACTGAGGTAGGCGAATATGTTATCTTCAATATGAACTTTGGCGATGATATAGACGCCGCCGCTGATTTTGCGATGACGGTGTTCCGCGAGTTTCACAATCTGCCAGAACGCTTTGAGCTAAAAATCCAATTCTGAGAAACCCAATATTCCAAAAAACACCCTGATAAAAATCGGGGTGTTTTTATTTACTTTTCTTGATAATCTTCAAAAATCCATTCTTATCATAAAAACGTTCTATAATAGAAACATCATGAAGTTGGATGAAATAAAAGGATTTACTATGCTGCATCAAGCGTATTTTGTGATTGCTGATATTACGGGCTATACGGCATTTATGACGGGCAGCGAATTGGAACACGCGCAGGATATTTTAAAAACGCTGTTTGATACGTTGCTGGATAATATCAAACCCCCACTCATTGTTTCCAATTTTCAGGGTGACGCGATTCTTACGTATGCGCCGGAAGGCAGTTTTTCACGCGGGGAAACTCTATTAGAGACAATAGAAACTATCTACTGCGAATTTTCGCACACGCTGGAGAATATGCATCGCAATACCACCTGTACCTGTCGTGCTTGTGCCAACATTCCTAAATTAGACCTGAAATTATTCGTGCATCACGGAGAGTATGTGATTCAGGATATGCGTGGTAAATCTGAACTCAGCGGGCCCGATGTGATTGTGGCACATCGCATGATGAAAAATGATGTAAAAGAAAAAACAGGCTTAAAAGCGTATACATTATTTACCGAAGCCGCCGTGAATGGTTTGGGGCTTGCAGATTTTACCTGTGAGATGAAATCGCACAGCGAAACCTATGACCACATTGGCGAAGTAAAAATGTATGCCTACTGTCTGAAAACCCTGTGGGCGCAAGAACGCGAAAAACGGCGCGTGTTTATTACGCCAGAGGCGGCTTATTTTTTCATAGAAGGTGAAGTAGATGCCCCGCCAGCACTGGTATGGGATTATTTAAATGATCCAGCACATCTGCAAAAAATTCTGGGGGTGGAGGGCGTCTCCGCAACTGGCATTGTCAACGGACGCCAGAAAACAGGTTCCGTTTTACATTGCGCTCATGGCACCGCCAACGTGACCGATTTTAAGATATTGGATATAAAACCTTTTGATTATCGCACCGATAATGTCACCGGGTTGCCTATGGGGATGCGTTGCCGCATAACAACATGGTTCAAACCAACAGATAAAGGGACAAAAGTGATATGGGCGTTAGAAAATATCACAGGCAGTAATTTTATCAGTAATATGATGGCACGCTTGATGCAATCGATGCTCAGACGTGAATTCTCTAAAGATTATCGCAGAGTCCATACCAATCTACGCAACCTCATCGAAACGCCTAATGGATAAGCTAATTAGAAAACGCCTAATTTATAAGGCGTAATGGGTGCGGCACTCATAGCGGCTCCGGGATGCAAGCTATTTTAGACCTCTTTAGTGTACTGAATCGTGTTTTGGATAACAAATACGATTCGCATTCAGGGCGATTGCATCAAAATTAAGGTTATATTCACAAGAGGTCAAAAAAGGGAAATAAGGTTGTGTTTTGGGTAGGGGCGCGATATATCGCGCCCCTACAGAACCCTCATTATCTTTTATAAACCCATGACTGAATTTGATGCAAGTGCCATGTATGCGAATAACGCCACTCGAAAATCTGCTAAAATAGTTCTCAAAGAAATGGAGGTTTTCGGTATGAATACCCAACGCATTCGGATGAGTCATCCCAAAGGTCAAACACCCCAGAACATTTACAGCGATTTTGAATGGGTGCGGCAAAATGAAAAAATGCTGTTGGAACAATATGGCGAATGTTCGCTCATTGTATATCAGGAAAAAGTCATTGGTGTTGGGCAAACCTATGATGAAGCTGTATGCGATGCAGAACGCAATTTAGCGCCAGAGATAACCCAAGTCACCTCAGTGCATCAGCGATTGCGACAACAGAATCCATTTTTTCGCATAAAATTACATTCCCAAAAGTGAAATCACTATGCCGCGTATTCAATTGAGAATTTTGATTGAACCATAACGCCATTTTGCATATTGATACCTTATACACCCGCACGGGCTGGCTTGAAATGGCAGATTAAATCCTCCACATGGTCAGAAAACCCCCTTCTCGGTACAATCCAGTGGTTTCTCAAAATTGCCTTTTAATGTAAAGGACTTTTCATCATGGCACTTTTTCCGCGTTCCAGCGGGGTTTTGCTGCATCCTACATCCTTACCGGGGCGCTATGGCATTGGCGATTTGGGCGAAAATGCCTTTCGTTTTGCTGATTGGTTGGAGTCTACCGGGCAATCGGTATGGCAGATTTTGCCGCTGGGTCCCACCAGCTACGGTGATTCGCCTTATCAAACCCTATCCGCGTTTGCGGGCAACCCGAATTTAATTAGCCTCGATAAATTGGTAGAAGATGGTTGGCTGACGACAAAAGATTTGGACGATACGCCCGATTTCCCCGCGCACAAAGTAGATTATGGCTGGATTATTGGCTTTCATGATGAAAAATTGACGCTGGCATATCAACGCTTTAAGACCCATGCCAATGAAAAAGCCCGCAAACCCTTTGAAAATTGGTGCCGCGATAATGCCAGTTGGCTCGATGATTTCGCATTGTTTGTGACTCTCAAGAAAAAAAATAATGGTCGTCCATGGACGGAATGGGAAGATGAGGGCGAATCCCTGTATCAACCCGCCAGTTTAGCCAAAGCCCGCATCCAACAGGCTGACGCAATAGAAGAACAGCGTTTCCGACAGTGGTTGTTTTTCAGCCAATGGTATGCCCTCAAATATTATGTGAATAAAAAGGGCATTCGGCTGTTTGGCGATATTCCGATTTTTGTGGCGCATGATAGCGCCGATGTTTGGGCAAACAAAGCGGAATATTTTCTGGATGAAAAAGGCAACCCCATCGTTGTCGCCGGGGTGCCGCCCGATTATTTCAGTGCCACCGGGCAGCGGTGGGGCAATCCGTTGTATCGCTGGAATTTGATGAAAGCCAATGGCTACGAGTGGTGGCTAAACCGGATGCGGGCTATCCTGCAATTGGTAGATTATGTGCGCGTTGACCATTTTCGCGGGTTCGAAGCCTATTGGGAGATTCCCGCCAGTGAACCCACTGCGATTAAAGGGCAGTGGTTGGCGGGACCCGGTGATGATTTCTTTAAAGTGATGCAAGCCACTTTTGGGCAGCTACCCATCATTGCCGAAGATTTGGGTGTCATTACGCAAGGCGTGGAAAAGCTGCGCGATGATTTTAATTTGCCGGGCATGAAAGTCTTGCAATTCGCGTGGAGCAATCCCACCAACCCCTTTTTACCGCATAATCACTCAGTCAATTGCGTGGTTTATACGGGGACGCACGATAACAACACCACCATCGGTTGGTGGCAGAACGAAACCGATGATAGCACTCGCCATTTTGTGCGCGAATATCTGAGCCGTGATGTGCAGCAAGTCAATTGGGATTTAATGCGGGTAGCGATGATGTCGCCAGCGCATACTGTGGTTTTTCCTATGCAAGATTTGCTCAATTTGGGCGCAGAAGGGCGCATGAATACGCCCGGTGTTGAAAGCGGCAATTGGACATGGCGTTTTACCGAAGCGATGATTCCGCAAGAGACGCACCAACGATTATCGCATTTGACATGGCTGTATCAACGCCGCCCCGACCAGCAAGAAAAACAATATGGTGATGTGGCGGTCAAGAAATCATCGTAAATTATGGCATCTTCCAAAGCCTTAAGCAGTTCACAAATTTTACGGGCGGCGCTGGTGGTGCTATTTGGTTTTCTCGCCAGCGGCATCACTGGTTTTGTGCGCCTGTGGATTATCGCGCAGCAGTTCAGTACGGGTGCGGCGCTGGATGCTTTTTTTGCCGCACAGCGCCTGCCAGAGATGATTTTTGTGTTGGTGGCAGGCGGCGCGTTGGGGTCGTCGTTCATCCCCATCTATGCTCGTCAACGCAATTTGGATGAGGCACAGGCATGGCGGCTGGCAAGCGCCGTGATGACACTTTCGGCATTGGCGGCGGCACTGTTAGGGGCGGTTATTGCGTTGGCAGCGCCGTTCTTGGTGGCGCATATTCTGCTGCCCGACAGTACGCTTGAAGTGCAACATCTGACGACGAATTTGATGCAACTGATGATGATAACGCCGTTTATTTTCAGTATCAGCGGCTTAATCATGGGCATCTTGCAATCACACGGGTTATTTTTGCTGCCATCAGTCGCCATTAGCATGAACAATATCGGTCTGATTGTGGGGGCAATCCTGATAGCGCCTGCGTTGCCTCCGGCAGAAGGGGTGGCGCAAGTTGGGGCGAATAATATTTATGGTTTGGCGTATGGCGCGGTGTTGAGTGCCATGTTGCACCTGATGGTTCAGCTTCCGGGCTTGGTGCAAATTCGGGCGAAATTGCGTTTTTTGCCAGATATACGACTGCCGGGTGTTTTGGAAGTTCTCAAATTGATGCTGCCGCGCATGTTGGGTTTGGCAGTGGTGCAAATCAATTTTCTGGTCAATATTATTTTGACGGATGGCATGGCGGCAGGCAGTTTGGCGGCGCTAAACATCGCCTTTCAGTTGATGTTTTTTGCGCTGGGCATCATCGGACAGAGCGTTGGTTCGGCGGTGTTTCCCACGTTGGCGGCATTATACGCCGAAAATGATATGATGGGTTTTCGGGCGCGATTATCGTTGGCGCTGCGAAGTGTGTTATTTTTGGCGCTTCCGGCGACGATGGTCTTTATCCTTTTGGGGCAACCCATTGTTAGCATCTTTGAACGCGGCGAATGGACACCCGAAAGCACAGCAGCGACAGCGTGGGCATTGGCATTTTACGCGCTAGGGTTGGCGGGGTTCGCGCTGTTAGAAGTATTATCGCGGGCGTTTTATGCGCTGGCGGATACTTGGACGCCTGTCAGCATTGGCATTGCCGCGATGGTTAGCAATATTTTCTTGAGTCTGATTTTGGTGCGCCTGATTGGTTCGCCGGATACATTAGCGCAAGGGGCGTTTGGTGGGTTGGCGCTGGCGAATGCGCTGACGACGCTGATAGAAGCGGTGGTTTTGTGGGCATTGATGCAGCGGCGCATCGGCAGCATAGATAAAAAAATTGGTCAGATGTTATTTCGCACGGCATTAGCAGCGGGGTTGATGAGCCTAGTCGTGGCGTTCATTGCGAGCATTTTTGCGGGAAATGCGCTGCTAATTTTGGGCGCAAGCGGCATGATTGGCGGCGCGGTGTTTTTTGCGTCCGCGTGGGGATTGCGGCTGGAGGAGGCACACAGCCTTCTAGCGCCTATTCTGCGTCGAGTCAGGCGCTCATCTGGCGGCAACTAGCCGTAAAAAATTCAGTTGTAAAACAAAAATACAGTTGGTCTTATAAAATAACGAGCGCGACCACGACCACCACTGCCAGCATATACGCCGTCAGCAGCAATGGGATATACCGCAGCTTCACCGGAAAATCTTTTTCTTCGATAGCTGCTTCCGCTGCTGGTTCTATCGTCGGATACAGATACACAATCGGGAACTCATCGGTGGAGGTGTGGCGATTGTCGGTCATCGCGTGCATTTTGTGGATCATGTTAATCTCCTTATGCTACCAAAAAATCTTTTTTCTTAATTATAACGTGCTTTTCAAATCCTGCATCCATCAGAATCGCCAGAAAATAATTGCGGTGTTTGGGCAGAGTGGATGAAAAAATCTGAGTTTCTATATTTTCTTGAAAGCTAAGGTTTGCAAAATAAAACTTGTGATTTAGCTTTTTTGTGCTATATTTTCTTAGTTATCAGAGAAAACGATAAAAACTATGCCATCATCAAAAATCTGGGATATTCTTCCTCAAGAAATTCCTCACCCAAAAATAGACAGCGATGATTTTTGGGAAACATATCAAGAAAATGCAACAGATGTTTCTATACACATAGCCATTCTCTCAAAACCCTACCTCAAATCAATCCTTACCGGGCATAAAACAATAGAATCACGTTTCTCATTACATCGCAGGATGCCATATGAGAGGATAAAAAAAGGTGATGTGATATTACTTAAAGAAGTAGGTGGTTTTATCCAAGGTGTGGCTTATGTGGCTGAAGTGTGGTTTTACAGACTTGAGAACGGAACACTTAAGCATATCCGAGAAAAATTTGAAGAATCTATGCAAATACAAGATGAAGCATTTTGGAGTAAATGTGAAAAAATGACTTATGCAACATTAATTAGGTTAGACAATATACAAAGTATAGAACCCATCAAGTTCTCGAAGCGTGATAGAAATGCTTGGGCAACTTTTGTACCAGATTAAGATAAATCCATGCCTAATTTATATATGCGTTCAAAAATTTCTTTAGTTGTTTGAGCAGCAGTTTGGATTGGAGGTTGTTTACCTTTTTCTTCTAATGTAATTTCTTTCCATTTATCATATATTACAGGATTAGTAAACATTTGAGTATCACTAAATCTATAAGCTGTGAGTTCTTTATCTAAATCATTTCCAGCGAGTTTAAACAAATTATCCCATGTATAAATTCCTAGATGTTTGAATTGTTGAAAAAGTTGTTTGGGTTTGGCAACGATAACTTCATCCAAGCGCGAACACGCACGAATAGCCTGTGTTCCCAAAAAACTACCAGTACCTTGTGTTACATACCATAAAATTCTCCCCGGCAATGCAAGATTTAAAGGTTTTGCTCCACTATAATATACCCCCTCTCGGTTAAATGCTTTATCTACCTCAGCACCAAATAAAGTTTGTCTAGCCAATTTTTCATCAAACCAACGATATGCCCAATGTGGTTGTATTGGTACTGTAATTGTGGGAATTTCAGCGTTTGTAATTTTTACAGGGAAAAAAATACGCTCTATCTCACTCATTACTATAGAATTTAATAAGTTACTATCATTTTTTAATATATTAATATGAAGTTTATAATATTGGCTAATCTCAGAGTATTCATTAAGAATTATATCGAGATGATCTGCAATTTTTGCCGCAGAAGCAGCAAGCGGTAAGGCTAACTTCAACCATTGATCATTTACATGAACAAATACATCTTCTTGCAATGCATTTATGGTTACACTTTGCAGATTGGGGTCAGTAATCCTTACAATATTGCGATTTTCATTTGCGGCAGTAATCAAGAACTGGATAAGTAAATATCTAAGCAGAGGTATTTTGTTATTATATTTTTCATTAATTCTTAAAATTGGTATTTTTAGCTCATTTGAGTCGGAACGGTCAAAAATTATGAAAGTCAAAAAAGATTCTTCCGACTCAGTTATATAACCTGTACAAAAGTCGGGATTAATTAAATATTTACGTAAATTTTGTAAGAAAACATTTTTGTTTTCATTAGCAGTATTCAAGAAATTCTGAGCGATTAAATCTTGCTCTTGAGATTGTATTCTTCTCTGTGTAATTTTTGTGCCAGCTATACCCATGTGCTTGTATTCTTCTATTCTAGATAATTCATCTAGCCATAAAATCAAATCAACTGGACGGAGAATGGATAATTGAAACTCATCGAATATTTTTTTAGATAATTTTAATAATTCTTCATCACGCGAAACAAAAAAATGAATATCAGTATCAACAACTGCGTGGGCAATTTGCTTAATATCCGATTCGGAATTGTTACTTAAATCACCTTTAAAGAAACTTTGTAGAATTTTACATACTGCTTCTATTTGATCTATATCTCCTTCTGTTTTATAATACTCATGCGCTTTTTCCCATTGTTTTTTTCGTATATGAGGATTTTTATTTCTATTGATTTCGTTAAATAACTCAGGCGTAACAACAAATTCAATTTCTTCCTGAAGCCAATCACTTAATAGTGCTTTTATTTCTATGTCAGCATTTTTGATATTTTCAAAGTCAAAAAATATATTGGCGTCAATTGCTACCTGTTTTTTTTGATTATCGAATTTATCAAATAAAGTTTTGTGACCATGATCAAACCACCAAAATGTTAATTCCGAAGGTTTTTTTTGACTGCGACCCGGTTTGTCGCTTTGTGGTCGAAAGCCTAATTTTTCCCATAATCTATTTGCGTGAACATAGTCACGTCTACACCATAATCCTATACCATAAGAAGATACCGTTGTCTTGCGTAGCTCATCAAACAACTTTTGCGGAATATCTTTTCCTCTATATTCCTGGTCTACACACAGGTGAACGATAATTACGCGATTACTCTTTATAACAAATCGAAATAGCAAATAACCAACAACTTTATCATTAACTAAGGCAACAAAAATCCATCGTTTATTTGCATATTCTTGAAATACAACATAAGGAAGAAAACCTAAAGTTCCTGAATTTAAATCAGCTAGTTTGTTTACTTGTTCTAAATATGGGGAAAATTTGTCAATCCTCTTTATTTCAGTAGTGTCCATATTTGTTTTAACTTTTAGGCTAGGTAACAAATTATTATTATCTTACTCTATTTTTATTTAGTGTCTAGCGCAAGTTTTTTGTTTTTTTGCTTTTAATTTGCGGCTTTTATCTCGCCGCAAAAATCCACTACAATCGCGGCATGAGAACGATGATGCGACAACAACTTGGGCGCTATCTATGGCGCGGAATAAAGATTGTGATTCCCGTGTGGTTATGCGGCGTAATCGCACTCATGGCATGGATTCATCATGTTGGCACACAGAATCAACCGCAAGCATCGGATGTGATTGTGGTGTTGGGGGCAGGGCTGAATCGCAGTGGTGCGCCCGGACCCGCTTTGACGCGCCGCACACATCATGCCGCTGATTTGTGGGAACAGGGGCTTGCGCCAAATGTAATTTGTACGGGTGGGCAAGCGTATCCTGCGCCACGCACTGAAGCCGCCGCTTGCCGCGAAATCCTGCTGAATCGCGGTGTCCCCGCCGAGAATATCTTCATGGAGGAAAACAGCCGCAGCACCGAAGAAAACGCACTTGGCACATTGGCTATCCTCCAAACGCAAGGTTGGCAATCGGCGCTCATCGTCAGCGATAGTTACCATGTGTTCCGTGCTGGCATGATTTTTGACACTTATTATGCCGATACCAGTGTGCAATTGGCACTCGGTCCAGTGCCATCCAGCCAGATTCGCACAGGTGAATTTTATATATATTCGCTGGCACGCGAAGTTGTGGCACTGCATTGGTGGGCATTAAAACAACTCCTGAACATCTCCGCGACATACGTTCCCATTTTATAACCGTTTCGCAGGGCAAACGACGGATAACCGCTGACTCCATTGGTTCGCTCTAGCGGTATAATGGAGACAATAGGATTGATAACTATAAAAGGAGAGCATGATGCGACGAAGCGCAGCGTTGATAGTGGCATTCTTGGGGGTGCTGCTCTCTGGAGTGTTACAACTTGCCGCGCAGGAACAGGTCGCCATCCTGACGATTTTGCAGGTGGTGGAAACTGACCCGCTGCGGGGCGAAGAAGTTGGACTAAACGAAAGCATCACCTTATTTTTTAATCGTGAATTGGATTGTGCCTCTACCGAAGGGGCATTACAGATATTCCCGCCTGTCCCCGGCAGCACTGAATGCCAAGGCAGTCGCCTGAAATTTACGCCGGATGGCACTTATGAGCGCGGCACCACCTACACGCTCACGTTGCGCGATACGGTTCGCAGCCGTGATGGTATTCGGCTGGCAGAAACGTATGAAACCGACTTTGTGACCACCGGTTTTCTGGAAGTCTCCGAAACTTTTCCTGTAGATTTGCGCGATACCGATGGCGTTGTGCAGACCGATACCACCATTACGGTGATTTTTAATCGCCCGGTTGTGCCACTCGTGACGATTGAGGATATGGCAAATTTGCCGCAGCCCCTCAGCATTGAACCCGCCGTTGAAGGCACAGGCGAATGGTTGAATACTTCGATTTATATTTTTACCCCCGCTGAATCGTTGCTAGGTGGCACAGACTATCTGGTGACGGTCAATGAAGGCTTAACCGCCGTAGATGGGTCGGTGTTAGTGGAACCCTATACCTTTGGTTTCCGTACCCCGCCGCCGGAAGTGGTTGGTTTTTCGCCGGGGTCGGATAGAAACGATGTCGGCTTGAATACCAAAATTCAAGTCACATTCAATCAGCCGATGAATACCGCCAGCGTGGAAGATGCCTTTATCTTCCAAGAAATAGCGGGGGCGGTTCTCAGTGGTACTTTTGAATGGAATGAGACCGATACCGGCTTTGGCTTCACACCGGATAACCGCCTGACACTGGCGACCAGCTATAGCGTCCGCATTGGCGCAGGGGCGCAGTCGGCTGCCAGCACTGCCGATCTCATCGGCGACAATTTCTGGACATTCACCACCGTCCCCTATCCTGACATTATTGGTACTGACCCACGCAACGGCGAAAGTGACGCTGCGCCGTATGGCGGCATCAACATTTATTTTGCCTCGCCTATGAATCCTGAAACGCTGCAAGACAAAATCACGATTGTGCCAGAACCTGCCCGTGAGCCGAGTTACTATTATCAGGATTGGGACGAGGCGTACAGCGTATCTTTCTCCAAAGAACCCGGCACAACCTATACCGTCACCATTGCGCCGGGCATGGAAGATATCTATGGCAACAAAATCGAAGAGGGATATAGCTTCAGCTTCACGACCGATGATTATTCGCCGGATTTAATGGTGCGCGTGCCGGGCAGCATTGGCTTTTACAATGCCTATCGTGCGCCGACGCAGTTATTCCTGACGCACCGCAACGTCAGCCGGATTGACCTCGAACTTTACGAGGTGGATTTTACAGAATTTGCCGAGCGTTTAAGCACGCGCAATTATTATGACATCGCCGAAGACTACACGCCGAGCAGTGCCAATCTACTCAATGCGTGGTCAATTCCATCGGTTGCGCCGCGTAACACCCTGCGCTATGAACTGATTCAGCCGGGCAATGTGTACGATGCTTGTCCGGGGGCGCTGCCGCCGCGTGTCAAAGTCGGGGATAAAGTTGTTGTGATTAACGAACCCGATTCATTACGCGCTCGCCAACAGCCCACCACTGCCAGCGACATTGTGGAACTGCTGTATAAAGATGATGAACTCACCATTATCGGCGGTCCCATTTGTACGGAAAATCGGCTGTTGTGGTGGCAAGTCGGGTTGCAAGATGGCAGAGAAGCGTGGGTTGTCGAAAGTTTTGACGCGGAATACATGCTGGATATTTTAGAGCCAGCCGCTGTCAGCGACGTAACCATCTCGGCGGATGGTTCGGGCGGGGCGTTAGCGCCGGGCGTGTATTTCCTGCGGGTGGATGCCCCCGAAACGAGCGAATATTATTATAGCAATTATGGGCATTTCATGGTGGTCTCGACGGCAGTCTTGACCATGAAATCCACCATAGATAGCGTTACGGTCTGGGCGACGGATGTGCAGTCTGGGCAACCGTTGGTGAATGTGCCGATTGATATTTATGACGATGCCAACAATCGGATTGCCAGCGGCAGAACCGACGAAGATGGTCTGTTGCAGGTGAGTGTGCCGCGCATCGCAGATTTATATGAGGCACGCACTGCCATTCTGAACAATGGCACGCATTTTGGGCTGGCATTTTCCGATTGGACGAATGGCATTGAACCGTATGTCTTTGACCAAGATTACACGTTTTATCCCTATCGTTATCGCGTCTATGCCTATACCGACCGCCCGCTTTATCGTCCGGGTCAGCCCGTATATTTCCGCGGGGTAGTGCGCGAAAAAGACGATATGCGCTATACCGTGCCAACCCTGCGCCGTGTGCCAGTGCAGATTTATGATGACCAAGGCAATATCGTCCTTGAGCGTGATTTTGAACTCACGAGTTTTGGGACATTCAGCGGTGAATTTACGCTGAGTGATGATGCGCCTTTGGGCTATTACTACATCTCGGTTGATTTGCCCTCCAATCATCCTTATCAAACTGAAGGCGGCGGCGTGAGTTTTGGTGTCGCTGAATATCGCTTGCCAGAATTCCAAGTGAATGTGGCGCCGGTTGAACCAGAAGTGGTTCAAGGTGGCACCGTGCAAGTGGCGGTTGAAAGCAAATATTTCTTCGGTGGGTCAGTCTCGGATGCTATCGTAGATTACAACGTTATCGCCAATCCCTATTATTTCCGCTACGATGGCGACAAATTCTATGATTTCCGTGATTACAACTACGATGATGGTCCGTGGGAATATTATGGTGATGGCTACAGTGGCGAAGTTGCCAGTGGCACAACCACCACCGATTCGGCTGGGATGGTCACGATTGAATTGCCTGCCGAATTAAAAGATTCGAACCAGAGCCAAATTTTCACCATTGAAGCGGTTGTCCGCGATGAAACCCAAAATGCCGTTGCCGGGCGGACGACGGTGGTGGTGCATCAAGGCTTGATTTATGCCGGGATTCGCCCAGAACGCTATGTGGGTAAAGCCAATTCACCCGTCGGTTTTGAGATTATCACGGTGGATTGGGATAGCAAGGGTGTCGGCAATCAAGAAGTGAATATCGAAGTTGTGCAGCGCGTATGGTCTAGCGTGCAGGAATTGGATGAATCCACCGGGCGCACCACTTGGACATATTCTGTCGAAGAAATTCCAGTGACGGATGGCAGCATCACGACCGATGCCAATGGCGAAGCGTTATTCACGTTTACGCCCACCAAAGGCGGCGTGTATAAAGCCCTCATCACCACCCGCGATACCGACGGCAATGAGGTGAAATCCTCTACGACCATGTGGGTTTCCAGCCGCGAATATGTCTCGTGGCGGCAGCAGAACAGCAATCGCATTGATATGATTGCCGATAAGCAAGATTACAATGTGGGCGATACCGCCGAACTGCTGATAACATCGCCTTTCCAAGGCACTGCCGAAGCCCTCATTACGGTTGAACGCGGCGATGTGCTGAAAATCGAGCATGTCACATTAGAGAGCAATTCGTTTGTGTATCAACTGCCGATTGAAGCCGATTATGCGCCCAATATTTATGTGAGTGTCTATATCGTGAAAGGCGTAGACGAGAATAACCCAGTGGCAGGCTTCCGCATGGGCTATATCAACCTCAGCGTGGACATCTCGCAAAAAGAACTGAATATCGAAGTCACTTCGGATACTGACCGAGCGCAACCGCAAACGATTGTTAATTACACGCTAGAAGTGACCGATTATAAAGGCGACCCGGTGCAGGCAGAAATTGGCGTCGGTGTAACTGATTTGGCGGCGCTATCGCTGGCGGGACCGAACAGCCAACCGTTGCTGCAATACTTTTTCAATCAGCAAAGTTTAGCCGTCCGCACTTCAACACCCCTCACCATCAACACCGACCAACTTACGCAGGAAGTTCTGGATACGGTCAAAGGCGGTGGCGGTGGTTTGGCAGTGGATGGCTTGGTGGAAATTCGTGGCGAATTTATTGACACGCCTTATTGGAATGGGGCGCTCGTTACGGATGAAAATGGGGTCGCCACATTTGAAGTCAAACTGCCAGATAATCTCACCACTTGGCGTTTGGATGCACGGGCAATCACCAGCAGCGAAGATGGCACATTGTTGGTCGGGCAAGATACATTTGATTTGCTGAGTACCAAACCATTGATTATTCGCCCGGTGACGCCGCGTTTCTTCATCGTCGGTGATAAAGTGATACTGGCGGCTGTTGTCAATAACAACACAACGGCTGAACAAACCGTCGTAGTTTCGCTGAATCAGACCGGATTTACGTTGAACAGCGATGCTGCCCAAACCATTACGGTTCCCGCAGATGGGCGCGGGCGCGTGGAATGGGAAGTCATCGTGAAGGATGTCGCCACTGTGACTGTCTCTTTCACCGCACAAGCAGGCGAATTTTCCGATGGCAGCATTTCCGGTGTGAGCATGGATGATGCTGGCACCCTGCCGGTCTATAAATATCAAGTGCCGGAAACGGTCGGCACGGCGGGCGTGCTGCGCGATAACGAAGGACGTTTAGAATCGATTTTGCTGCCGCAGCGGTACGAAGTGACCGATGGTGAACTGACGATTAAACTGGAACAATCGTTAGCCGCCGCAACGGTGGATGGGCTGGAATATCTGCAAAACTTCCCGCATCAATGCATCGAACAAACCGTGAGCCGCTTCTTGCCCAATATTATGACCTTCCGGGCATTGGATGATTTGGGCTTGGCGGATGCGACACTGCAATTGAATTTGGATAGTGCGGTCAACTTCGCGCTGCAAAAACTGTATGCCGAGCAGAAATCCGATGGCGGTTGGGGGTGGTTCATCAATGATGTCAGCAATGAACTGACAACGGCGTATGCCCTCATCGGGCTGACAGTGGCAAAAGAAGAAGGCTTCGCGGTTTCTGATAGCGTGATTTCTCAGGCGCAGCAGTTCTTACGCGCTCGCTTTATCGTCCCCAATGTCAATCAATCGCTGTGGCGGTTGAATCGCCATGCGTTTGTCTTGTATGCGTTGGCACGGTCTGGTGACGGTGATGTGGGGCGCACGGTGGCACTCTACAATGAACGCGACCGCCTGAGCTTGTATTCCAAAGCCTTTTTGGCGCAGGCATTGGCGCTCATTAATCCCGATGACCAAGAGCGTTTAGATGTGCTGCTGAATGAATTGGTGAGCGAAGCCGTCTTAAGCGCAACGGGCGTTCATTGGGATGAGGTTACATCTGATTACTACAACTGGAATACCAACACGCGCACGACGGCAATTGTGCTGGATACGCTCATCAAACTGCGCCCCGATAGCCAACTGCTGCCGGATGCCGTGCGCTACCTGATGGTGCAGCGCCGCGCCGATGCTTGGGAAACCACGCAAGAAACGGCGTGGGCAGTCATGGCGCTCACCGATTGGATGGTGGTTTCTGGGGAACTACAACCAGATTATACCTATCGTGTGACGTTGAATGACGAAGCTGTCACCGAAGGCGAAGCCTCTGAAACAACGGTGCGCGATGTGCAGGAATTACGGATTGATGTGGCAGATTTGCTGAAGGACGAAGCCAATAATCTGCTGTTTGAACGCATTGGTGATAATGGCGCTTTGTATTACACCGCGCATCTGGAAGCCTATTTGCCTGTTGCCGAAGTTAATGCCGTGAATCGTGGTATCAGCGTAGAACGGCGTTATTATCGCTCCGGCGAAGAAACACCGATTACGCAAGCGCAGGTGGGCGAAGTGGTTGAAGTACGCTTGACGATTGTTGTTCCCAATTCACGCCATTACGTGGTGATTGAAGATTGGTTGCCCGCCGGCGCCGAAGCCATTAACCCGCAATTGCAAACCGGGCAGCAAATTGGCACGCGACCAGAACTCAACCGCGTAAATCCCTTGAGTCGGGGTTGGGGTTGGTGGTGGTTCAGCAATATCGAATTCCGCGATGAAAAAGTCGTGCTGTATTCAACGTATTTGCCAGCGGGAACGTATGAATATGTCTATACCATGCGTCCTAGCGTCGCCGGGGAATACAACGTCATTCCGGCAACCGGGCAAGAATTTTACTTCCCTGAAGTTTATGGGCGCAGCGATGGCATGATGTTTACGATTACCAACGGCTAATAGCCCTACAATCAATATGCGGGCAGGGCATGATATTTTCATGCTCTGCCATGCTCTTTGTCTTTTTGGGTGTTGCTAGGATGCTCAGGTATGTCCGATAAGCTCAAAAAAATTCAGGATACGCTTGCCAGCGGCGATACCGAAAAAGCTGGAAAAATGCTCAAGTGGGTGCTGCAACATGAACCTTCTGCTGATGGGTGGGTCTTGGCAGCCGAGATGACCGCCAATGATGACCTCAAAGTCAAATTTTTGCGGAAGGCACTCACGCTGAATGAATGGCATACGCAAGCCAATCGGTTGCTGCACAAGCTGGAAGGCGGCAAACCGCTAAATCCGATAGAAGCGCCACCCTCTGAATGGAACAAAACGACGGGCATGAAGCCCGTCAGCGAAATTAAGCGCCAATTGAAGCAAGATAAATATCAGGCGAATGCCAAACGCCAGCGGTTTTACGGGCGGATGGGTTGCCTATTTTCGATTTTGTTGATGTTTTTTGTCAGCACGTTTGCGTTTCGTGCCATTGGTCTGATTTCATCGGGCTTGACGGCTGGCTTTAACGCTTTGTTTGGGCTACCGACGCCCGTGGTCGAATTTCATGGCACGCCCTTAGCAGAACTGGAAGATGCGCCATTGCTGCTGAAGCCGTCCCACAGCGAAATTGCCACTGCCCGCGATATAGAAATTTTGGATAATGGGTATCTGAATGAACATACTTTTGAAGCGCGAGCAGGCGAAGAAATGCTGGTTTACGTGCAGTTCTTATCTGTCAATGCCAACCGCGTCAGCCGCAATGTGATGATTGTGGATCCCAATGGAAATGATGCCAGCGGGCAATGCCTGCGTGATACAATATTAAAAGGCGATACCAATATTACGTTTGCCTGCGTGATGCAGCGCAGCGGCACCTATAGCGTGCGCGTTTTGGGGCGCGATGGCGAAAGTGTGGGAACATATTTTGTGGGTGTTGAATCGTTGGATGACTTCGGTTCATAAAGATGTTCATTCTAATAGCACAACTTGGGATATAATCAATACAAATGACATGGGCAAGGGATGAACAAGGATGAGCCAACAATCTGGTAAAACCTATGAAATGCAATGGGATTGTCAGTTCTGTGGTACGAAAAAGCTGCTTGGCAAGACACATCGTTTTTGCCCCAATTGCGGCGCACCCCAGAATCCCGATTCACGCTATTTCCCCTCGGAAGAAGAAAAAGTTGCTGTCCAAGATCATGTGTTTGTAGGTGCTGATAAAACCTGCAAAGCCTGTGGCGAATTGAACGCGGGCAATGCGGAATTTTGCCAGCAATGCGGCGCACCCCTCACCGATGCGGCACAGGCAAAAATAGTCACCGACGACCAAAAGATTGATGCCCAAGCGGGTGAGCAATTTTCCTCCAGTGGTTCGCGGGATGTCGTCAAAGAACAATTTGATGCTGAGATGGAGCGTGTGGGCGTGACCAAACGCAAAAATCAGGGCGCGAATTGGCAAGTGTTCGCCATCATCGGCGTGATTGCGCTGGTGATTGTGGGTATTGCGGTGGCGCTCTTATGGAAACAAGAAGTCACCGTATTGGTAACGGGGCATGAATGGTCACGCGAAATTCGTATTGAAGAATATCGTAATTTTACCGAACAAAATTGGCACGATAATCGTCCTTTCGGGGATGATGTCATACGCGGCGTTTGTGTCGAAAAACAACGCTCAACGCGCCAAGTACCCGATGGGCAAGAATGCCGCACGCGCCGCGTGGATAATGGCGATGGCACGTATCGAGAAGTGGAAGATTGCCAAACCAAATATCGTGATGAACCGGTGTATGATGATTGGTGTACGTGGACAGGCAGACGCTGGGAATATGAACGCTCGGTATCTACAGGCGCACAGGCTTTAACGCCCGCGCCCTATTGGGGCGAAGTTTCATTACGTTGTGCCGGGCAGCGGTCTATTAGCTGCGAACAAGAGGCAGGGCGCAATGAAAGCTATATCGTCATTTTTAAGGGCGACGAGAATCGCCAATATAAATGTCCTTTCCCACAAGCCGAATGGCAGACAGTTCCGATAGAATCCTCATGGACGGTGCAGGTGCGCGTGGTAGATGCCAACGCCGCTGATTGTGACTCGCTCAAACGCAAATAAATATTGAGCCTATTTTACGCCGGGGTGCGGTTTGCCCCGGTTTTTTTATTGGGGCTGAGTCCGGTTTAAATTTTCTTGCCACGCTTTTACCGCCTGCACCAAAATTTGCCGCTGGTCATCGCTCATCAACGATGCATAGGGCAGTTTATCTTCGTGATATTGGGTTTCATGCTGGATATGCCACGCTGTCGTCAACTGCTGATATGCTTGTGCATAAACATCATGCAACAGCATCGCGGTAACTTCGCCGCGTAGGGGCAGCGCAATCGGCTTTAGGGGATGTTCAAATTCAACGCCTACAATTCGCAGCGCATCGCCTGGCAAATAAATCGCAATATGATACGGATAAAGCGCCGTGAGCGAATTTTGCGTTAGGCGTTTTATAGACCGTGTAATATCCAATTCAACGACGTTAATGCCGTTTTCCAGATACAAGCGCGTGCGCCGTTCCTGATAGGCAAAAACTGCTTGGGCGTTGGTCTTGTTGCCCGGCGAAACAATCTCGACCACCGTCACTAAATCGCCTGTGCGAATATCCCGAATCGTTAGCGCGTCCAGTTCTGGCAAATCCGCCACTTTTTCACCGGGTTCGACTAACATTTCTACTGCCGCCAATTCATAATCTAAAGCGGGTACCGGGCTTTTTGGCGTGATGCGCCGCACATAAAAATCAGGTTCGCGCCCTTCCAGAATTTGTAGGCTCGTTTCTGTCCCCACCACATAGCCCATTTTGCGTAAGGTACTGTGCAATTGTGACACCAAACCACTGATCATCCGACCATGAATCGCGTGAAAATAATGGGCATCTTCCGCCCAAGGGTCAATTCTGCCGGGGAAGGGACCCGTTTCATATAAGGCTGCTTGCGATAAAGGTAAACCATTCATGGTCAAAGCTGCTCCAAACAATTTTCTAGCTTATTCTATTGTACAATGAAAATACGCCCCTATTAACCAGAAACGCACACCTTAGCATGAGCCATCCACAACATCATCAATTCGCGCAACTCACGCAAAAACTGTTTCCGCAGGCAACAGTATTGCAAATCACGCCGTTAGCAGGCGGCATCTCCGCGCAGGCGACAGCGTTGGAACTCGCGTTGCCGGATGGCAGCACGCGAAAAATTGTTGTGCGTCAGCATAGCGCCATTGATCGCGTCCGCAATCCCAATATCGCGGCAGATGAATTTCGTTTGCTGCACCACTTACACACCGCCGGATTGCCCGTGCCACTGCCGATTGCTGTAGACGATTCGTGCGACATTTTCCCGATTCCGGTGATTGTGGTGGATTTTATCGCAGGTGCGCCGGAGCATACCCCAAATCACTTAGACAATTTTTTGGCGCAATGTGCCGCGATGCTGGCAAAAATTCATCAGGTGGCGATTGCCAACTTAGCATTTCTGCCGGAAAAGACCCTTTATTTTGCCAAACGGGATGACCCTTTAGACGCTGATTTGAATGAAGCGCATATCCAACAAGTATTAGCCGCCGCGTTGCCATTATCAGCGGTGAATCCAGTTGGTTTGCTGCATGGCGATTTCTGGAAAGGCAATTTGATTTGGCACAACAATAACTTGGTGGGGGTGATTGATTGGGAAGATGCCGCCATTGGCGACCCGCTGGTAGATTTGGCAAAAATGCGCTTAGAGATGTTGTGGGCATTTGATATAGCCACAATGCAAAAATTGACGGCTTTGTATCAATCCCAAATGCCGCATATCAATTTTGTGCATCTGCCGTATTGGGATTTGAGCGTGGCGCTGCGGATGATTCCCAAATTCGCCACCTTTGCCGAAGATGCCGCCGCAGAAAGCCACTTGCGCGAAGGTATCCGGGTATTTGTGCAACAGGCATTAGAGCAGATTTTATAGCGGCAGACCTGAGAGCGACCACAGTGATTATGATTGATTGTAATGAGATTATGGTTACTTGGTTTGTGGGTTCATTGCCTATTGTTATCAACCCCGCAAGTTTTTCCTGCGACTTGTCCCTACCCGCAGATTACGGACAGTATCCCTAACTTACATTACTTTCGACACATTTTGAGGATTACATTTAGCACTTTTGAAGATTATTGGTTCGGATTATGCTGTCATTAAATATAAAAACAGAGAATGCATAGTGGATACGCTTGGGTTTGGCTATTGTGCCGCCAGCGACCATCCTCAACCCAAAGTAGATAACAGGCGTTCCCACAATAGCTTGGAACGCCTTTTTTATGTTTAAGGAGATGAAGAAATGAAACGTTGTTTTGTATTGTTCATCGTCTTAAGTTTGTTTTTGTTCCTTGTGTTTTCCGTGCCGATTGTGGCACAAGATGAGGGTAAGCCTGCTCCTGTGGGTTTACGTCTTGATGCACCGACTTATGCCCTGCACGGTCCCTATTGGGTCGGCACGCAGACTTTCGTGGGCGAAGATGTTGATGGTCCCTTAGATATGCGGGTTTGGTATCCGGCGCTCAATCCGGCTGGAGTTGAAAGCGATATCACTTATGTGATGCACTGGAAAGCTGAGTCTCTCGGCTTTACCCGTGATCAGACGCTCGTCAATATCGCGGGACATGCCCTTGCGGATGCTGAAGTTGATTTGAGTGCTGCCCCATATCCACTGGTCATGTTCTCGCATGGGCATAACAGTGAGTCGGTGTTGTATGCGTGGTTGGCTGAACATATTGCCTCATATGGATTTGTGGTGGTTGCACCCGACCATAAGGAAGAGAATCAACCCCCAGACTGGGCTGACTACCCGCGAACCACACTTGCCCGTCCTGTAACCCTGTCACGCTCAATTGATTATGCCGAGATGCTGACTACCCCGACAGGCGCATTAGCCGGCATGATTGATATGGAACATATCGCGTTGGTTGGACATTCCGGCGGTGGCGAGACAACGCTTAGTGTTGCCGGAGCGCGTTTTGATATGGCGGGGTATGCAGCACTTTGTGCGCCGATTACCGTTGACTCGCCTTGGGGGTATCAGAATAGTTGTACGCCAATGCCGGCTGATACACAGGCAGCCATGATGGATATTCTTGGGCTGGATGCTGCACCAGAGGGCTTATGGGAACCGTTAAACGATGCCCGCATTGATGCCATCGTCCCTATGTCCGCGGGGGGTAGCCTCTTCAACGATCAGGGCTTGGCAGAAATCACCCTGCCTACTCTCGTGATGAGTGGTACACTCGATGGCACCGTACCTTTCGATTGGGGCAGCCGTATGATTTACGATCATATCGCCAGCACCGAGAAAATCCTCGTTGCCTTTGAGCTTGGCGACCACAATATGTTCACTTCTACCTGCGAAGATGCCCCGACCACTGTTGATATGTTCGGCAAGGATTTCTATTTTCTGTGTAGCGATTCAGTGTGGGATATGTACCGCGCTCATGACTTGGCAAATCACTTCATAACGGCATTTTTGCTCGACCAACTAAAGGGCGATGCGGATGCTGCTGCTGCTCTCGCGCCAGATGCGGTGAGTTTCTCCGGTATTCTCTATGAGGTACAAGGCTACTAAAGTAGATAACAGGTGTTCCCAACAATCGCTGGGAACGCCTGTTTATTTAAGGATATGAAGCAATAAAACGGGTATTTGTGCAGCAGGCATTAGAGCAGATTAATCGTTGAATTGACCGCCAAAGTTGTTTCTGAAAGTGCTGAGGACTGAGTGCTGAGTCGAACCACTCAGTCCATATAAGTCGTTAAACATCAAAGGCTGACCGCTGAAAACTCAATGACTTTGTGAAGTGCCATCTCATTACAGACAATGGATGCAGGATGGAGTTAATTCAAATTCTCAAAGATGCCCGCTGCACCCATGCCGCCGCCAATGCACATCGTCACCATGCCGTATTTGCTGTTGCGGCGCTTCATCTCAT
>JALHOR010000096.1 GCA_022842885.1 Anaerolineae bacterium
GTTTGCGAACCCTGCTGGTCGCGCTGCCACGCCATTCCCGACGAAAATCCAACCCACTCGCTTTCCAACTCTGGGAGCAATTCGACCTTACTTTTCCTTAACTTGGTGCATATGGGGCGAGGCATGCCTCGCCCCTACAAATAAGGGTTTGGGCAAATTATCCCGTCTTAGGCTTCAGGCAATTTAAAGATAGTGGCGTAGATAGGCATTGGTTGCGCTCACCATCGTCGCAAAAGCGAAGCGTTCCATGCCAATGTGGGTATTCGATGCAAACTGCTGGCGTTTGCCCGGCTGAAAAGCAGTTTGCAACGCTGCTACCAATGCCTCCTGCTGAATGTACGGCACAAGTAAGCCGTTGCGATTGTGCTGCACAACTTCTGGGTTGCCGCCCTTATTGCTGGCGATAACAGGTGTTCCTACGCGCAAACTTTCTAACAATGTATGGGGCAAGCCCTCATAACCGGAATACAGCACAAAATAATCAGCGGCTTGCATGTAGTGATACAACGTTTCTCGCGCCAATCTGCCTGTAAAAATAACACGGTCAGCCAGCGGCGCAGCGAGTGCCTGCAAGCGCGGCAAATCATCGCCTTCTCCTGCAATTATCAACCGCACATCAGGAATATGGTTGAGTGCCTGAATCAGATAATCAATGCCTTTCCACGGAGTCAAACGTGCTGCCGTCAATAACACGGGGGTGGCATCCCAACCAAGGGCAGCGCGGGCTTGGGCTTGGGACAAAAATTGGGGAGTTGGCATGGGTGGCAGGGCATTATAAATCACTTGAATCTTGGTTTCTGGCACCCCCCAACCCACGACCATTTGTTTAAGATACTGCGCTGGCACAATGACGCCATTCATGGCTTGTACTTGTCGTGAGCGTGATTGTTTTTGCCACTCGGCAAGGCTGCCAAACGCCTGTTTTTGGAAAACATCAATATCCGTGTTATCAGGAATCCAGCGGCGGCGCACACAGCGTTCCCATGCTTGGTCGCCCACAATTTTGATAAGGCGCGGTTTGTGTTTGGGCAACGGCAAATCTATCGTATGCGCGTAGATTAAATCGGCATGTTGGCTGGCGGCGGCAAGCGCCCGTGCATAATCATAGCGGCGCAGCGGCAAAAAGCGGCGTGGAATGCGCGTGATAGGATAGGGATAACCTTCACTGACGGCATTGCCATAGGTGACAACGTGTACAGACCAACCCTGCTCTTGCAGCGCCGGAAGAATTTCATGTAAATAGGTGGCGGGTCCACCGGGTTCAGGGTGAAAAATACCCGCAGCAATCAGCAGATTCATGGGCATGATGATGGTTATTTTTGCAGCGCATTATTCACAAAGGCTTGCAAAATCGCTATCCCAAACAATTCGGGCTAAAATCATACTGGCTATAAATTAAAGGGGCAATTATTGGACACCACATCGGAACTGCTGCTCAGAATTTTGGCATTGGTGCTTGGTTTACTCATCGTGATTTACACGATTACATCGGCACTACGGACGTTTGTGCTACCACGTCCAGATAATGTTTGGATTTCCCGCCAGATTTTTCGGTATGTGTATCGCTTTTTTCTGTTATTTACGCATCGGTCGCCATCCTATGAAAAACGGGATCGTGTGCTGGCATTTTTTGGTCCGACCGTGCTGCTCATCATGCCAGTGGTGTATTTAGGGTTGTTGATTATTGGCTATACACCCATTTATTGGGCATTGGGCGCTGGCACCCTGTATGATTCGATGTTGATGAGTGGGTCATCGCTGCTCACGTTGGGTTATGCCGCAGTGCGCGGCGAAAATGTGCCACTGCTCATTGTCTCATTTACCGATGCGGCTATCGGCATGATTATGGTGGCGCTGTTGATTGCTTATTTGCCGACGATTTACAGCGCCTTTTCACAGCGAGAACGGTTGGTATCGCTGTTGGAAGTACGGGCGGGGTCGCCGCCTTCGGCTGTCACTATGCTGCTGCGTTTCCAGCGCAATCGTGGCACCACCACGGATTTAGCCGGTTTGTTTGCTGAATGGGAAGGCTGGTTTGCCGAAATTGAAGAAAATCATACATCGCTGGTAGTCTTGGTCTTTTTTCGCTCACCCCAACCGGAACATTCATGGATAACAGCCGCTGGTGCTGTCTTGGATACGGCAGCATTATTGGATGCCGTCGTGGATACCCCGCGCGATTTTCAAGTGGTGGTGTGTATCCGCGCTGGGTATATCGCGCTGCGGCGTATCGCTGATTTTTTCAATATTTCGCACAATCCTAACCCGCAACCCGATGATATTATCAGCATTAGCCGCGCCGAATTTGATGAAGCAGTCGCAGAATTGGCAGCCGGGGGCGTACCATTAAAAGCCGATTTAGACCAAGCCTGGCATGATTTTCGCGGGTGGCGGGTGAATTATGACCGCGTGCTGGTGGCATTAGCCCGGTTGACCGCAGCCCCCTATGCGCCATGGTCATCAGATAGGTCTATGCCCGGTATGGAACGCATTGCGGGTTAAGCGCGTCTCTTTGACGAAGAAATACACAAAAAATAGTTTGCCCAAGACAATCGGGGGATAGCCGCATGTTAAAACCCAAGAATGATGAAAAAGCCAAACATCGCTCTGGTACCACGAAATTTTTGGCAATCTGGACTGCCGGGCATATCGGCGGTTGGATATTGGCAATCGCTATTTATGAAGCCTTTGAAAATTTTTTCCAATATGGAGGCATTGCAAATGCCTTGTTGGTGGCAGTCGTGCCGGGCATGATTATTGCAGTGGTAGAAATGTTGGTTGTAGAGCGCGGGCTTAAAAAATCCATGCGCGGTTGGCTGCCTGTGAGTCTGTTGGGTTGGTTGGCAAGTTTTTTTCTTTATCTGCTATACAGCCAAAATAGTTTCGGCAGTGACACGCCCATGAATCAAATTTTAATCTTATTTTTGCCCGCCGCCATTGTGCAGTTTGTGTGGTTGCAGCGGCATGTTAAGGCAGCATGGGTGTGGATTATCGCCGCCATTGCGAGTGCGTTGGTATTTATTTTGCCATTGAATATCGCTTCCGATTACCCGTATGGCAATCGAGAGATCATACAATTTGTTTTTCTGGCGCTATCGGCTATTTTTCAAGGTATCATCACGGGGTCAACGATGTATACCTTGCAGCAGCAGCGCAAAGATATTCCCGAAAAGGCAAAATTCGCAGCAACTGAGGACGATTTTTCGGCAGAAGCCGCCGCACGTTTGCAAATGGAAGATGCGGGGATGGGTAATGGAGAATTGGTGATGCTGGCAGCGGAAAAGCAAATAATACAGAAGTAAGAATTTACATTAAGAATCCCCATGGCAGGGGCGAGATGTGCCTCGCCCTGCCATCAGGTGATATGCCTAAAAAATACAGTTACGCGCCGGGGTTGCTTTCGCTGACCAGCACGCGCACAGCCCCATCAAACCCACCATTGGCATGACTGACAATGACCGTATACGTACCAGCATCGGTTAATTCCACCGATTCAAGCAATGAATCGAGATTGCCACCAAAATCATCATCGCCCGCGATAGGATTTCCGTCTGGGTCAAGCACGACAATCAGCGGGTCTACAAAAATTTCGGGGTTAGTCATGCGGGCTTCAATATCGAGTACATCCCCCGCATTGCCCTCAAACGTCAACCGATACACATTGCCATACGCCATTTCAATTTCGATAGCATCGCCGATAGCCAGCGTATCTTCAAAGGTATTGGCTTCCAAAATTTCGATGCGGCGCAAGAAATCAGCACCAGCACGTTGGGTATCGCCTTCTATCCGGTAGGCAATACCCCGTCCCAAATATGAATCGTGCATGTCTGGGTAAATTTCCAACGCTTGCGTAAAATCTTCAATCGCCGATTCATAATCTTCCAGCGAGAAGAACGTCAGCCCCTGATTGTAGTAGGCATAGGCGCTGATACGATTGGCACCACCATCGAGGGCAATTACATCGCTGAACGTATTGACGGCATCCCGATAAGCACCGCGATTGGATTGGGTAATGCCTTGTACCATGAGCGTGTCTAATTCGGCTTCATCGGTTTGCCCCAAACTTTGGTGAACCGCAGCACGGCTTTGATATGCTGAAACATAACGCGGATTGAGTTCGAGGGCTTTATCATAATCAAACATGGCTTCGCCCGGTTCGCCCATGTTGGCATAGGTATCTGCCCGGAACACATACACTGCCCAATCATATGGCACAACCGCCAATGCCCGCGTGAAATCATCAATCGCCCGTTGATAATTGTTCTGGGCGGCATAGGCTGCGCCGCGCAGGGTATAGGCAGTCACATTATCGGGGTCAATTTCAACCACTTCTGTCAGTGTATCAATGGCATCAGCAAATTGACCGGCTTGTAATTCTTCCAATGCCCGGTTCAAGAGTGCTTCTACGTCCCCGCCCAATGCCGGATTAGTATCCGGCGCAGTGGTTGCAGCCGGTGTCGCCGATGGACGCGGCAGGGGCGTCATCGTTGCGGGTGGTGCTGCGGGTTCATTCTCTGCCGGGGTCGGGGTGACTTCGCCAATGGCAAATGTCACCGGAATCATGACCGTTAAACTAAAGGCGAGTAGCAAGGCAATCGCCAAAAAAGCCAGCCCAAAACGTCGTTGCATTCGCATTATCCTTTATCCTGTTTATCAGCGCGTGATTATCACTCGCTCTATGGTCATTATAATCATCTGTGGGTCACTGATAACAGCACAATACGATGAAATAATTGTTTTCTTAGATACAGTTAAACTCGTTTAATCTGTCACCGCTTCATCCAGATATTGGCTGAGTTCATGCATTGCCGTCGTAATGCCGCCGGGATGACTAAAAATGGCAGTCCCAATAATCAACACATTCGCGCCTGCTTGGATTGCTGCCGGAATCGTTTCTGGGTTGATACCCCCGTCCACTTCAATATCAATATGTTGGTGTCTATCCAGCGTCAATGCCCGCAACTGGGCGACTTTGGGCATCATTTCACTCATGAAGGTTTGCCCGCCAAACCCTGGATTCACCGTCATGACGTTAATCACGTCAATCATGGATAAAATCGCTTCCAGCGCATTTGCCGGGGTATGCGGATTGATGGCGACACCAGCGCGGCAGCCTGCTTCCCGAATCAATTGCAGGGTACGGTGCAAATTCGGGCTGGCTTCATAATGAACGCTGATAGTCGTTGCCCCAGCATTGGCGAAGGCTTGCACATACCGTTCAGGTTCAAACATCATCAGATGCACATCCAACGGGTTATCCGTAGCGCGGCGCACCGCCTCCACGATGAAGGGTCCCATCGTGATATTTGGCACAAACCGTCCATCCATCACATCAATATGAAACCAACCCGCACCCGCATCGGCGGCTTCACGAATTTGGTCACCAAGGCGCGTAAAATCAGCGGCTAACAGGGATGGCGCAATCATGAGTGTATAGCTTGACATAATAGTTTCCCCTGACACAGGCTATGAATATCGGCTTATCATAGTCGGCAGTCATGAAAAGGGCAATTTAAAAACTGGCGCGACCCGGCTTTGTGCCGCAGCTATGAATTATCCATGAAATTTTGCTTTGTGTCTTCGCGCTGGTGCATCTTTGCGTTATGCTTTAATAAATGGCAGCATCCAAATAATTTTTCCGAGATATAACAATGCTCTTTTTGGCACCTCTGGCGTTGCTTGCCACCCTCATTGCCATCCCCATCTTGCTATTGTATATGCTGCGCTTGCGCCGCCGTGAAATACTGGTGAGTAGTAATTTTTTGTGGCAGCAGGTGATGCAAGATAAAGAAGCCAATACGCCTTGGCAGCGGTTACGCCGTAATCTCTTGTTGTTGTTGCAATTATTGATTCTCGCGTGTTTAGTCTTGGCATTGGCTCGTCCCGCACAGGTGGTCGCCACCATTAGCGCCGGAAAAACCGTGCTGCTGCTGGATGCTTCTGCGAGTATGAATGCGACGGATATGAACGGTGGCACACGTTTTGAGGCAGCAAAAAATCAGGCGCGGCAAATTATCAACCAATTGGGAACAAACGATGAAATGAGCCTGATTCGCGTCGGCAGCATCGCCGAACCGCTGACCGCTTACACCAACGATATTGGCTTATTGCGAAATGCGCTGAACAATGCCCAAGCGGGAACAGGGGCGGGGGATTGGCAAACAGCACTCACATTAGCCGCCGCTGGAGCCGAAGGCGCAGAAAATTTTAATATCATCGTCATCAGCGATGGTAGAATCCCTGCCGAAGCGGGCAAACTTCCCGAAAATATTCCCCAACCGACGTATATTGCTATCGGACAAAGTGCCGATAACCTTGCCATCAGTGCTTTAGCCACGCGCACCCTCCCCGGACAAGCACCTCAATTATTCGCTCAAGTGCAAAATTTTGGTAGTCAGGCGGCGGCAGTATCGTTGGTGGTGCGCTTAGATGGTGAATTATGGGATTCAGCCTCGCAGACCATTTCTGGCAACAGCCAACGCTCGTTTGTTTTTGCCATTGACCGTCCCTTCACCACCGTCAGCGCCGAATTGGTCTATGACGAAGGGGTAATGGATTATTTACCAGTGGATAATATTGCTTGGGCAACCGCCGGGCGCGAGACAACGCGCCGCGTGCTGCTGCTTTCGCCGGATGACAATCTATTTTTGGAGCAGGTGCTACGGAGTGTACCGGGCGTGCAAACATTCCGCGGCGATACTGGGCGCGGAACTCTGCCGCAGCAGGCTTACGATGCCTATATTTTTAACAATTGGCTGCCAGAAACCCTGCCTAACGCCGATATGCTCATTATCAATCCACCCGCCGACACACCATTTTTTACGCGAGCAGAAGCACCGCTGCCGGGCGGTACGGCAATTGTCAGCAATCAGCAGCATCCCCTGCTAACCTTCATTGAGGCAAACAATATCAACATCCGTGAATTGACGCCCATCACTGCCCCCGGTTTAGAGACATTGCTCACTGTGGGCGATATTCCGGCGCTGTTGGCGGGCGAAAATGCGGGCAATCAATACGTCATTATCCCGTTTGAACTGCGTGATTCGGATTTGCCGCTGCAAATTGCGTTCCCCATTTTGATGGCAAATTTGCTGGAATGGTTCACGCCTACGGCTGTTTTAAATGTACCGAACTCATTGGTGGTGGGGGAAACGGTGGTGATTCATCCGCCGCTGGCTGCCCGTGAACTCGTCATCACGCTGCCAGATGGCACGCCGCAAAATGTGGTGCTGGATAGCGAAGAAATTGTCTTTGCCAACACGACCCAACCCGGCTTATACACACTGGCGCTGACCGATAGCGCGGGCAATGGGCAAACCTATTCATTTGCGGTGAATTTATTCAGCACGGATGAAAGCGAGATTGCCCCGTTAGCGACCCTGAATCTGGGCGGGGGTGCTACCCAAACCGATGGCGAAGAACAACTTAGTTTACAAGAATATTGGTCATGGGCGGCACTAGCGGCACTGGTTATCTTGCTGATTGAATGGTATGTGTATCATCAACGGTTGCAACTCCCGACTATCAGCGCACCTTTGCGCCGTCGGCGGGTTTAAAAGACCATCTAAACGAGTCGTTTTTACCACGCATCACCCACCAAAAAGAACGCTCTCTCGGCGTTTTGGCGGTTCAATATGCATAACCAAAAGGACAGTTCCTATGCTGACATTGCCACGCAGCCGCCTTTTCTGGTCGGTAAGTTTGGGGCATTTTACCAATGATACCTTTATGTCAATGGGGGTGGTGCTGCTCACGTTCTTGAGCGTGTCTATTATCCCTATGAGCAACACGGAAATTGGCTTCGCTGTCAGCGCCCAACAATTGGCGGGCGCTCTCAGCCAGCCGTTTTTTGGCATTCTGGCAGACCGCACGGGCGGGCGGCGCTATGGTGCGGGCGGTGTGGCGTGGGTCGTGACGATGTTTATGTCGGCATTGTTATTGGCAGTGCTGACGCACCAGTATTTTTTGATGCTGATTCCATTTGTGTTGCAGGGATTTGGCAGTGGCGCGTTTCATCCTGTGGGGGCGCTGCACGCCGCCGAAAGTAGTAAAAATCGCGCTGCCAGCAATACCTCGTATTTTTTCCTTGCTGGGCAATTTGGGCTGGCGTTGGGTCCAGCGTTGATTGGCGCTTTATTGGACGCTGCCAACCGCGATAGTCTGGCATTATTTACAGGTAGTTTGGGGCTGCCCGGTCAAGTGACCTTTCAAGCAAATGTGCTGCCGATTTTTTGGTTGTCGTTAGCCGCCATTCCAGCCGTCTTCATGATGACCACGACGATTCCGGTTCGCACACCCGCGCCACGCGCCGCAAAAACCAAAACTGCCGCTGAATCGGGATTAAGTCTGCGGATGCGTATTATGCCTTTCGTGATTTTGGGTGTGATGGTCATTATTCGTGGTTTGGCGCAACCGGGGTCGGTCAATTTTATTCCGGCATTGTTCCAAGCCAAGGGTTGGTCGCCGTCTGAATATGGCATTATCACCAGTTTATTCTGGTTGGCATCGGGGATTACCGGAGTGATTTTTGGCTCACTCGCGGATAAATATGACCGTCGTATCATTACCATGGTGAGTATGGTGTTATCGGCACCCGCATTTTTCCTGCTGCCGACAACCGATGGTATTGTGGCGCTGCTGTTGGCAATTGCTGCCGGGGGCTTATCGGGCGGTTCACATAGCTTGTTGATTGTATTGGCACAAGAGATGCTGCCGACTGGTAAAGGCTTTGCATCGGGTTCGATGTTAGGTTTTATCTTCGCCAGCGGGGCGGTTGGCAGCCTCATCATTGGCAGATTGGCAGATAGTATCGGTTTAACGACCACCTTTCAATGGGTTGCTATCGCTGCGGCAGTGTCGGGGGTGTTAAGTTTGCTGCTGCCCAAGAAAAGCCCCTAAGTCCTATTTTTTGATTGGATATTTATGATTCAGGGCAATCTAACCTGAAAAAAAGACCGTTTGTTAAACATAAAGTTCAATCAAGAAGGAGTTCCATCATGATTCAAGCTCATCGGACGCAAGACATCACCAGTGCTAGTGCCAACGATTATCATTTCATGACCTATTGGCGGGTGCGTGGCACATTGGCAGAAGTCACGGCGGTTATTGGCGATGCCACGCAATTAACGCGCTGGTGGCCCGCCGTCTATCTGGATGTGAAAGAATTAAAACCCGGCGATGCGAATGGCATTGGGCGCGAAATCAGGTTGTATACCAAAGGTTTTTTGCCGTACACGCTGCGTTGGGATTTTCGCGTGACAGAAGTCGAATCGCAACAACACATTAAGTTAGAGGCAAAAGGTGATTTTGTGGGCTACGGCATTTGGACATTTGAACCTGATGGTGAGTGGGTGAATATTCAGTACGAATGGCACATCCAAGCAGAAAAACCTTTATTGCGCGATTTGTCGTTTTTGCTCAAACCCATTTTTAGCGCCAATCATCGGTGGGCAATGCAAAAAGGGCTGGAAAGTCTGGAATTAGAACTGCGCCGCTGCCAAGCCACCACCCCAGAAGAACGCGCTCGCATTCCGCAGCCTCCCGCCGCCACTACCACATCTATCCTGCCTTGGTTATTGGCAACAGGCGCGATGGTGCTGGTTTTAGGACTTTTGATTCGGGGTCTCACCATCGGATTTTAGCAAAAACCCGATGGACTCATTGCGTGGTTGGCTTATCCCCGATTATTGTAGTGATAACGTTTTTTGCACACAATAATTAGGGATACTCATTATGACCAAACGCTCGCCCCAACCCCAATATGCTTACTTCAAAGGCAAGATTGTTCCGTTTGAGCAAGCCACCGTCAGCATTATGACTCATGCGCTGCATTATGGCACGGCGGTTTTCGGTGGCTTGCGCGGCTACTGGAACGATGACGAAGAACAACTCTTTTTGTTTCGCCCGCTGGAACATTTTGAACGGCTGATTCAATCGGCATCGCTCATGCGAATCAAACTGGAAAAATCGCCAGAAGAACTAACGGAGATTTTGCGCCAGTTGCTGCAAACCGAAGATATTCATGAAGATTGTTATATTCGTCCGCTGGCATACAAATCTACACCGACGATTGGCGTGCGGTTGCATGATATTGACGATGATTTTACGATGGCGGCATTTCCGTTTGGCAGTTATGTCGAAGGCAAAGAAGAAACCGGGCTGCATGTGTGCTTCAGCGCATGGCGGCGCGTGGATGATAATGCGATTCCAGCACGCGGCAAAGTCTCCGGCGCGTATGCCAATTCTTCGCTCATCAAATCGGATGCGCTTTTATCGGGCTACGATGAAGCACTGGTCTTGACCAATGATGGGCATCTTTCAGAGGGCAGCGCCGCCAATATCATGATGGTACGCAAAGGCACGCTCATTACACCCCCCATCACCAGCGATTTACTGGAAGGCATCACCCGCCGCAGCATCATCGAACTCGCCCGCGATTATCTGGGCTTAGAAGTTGTTGAACGCGATATTGACCGCACCGAAGTTTACATTGCGGATGAACTCTTTTTCTGTGGCACGGGCGTTCAGATTGCTGCCATTACCCAAGTCGAACATCGGCAGATTGGCACTGGCAAAATAGGCGCAATAACGCACCGCTTGCACCAAACCTTTCATGAAGCGGTCAATGGGCGCTTGCCTGCCTACCGCCATTGGCTGACACCCGTTTATGCCGAAGAGCCGCTGCACGTATAATGGATTGTTGAGTCCGGTGTTGGTGTGAATGCTGCGCCGGACTTCATGAGCCAAATCGTTCTACTGCTTAATATCACCCAATTGGATAATCGCGGACTTCAATTGTCCACAGCCCGCATCAATATCAATGCCGCGTCGCACCCGCACTGTAGCACTCACGCTATAGTGTTCCAGAATGCGAATAAAGTCCTGCACTGTGTCCAAAGGAGCAGGCTGCCCAGCGTAGCCGCCAGTGGGATTCAGTGGGATAATGTTCACATGGCACATTAGCCCTTTTAGCAGATTGCCCAATTTATGTGCTTCTAAGGCAGTATCATTTTCACCTGCGATGGCTGCCCACTCAAAGGTGATGCGTCGCCCGGTCTTTTCAACATAATAATGGCAAGCCGCCATCAACTCATCCAGATTCCAGCGTTTATTCACAGGCAATAGCGCCGTGCGTTCTTCGTCGGTGGCTTTATGCAAACTGACTGCCAGCGTCACTTGCAAATTTTCATCGGCAAAACGGCGAATCTGCGGCACTAGCCCAACGGTGCTGATGGTGATGTGCCGCGCCCCAATGCCCAAATCGTTCATCAAGCGCCGGACAGCCGTTAGGGTGGCATCATAATTATGAAATGGCTCGCCCATGCCCATCAGCACAACATTGCTCAGGCGTTCCCCCTGCGTCGCTAATTCCACAGCGAACCGGGCGGCTTGTTCAAAAATTTCCGTTGCGGTCAATTGACGGGCAAAGCCCATCTGCCCGGTCGCACAAAAAACGCACCCCATCGCGCAGCCTGCTTGCGACGAGATACAGGCTGTGCGGCGGTCATCGTCATACGGCATCAGCACCGCTTCAATCAACTGACCATCCGGCAGACGATAAAGGCGTTTGTGCGTGCCATCTTTGCTGCTTTGTTCAGCGGCGACTTGCAGCGTGCCAATGACGGTTTCCGTTTTCAGGCGGTCACGCAGAGATTGGGGCAAATTGGTCATCGCGTCCAGTGTGCTGACACGCTTATCATAGAGCCATTCCCACACTTGTTTTGCCCGGAATTTGGGTTCGCCCCATTCGGTTAGCAACGCAGTCAAGTCATCCAAAGAAAAATCATAGAGATTAAGCATCACATATCATCCTATTCACGCCGCCGGAACAACAACACCAATAACACAATCCCGGCTGCCAGCACAACCCCGCCGACAACCACTTGGGGCAGCGTGAGACCTGAAATCGGGCTGTTGGCAATCGTTGCCGGAATGGGGGTTGGCACAGCCGTTGAACGCAGCGAAAAACTTTGCGCGGGCAGCGGCGTAATGGTCGCTGTCGGTGGCAGCGGGGTACGGCTAGGGCGCGGCGTCGGCGAATAATCGGGCGTCAACGTGGGTGTTTCCGTTGGCGGACGCGGTGTACGGGTCAAGGTCGGCGTAAAAGTTGCGGTGGGCGTGGGCGTCGTGCGGGTATAAATGCTGTAGCTGTAAACGCGCACAGCATCATCTGTCAAAACCCACTCACTCCAATCCGCAATTAAAGTCGTTAAAGACATCCCCAGTGCCGCTTCAACGGCTGTCACAAAATCTTCGGTCTGTGCCAAGGCAAACGTTGGCTCAATACCCATTTGCCACGCGATATATAAGACCATGCCATAACTTTGTGCCTGCCAGATATTTTGTTCACGACTATCGGTTGGCTCAGTTTGCATCTGTTCCAATGTCAGGGGAGTGCCAGCTTGCAGAATGGCGTTGCGCGATACACTTTGTAAACGGTTTCCGCCAGTACCGATATAAAATCGTTCCAAACCAGCCCGAAACCATGCTGGAACAGCATATTCTTCCCAGATGGGAGCATAAAAAGTGGTCACAATCGGCGGACGCAGCACAAAAAATGCTTCACCCGGTTCTGATAAAACAAACAGGTCATAATCTGAATTTTGATAAGCACGCTCCGCGAGGCGCACATCGCAAGGCAAAGTTTCTTGGGTGAGGTTGATAAAATTGGCAATCACAATCGGGTTGCCCTCAGCATCCTCATCACAGCCTAGCGGCACGGCATCCGGCAGCAGCAAAAAGCGAAACGCATGATTGCCGCCGTTATCTGCCTGTAAACGCCGATACAGGGTCGTCAGTTGGGCGTCCAGTGACCGTAAATTGATGGACAATAGCGCCGGAATCATCAAGGTTATCGGCACGTTGGGCAGGAGCGTTTCTTGCCAATCCAAACGCTCATCGGCATACGTAATGCTATCGCCGGCACCAAATACCTGTCCCGCTGAAGTCGTTATCCGCCACGCATAGGTCACAGTCGAAAATAGGGGCGGTTGTGTTTCTGGCGTGATTGCCCAAGTGTAGCGTGCAATCACATATTCATCAGCAAAGGCATAAACTTCGGGCGGGAAGGTGACACGCATGGGCGGCAATGCTTGTGCCTGAATCACCAATTCAACTTGCACAACATCAGCCGCAGGCAAAGGAATCACCGCTTCCAGATATATTTCACCGGGGAAGCGCAAATCGGCAAACAATTCTATGGCAAGGTCGGTGGCACTGGTGGGCGAAGGCGTCTGCGCCTGTGCCATCCCACTCAGCATGAGCAGCAGTGCCACAAAAATAATCCGAGTCATGGGTTATCAAAATCAAATCGCGTGTTTATGCCAACCATGCCATCAGCAAGTACGGCATAAAATTATAGGTAAAATGAGCAATCATGGCGGTTGTGGTATTTGCCCGCTGTCGCAGCCAAGCAAAAATCAACGCATGAATGCCTATTATCACCCACGACAGCGTAAAAGTGTAGTTGGTGTGTACGATGACAAACACGAGCGAGGTCAACCAAACGCCAAAAATGGGTTGCAATGCCCCGCGAAAAACCAATTCTTCGCCCACCCCGGCGGAAAACGCCATCAAAAATCCATAGAGCAGCGTGTCATCCGTTTGGGTGCTGACACCCCATAACCCCTGATTCACGCTTGGCGGCAATATAACATTGAGGATGACGGACAATATCACCACATAAACATACATCGCCAAACCAAAGCCGATGCCTGCTGTCCATTCGCCGATGCCCGGAAAACGCACGCCCAACCGTTGCAGTGTTGCCCGGATGCCACGCCGGACAAATAGCCCGACCCCTAACAGGGATAACACGATGTAAATCCCCAAAATTTCAATAAAACCGGCGTAATCCGCCGTACCAGCGGCTTCTACGGCTTGGCGTTCTGCGGCGACATTGGCAGCCATGCCTTGTAACCCGCCATTCAACACAAACGTGCCATACACGACGATAACCCCGGCGGTTATGAGAATGAGTGCCAACGTATGCACAATCGAAGCGGGGTTATAGCCTGTGTGCCGAAACAGGGTCTTCGCCAGCACTTGCCGGAAACCGCTGTCTATGCTCGCGCTGACGCACGCCAGAAAGAAAACACTGCTTATTGTGGCATAGGCAACTGCCATTTGCGCCGGAATGCGCCCGGTATCAAATAAGATTCTGCCAATCCAGAGGGCCATCAACAGTAGCAAACTGCCCACCAACAACCGATACAATGTATTGGTGCTGCCAATCCGCACCGCTACATTTGCCAGAAAAATGATGCCGAACAAAAATGTGTAGAAAAAGAGGGTGAAGGAATCCACGATAAATCCGCAAATGATGGTGTTAGATAAAATGAGTTTCGTTACAATCACCATATAAAAAAAGCCGTTAGCGGTCAATTTTGCGTAAAACGACTCAAACAATTGATGACAGCATTCAAACAGTGAGGGAATAAATATGCCTCAACAATTTCGTGTTTTAGTCCCCGATGTGCGCGTGCGGCGCGAACCGATACTCCGAACCAGTGCCATTATCCATGACAAGGTGCTGCAAAAAGGTGAAATCGTCACGGTAGACCCCAATTCGCGGATAGTGCGCGATGGCTTTGTGTGGTGGAAACATGCCGATGGTTGGTCAGCCTCAGAACGGGAAAATCGCAGCGAAATTCTGATGGAAGCGGTAGACAATACGCCGCCTGCGCCCCAACCGCTCAAACCTGCGCCGGGGCAAAAATTAACGTTTCAAGTGGTGACGAATGGGCTGCGCGTCCGCAGTGCCGCCGGAACAACCAGCACATTAGTTGCCAATACCAGTTTCAGCACGGGGCAGCGCGTAGAGGTAGATGCCACATCACGCACGGAAGCAGGCGGCTATATCTGGTGGAAGCATACAACCGGTTGGTCTGCTTCCAGTTCAACCGATGGTGTGCAAGTCTTCATGAAATTGCTGGATAGCGCGGTAGATTCATCGGCGAATTTATTAGAAGTGCCATGGGTATCGCAAGTGGATACTGTGACCGCACCCGGAGCTTTTGATTGTGGACAGGCGTGCGTACTGATGATGCTCAAGTATCATAATAAAGTCGCCAACAATGTAACTGTCAAAACATTGACGGATATTTTTCCCGGTAGAACTCTGCCACAAAATCTGATGGATTTGGCAGGGCGCTTTAATTATCGGCTGAGTATGGTCGCGGGCTTGCAACAAACCGTCGAATCGCTTGAAACGCTCAAAAAGCCACTGTCTGTCGGCAGACCTGTGATTTTGCTGGTCAATTATTTATCGCTGCAATTTGCTAACCCAATTATCACCACCAATCCGGGGTTGCATTGGCTGGTGGTGGCGGGCTATGAGGGCGATACTTTTTATGTGCATGACCCATTGTGGTTAGCGTGGCATCGCAATGGGCAAGGCGGCAGTTATGTCCCGATTCTCGTAGATACCCTCACGCGGGCATATCGCAATGCCGCGCTGGTGTGAGGCGATTGCAGCAAGACTAAACCTGTGTTTACAAAAGGTCAAGAAAAATTAATATGTTTTTTTGGGTTAGGGACACGGCATGCCGTATCCCTACCGAACCTGCATTATCGCAAAGGCGAAGGGTGATAAAACCCAACACGGGTTTTAAAGTCCCTCTCCTTTGGGAGAGGGATTTAGGGTGAGGGCTGCAAAGGGTGCTAGGGGTAGGGGATATTTTAAAATGTTTATCTAGTGACAGGTGTGAGAACGCACACAGGCGCTCATCCCCCACCTAACCAGCCAATGAATGCCATGCTGCCACGCAAATCTATCGAAAGATTTTTGACGTTAAAACCATTAGCATCAGCGGCATATACGTCCACCCGTCCATCGGGGTTGGTTCTATCGCGCTGAGAATTAACGCCCGTGAACGCTAACGCATTGCCATTCGGCGCAAACAGCGGTTCGCACATGCTTGGCGGTGGGTTGCCTGTTGCCGTAAAATCAAAGGTCGTATCCACAACGCGCGTGCCATAAGGACAATCGCCACCTGTACCACCAATCGCAATGCGGTTGCCACGCGGCGACCACGCGGCAGCCATGCCGAAGCGTGGGAATAATAAATCGTCCCCACGCCGCCGCAATATTTGCCCATTGGTAGACATCAAAACGATTTCGCTGGTGGAAGGCGTATTATATTGGAATAAAACGGCTGTCCCATCCGGCGACCACACATCTGAGAGATATAAGGCACTCGCATCATTATTGAGCAGTAGTTGGCGTGGCGTACCACCCGGCACGCTTGCCAACCATAGCGTGCGCGTGGGATTCAGCAAATCCGCTTGGTTGCCTGCGGCAAATGCCAACGTTGCATTATTAATCCAGTGCGGCGGCTCCGTCACAAATTGGTCAGAGACCTGCTGCACGAATCCGGTTTCCACATCCAACAAATACACTTGCCCACCTACCGGCGGCGTATCCGTCAAGGCATCGCACGCATTAGCATCGCCCGGAATCCAACTGGGGCAAGTGGCTCTATCCGACACAAACGCCAAATACCGACCATCGGGCGACCATGCCGGGAAAAAATCGTAAGCGCCAGAATTGGTTAAATTGGTGCGTCCTGCGCCCCCACGGTCATATAGGAAAATATCCATGTCATAACTGGTTGCCAGCGTCAGCGCCAAGGTTTCACCATCCGGCGACCACTGCGGTGGGCTGTATAAGCCACGCTGCACCAGCGAAGAAATGGCTGCCACGCGCCCACTCAAACCATTCGCCAAATTCAGGATATATAAGCCTTGTGCGCCCGGTGCTTCGCTGAAATACGCGATAGCGGTGCCGGCGGCGGCTGGAAAAATGCGTTTGCCAGTTGCGGCAGTCAATTCCAGAAGTGCATATCGTGCCTCTGGAAATTCGGGCTGCACCACAAAGACCGTCATGGCGGTATTTTCTGGCTGTGCCGTCGCCAAGTTGGTAATCGTTTGGCGGTCATTGCTATTGGTAAAAACCACTAACGGAATCGTCGTACCATCTTGCAAAAGTGTAGGTAGCTCGATTTGTTCCCAACGGTCAAATAAGAAACCCGGCGCAGGGAAAGGCGTAATCGAAGGTGTTTGCGTGACAGTGGGGGTGAGCGAAGCGGTTGGCGTGAAGGTGGGCGAAGCGGTGATAGTTGCTGTTTCTGTGTTGGCAAGTGTCGGCATTTGGGTGGGGGTCGCTGTCTCGCGGATAGGCAGTGGCGTGGGTGTCACGATGATGGTCTGCACCGTAACAACCGGAATCGGCGTTGGCTCGGCTGGAGCGCCTAGATTACACCCTGCCAAAAACAGCAGTCCCCACAAGCAAAAAAAACGTAGTTTCATAGGCATCGCATCGGCATAAATGCCGTTATGTTCCTCAACAAGTGACCTGTTCTGGTGGCGATGATAACAGGAATACCGGAATGCTTCTATTGTCGAAAAACCGCCGCTTGCCCACCGCTAGTTAAAATTCCGTTGATTCTGTATTCTAAAATCATTTAAATATATTTTTTAATCCAATCTTTATTCGGGTAATACATCTTGTCTGTGAGTGAGGTGCGTTACAATAGCAATAAGCCATAAGCGTTTTAGCAGAAGAGGTTAGGTCATGAGTAATCCTGAATTTTTCTCCCAGTTACCGAATATTCATCATATTTCAGAAATTACCGTCCCGGAAAATTATCATGAACTGCCGCACGGTTGGGTCATTGCTATCTCCGATGTGCGCGGGTCTACCAAAGCGATTGAAGCCGGACGTTACAAAGAAGTCAACGGGGTTGCCGCCGCGACCATTACGGCACTGCTTAACACGCTGCCGGGCATTGATATGCCGTTTGTGTTCGGCGGGGATGGCGCAACGATGGTTGTACCGGAAGAAGTGTTGCCGCAAACACAACGGGCGCTTATTGCAGTGCAGCGGTTGGCACGCGATTTTTTCCAACTAGATTTACGCATTGGCATTGTGCCTGTGCGGGATGTTATCGCTGAAGGTTACAGCGTGCGCGTGGCGAAACTGCGGATGTCGGATAATTTTCAGCAAGCGATTTTTAGCGGCGGCGGCTTGGGGTATGCCGATAAATTGCTCAAAGACCCCACTCGCGGCAAACAATATCAGATTGTAGACACGGGCGAAGCGATAGAAGCGGATTTTAGTGGGTTTGAATGCCGCTGGAATGAACTGCCATCACCGCATGGCGAAACGCTGAGTTTGATTGTGCAGGCAGTCAGCGGCGATTCAGAACACAATCGCCTGATTTATCGAGATGTGATTCGCAAAATTGAACACCTGTATGGCGACAGCCTCACCCGCCATCCGATTGATCGAGACCGGATGCGAGTAGCAACCCAACCGCAGAAATTCAAAATCGAAACGGCAATTCGCCAGAAAACACTCGGTTTGATGGCACGATTAAAACTGATGGTTTACAGCATTGGCGGTTATTTCTTGTGGAAATATCGGGACAACATCTGGGATAATTACAAAAAAGTGGTCATGGAATCGACCGACCATGAAAAATTTGACGATACCTTACGCATGGTTATTTCTGGCACGCCGGAACAGCGGGCAGTCTTGCGCGAGTATCTGGAATCGCGGCGGCAAGTGGGCGATGTGGTATATGGCATTCAGCCTTCTCAATACGCACTGATGACCTGCTTGGTATTTGACCGTTTTGGGCGACAGGTGCATTTTGTAGATGGTGCCGATGGCGGGTACGCCTTGGCGGCAAAAGAGATGAAAGCCCAATTTGCTGCCCTGAACACCTTGGAACATCCTGCCGTCCAAGTGCCTGTTCAACAAACTTAAGAATCATTCACTATCTATGCACCTGTTTCGCTATTAAAATAAGGTTAAATGTTATTTTGATGAATGGTGAAACAGATGCCAGATTCAACTTTCATTCAAACGCTGGAAGAAATTGCCTCTCGCGCCATGCCGGCGCTCATCAATCGGCATTACGACGGTTGGTTACTGCGTTATAGTATGGGGTATACCCGTCGCGCCAATGCCATTTATCCGTTATATGGCTCATCGCTGGATGTCCGTGAGAAAATCGCCTTCTGCGAGACGTTGTATCATAAGCAACAGCAGCCCGCTATTTTTAAATTGACAGAAAATAGTCAGCCGCCAGATTTGGAAACGCAACTCAAAGATCGCGGGTATGAAAACGGGGCGATGGCACACCTGCAAACGGTGGCGCTAGGGCAAATACAACTGCCGACCATTAGCACTTTTCCGGGCAGTTATCGCCTGACGACAACTTGGTTCAAAGCCTATACCACACTCAACCAAGTTCCCAATCAACACCAAGATACACTGCATCAGATGTTAATGCTTCAGCAGTTGCCGACGTATTATGCGGTTCTGCATGATGCCAATGGCGTAATTTGTGCCGTTGGGCTGGCAGTCCAAGATAAAGAGTGGGTGGGGATTTTTGATGTGGTGGTGGGTGAACCGTATCGGCGGCAAGGCTACGGCAAACGCTTGATGCACACGTTATTGGCATGGGGCAAAAAACAAGGCGCACACCATGCCTATCTTCAAGTGAACGATGCTAATACGACTGCCCAACGCCTGTATCAACAATTGGGCTTCCAAGAAGCTTATCATTATTGGTATCGGCATTTAGCGCCGGTCACAACCGCCGTTTAGGGATAGATGTTGGGGTTTTGTCTAGGTTGGGGCAAAGCGGGAACTAAAACATTGCTTGGAGCGTTCTTGAGGTATAGACAATGGTATGGCGCATCTGTCAATAAATATGCACAGACCTTATCAACACATTTGCCGCCAGTGTGCCATAATAAAAGCAGTTCAACCTGAAGGAGCAAACCATGATGACAGTACAAAACCCCACCATTCTCCAGCACCCCACTACAATTCAGGCGTGCTGCCCAACTTGTCATCATCAGGGTGAATTTATGCTTTTGGGCGTGCAGACGTGGCCCAAAGTGGTGGCGACCAAGATGGGGATGCCGGAAACGATTGGCACTTACCAATGCGAACATTGTGAAACCACCATCAGCGAAGTGGATTTAAGCCGCTAATCCCCTCATAGACCGGGTTATTCCCGGTCAAAACCTCTCCCTGTTCAAAATTCCCTTATTCGATTATAATCATTCGGCGGGTAAAATTTTCCCCGTTATGCTGGCATTCCCCGGTCATTGATAAAACCGTTTATAAAACACAGCATAGATTTTTTTGCGACAATGATGTATCATTGCCGTTTTGTTAAAGACCGTAGGTGGAGACCTATCATGAAAGTTTCAGCCTCTATCAAACGCCGCTGCCCCAAGTGCCGTGTGATCAAACGGCATGGGCGCGTGATGATTATTTGCACGAATCCGAAGCATAAGCAAAAGCAGGGCTAACCGCGCCCGGCGCTAAGGAGTTTTTGAGATGGCTCGTATCGAAGGTGTTGACCTGCCGCGTGATAAACGTGTCGAAATCGGACTCACGTATATTTTTGGCATTGGTCTGACCACTAGCAAAAAAATTCTGACGGATACGGGAGTGAATCCCGATACGCGCGTGCGCGACCTAACAGAAGCCGATTTACAAAGACTGCGCGAAGCCGTTGGCAAATTGACGGTTGAAGGGGATTTGCGGCGGCAGGTGGCGACGGATATTAAACGTCTGATAGACATTCAAAGTTATCGGGGGCTGCGGCATCGCCGTAATTTGCCCGCTAGAGGGCAACGTACCCGCACCAATGCTCGTACCCGGCGTGGGACACGTAAAACCGTCCCCGGGCGTGGTCGTCGGCGTGGGGCAACCAAGAAATAGTGGACAGTCGGTAGCGTTACGCGGTTCGCCCTCGTTGTTGTGCGGTAAATTCCTCCGCCAGAGTGTGGCTCTGGTGGTTCTTTTTATCGGCAAGTCGTGCGGCATCCACCGCCCAAACGCTAAACGCCAATCGCTAAGTGCAGGAGAAAAAGAATGGCACGCGCAAAGAAAGTCAATCGCCGTACTACAAAAAAGGTCTATAAGAATATCCCGTATGGGCAGGCACATATCTATGCCACCTTCAATAACACGATTGTCTCGATGACCGACCAATCGGGCAATGTGGTGACGTGGGCAAGTGCTGGCACATCGGGCTTTAAGGGCAGCCGCAAAAGCACGCCCTATGCCGCCCGGTTAGCAGCGCAAACTGCTTCCGAAACATCGCAGCAGCACGGCATGAAAGAAGTAGATGTGTTTGTGAAGGGTCCGGGACCGGGGCGCGAAGCGGCTATTCGCGCTATCCAAGGCAGTGGTTTAAAAGTGCGCTCGATTACCGACGTGACGCCTGTTCCCCATAATGGGGTACGCCCGCCCAAAAAACGCCGTGTGTAGTGTTTTGAGGAGTTTCCATGCCGCCTGTTTATCCTTCTACCCCTGTCGCTAGCAGCACCTCCCTCTTGGATAGCATTACCGGAGGAATGGTGTTGCCCCATAAGGTGGAAAGCCAGTCCGTAACGCGCAATTATGGACGCTTTATCATCGGACCACTGGAAAGTGGTTATGGTCTGACGTTGGGGAATGCGCTGCGCCGCGTGCTGCTGTCATCGCTGCCGGGGGCTGCCATCACCAGCATTCGCGTGTCGGATGTTCATCATGAATTTTCCGCCATTCCGGGTGTGCGCGAGGATATGACGCAGTTAATTTTGCAAGTAAAGCAACTGCGTTTGATTTTGCATGATGGTGCCGAAAGCGCCCGCTTGCGTTTGGAACATCGTGGCGAAGGTACTGTCACCGCTGCCGATATTTTGCCGCCGGGCGATGTGACGATTGTCAACCCGGATTTGTATTTATTCACGGTGGATGATCCTGCCGCGCACATTGAAATTGAATTTGAAGTGCGTGCCGGACGCGGCTACAGCCCCGCCGAAGAACGTGGACGCTTGCCGATTGGTGAACTGCCAGTAGATGCCATTTTTAGCCCCGTGCGTCGGGCGCATTTTGAAGTGGATAAAACCCGCGTGGGGCAGC